>JAGXGR010000116.1 GCA_024636645.1 Legionella sp.
GCCCCGCTATTGGCCATGCCGCCCTGGTGCAATTGAATGCTGCCGGCATTGATGGTGATTTTTTGGGCTTTAAAGCCGATGCTTTTATCTGAGAGTATCGCCTGACTTGATCCGACTTCCAAGCCTAAACTTTTGGCGGCGGTGAAATTTAAGGATTCTCCGGCGTGGAACAGGACGTTTGCGGTTTTTCCCTGAATATGCGGGGCGTATATGGCAATGTTTTTGCCTTCCACTGTGAGCTTTTCTGTTGACTCACTGCTTAACTCGCCTGATTGGGTCAGTAATTGCCAGTCCTGGCCGCTGGTGAAACTTACATTGCCGCCTGATTCCATATCCATTGTCTCCTGGGAGACCAGGCTGAAGTCTTCTTCTGCTTCAAAATGAAAGTTGTTGTTGTTTAAATTGGCCTGCTTGCTGTTAAGAAAACTGTCTTTTTTGGATTGGATATGCATGTCCATTTTGCTTTTTGCATGGATGCTTTCTTCTTCCGGGTCTGACTGCAGTTTGATGCCGTGTGCGTTTTCTTCGGTAAATAAATGGACGGATTGGGTTTTCTGGCTGGTTTCGCTGAATTCAAGGCCTGAGCCGTTTCGGTGTTTTAGAGAGAGCATTTCAAGGTTGTAATGGTTCACCGAGGCGATTTGCTCTCTGTCAGGATAGACACCAAGTATGAATGGTTTATCTATCTGATCATCCAGATGCCCGAGAATGACGCGGGTGTTTGGTGTTAAAGGCAAGTGCATGCCCTGGGGCTTGTCTTTGGGCAAGCCCGCTCCCGGTTGCGCCTGCCTGACGTAATGGCCGCGTGCGCCCCCGGTGCTGTTGTTTTGATCAAACAACGGTTTGACCAGGTACCTGCCTTGCTCATCGATTTGGACTTGATTGTCTTTGTCGCCGGCAATGACTGCCATTTGTAAAGAGGGGCGTGGCTTTTGATAACTGGCCATCCAGCCTTGCGGGATATAACCTTCTTCACTATCAAGATCGTAAAAACGCGTGGTATGACTCGGTGGTTTATAAACCGAGGTCAATGCTAAAAGATAAGCCTGTTGTTTAAAGGGATGCGGCTCAGCTTCCTGAGGGGCTTCGTCAATGCTGGAACAGACATCAAAAACCTGAAAATGCCTGGTTTGTCCTTCTTGAAATATCTCAACGCAATCACCAGGTTGCAATTGGCTGGCAGCGGTTTCGATATAAAAGGTTTCCCTTTGCCAGTCCAGTTGCTGTTGGAGCAACTGGGCGCGCTGGTCGCAGTCTTTTTGGCTTTGCAAGGATTGTGTCAAAGTCAGGTTGATAATGCCACTGCCGGGTATTGCCGTTTGATTGTGGGTGATGGTTTCCCAAATGCGGCTGATGTCTTCTTCATGATATGCCCTGAGCCGTACATGGTCCGGCAGGCTGATTTGCGAACCTGTCATCTGAGTAATGACCGGTTGCTCGTCATTCAGCCCGTTGGCCGGGTTGTATTCAAGATGATGCGATTGAAAAGCTTGAGGCACATCGCTTAAATATAATTGGGCGCCGGATGGTTGATGCCGGTATAAGAACACCAGGCCATGCTCAACACAAAGGCGCATGAAAAAATCGTAATCACTGACCCCGCCTTGTGCGGTATACGGCAGCTTTGCCATGGGGCCCTTGATATTAAACTGACAGCTTATGGCAGATTCTTCAAAAAGCGCTTCAATTATCTCCTGGACTGTCTTATCAACAAACAAATGATGGCCAGACTCATTGTCCAGACGATGCAGTGAGCAGCCTATTTCCAGTTGCCAGGTCCACGCATTGCGTTTGATGTATTGCTGGGTGAGGGTTAACAGTTCGCCATGAAAATGACCGGTACCGGTCGTTTGATAGATTTTGATGCTTATGATGTCTTCAAAAAAGGAACGGCGCAGAAGTTGTTCAGAGGTGCCTTCAATGATGATGTGGTAACGGGAATTAAATCCCATATGATGGATGGTGACCCGTTGTACATGCAAGTCAGCAAGTTTGCATCCTGATAGGGCTATCCGCGATTGATTGGCTAATTCCATGATTAATCCGTTGTTTTATCTTTTTTCCTCGGCGCGAATCATAGGTGATTCGGTAGATAAGTGCAACGGTTATAGGAAAATTTGACGCTGTAGGTGGGGCTTCCTTGATGCGCTTCGCTTATCAAGGCTACTTTGATATGACCCTGTAGCCTTGATAAGCGGAGCGCATCAAGGTTTTTCGGTAGATAAATGCAGCAGTTATGAAAAAAGTGATGCGGTAGGTGGGGCTTTCCTTGATGCGCTTTGCTTATCAAGGCTACAAAACTGTCTCTTCAAAAAAGAACGGCGCAGGAGCGCTGTTTGTAAGTGTGCCTTCAATGGTGATGTGGTGACGGGAATTAAATCGCAGCGCTTGCATCATGATTGCTGTTCGCAATCGATTGGCTGATTACATGTTGAATCCGTTGTTTTTTTAAATTATTCTGCATACAATTGATGATAAACATTGACAAATTCTAACGCATTGTGCATGATTAGGATCTTTTGTTGTTTCTCAAATGAGTGGAGATTTTTAAGTGGCAAACATTAAATCAGCGATCAAGCGCGCCCGTCAAAATATTAAACTGCGTAAGCATAACGCAGCTGCGCGTTCAATGTTCCGCACCTATATCAAAAATGTTATCAAAACCGTTCAAACCGGTGATCAGGAAGCAGCCCATGCTGCTTATGCTAAAGCACAGCCTGTGATTGACAAGGCTGCTAACAAGGGTTTGATTCATAAGAATAAAGCTGCCCGCATTAAGAGTCGCCTGCTCGCAAGAGTCAAGGCAATGGCAGCCTAACAGCGTTTCCGTCGCTCTAGTCCGAGAACACCCGAACCGGTTAACGCCGGTTCGGTCTTATTGCGTCTCCTAAAACATGTTGTTCTTCTCGGGTGCTCCTGTCCCGTGCAAGAAACATATACCTTGATGGCAGGTTTACTGCTGTCATCGTTGAGGTATGGGCCGGGCTGGCAATAGGTCTTGGGGAAGAAGACAGAATCGTTGATACCTTGGTAAGCTCATTTTGTACCGATGCAGACAGCGCCTTGTAGTCCGCTTTTCTTAATCGCAGCCTTGATTGATTATCTTCTGCTAGTCCTTGTGCTATCTCAGCAATCAGACCTTTATCAAGCTCAATTCCCTCCGGGCTTGTAGACATATTCTCTGCGGCAAACAGGGTTTTCGATAATCTAATTAACAGCTCATGCCATGGCAGATAAGCCACCCAGCCTTTCATTACTCTGCTATCCTTTTCTAAACCCAAGGCGTCATTCAATAAATCAAGATAATTTTTCAACAGCGCATGAAATCCTGCATCCTGCTCGGCAATGTGTTGATGGTATCCCATAAAAAGATTCACACATTCCCTTTGTGCACGATTAAATTGCTGTTCTGCGTCAATCAGACGTTGCCCATAATATAAAACAGAATCATCATCGTGCTCTGCCAAGGCCCATTCCTTGAGGAGATTTTCTGCCATCAGCTGGGCCAGCATCATGGGCTTGAAGGCCTTTGTGCGGCGTTCAAAGGGTAGTAAATCTTCCATTTTAAAAAGCAACTGCAGCAAACGAAGCAAAGAAAACTTTTTATTCTGCACTATGGTTCGCTCACCGTCCTCCAACTGATCATCCATCAGCAGGGAATTGACGGCATCGGCAGTCTCATTCTCTAAAAAGGAAGCGCCATCGGCATTCGTTTGAAACGGGGAGGATTTAAGCGCTTTAAATAACATTTGACGAGAAAGGATTATTCTTTGAGAAAATTGCTCGCTGGTTATCCCCATATCAACTGCTCATAAAATAAAAAAACTGCCGGTATACTAGCGCAGAATTGATTGTTTATCAAACAACTCCTAGTACCGTTTCCATGGGGTTATGACCGGTTGCGTCATACAAAATGGATATTTCGAAGCATCCGAGCCGCGCCCGTCAGGAAGCGGAACAGTTGAAGTAGCGGAACAGTTAAAGTAGCAAAAAAGTTAAAATTCTCCATTAACTGTTCAGTTTTTGTTATAAAATACGACATAGTAATCCTTGCTCAAGAAAATGAGACAAATCGAAAAAATAAAACGAGCTTCTTAATTTTTCCGCTACTTCAACTGTTCCGCTTCCTGACGGGCGCGGCTCGGTTAGATCGCGGCTCGGATCGGATCAACCGGTCATAACTAAATGGAAACGGTACTAGGGCAGCGAAGGTCAAGACAAGCGTTAACCTTCGCTTATAACAGGTGTTCCACTGATTTTAACTGTAATTTCTGCTTTTAATTGATTGATTCAGTTGCTCATAAGCACGCTTGGCTGGAATATAATCGGGAAATTTATTTATCAAGCGATGAAATATCATTCTTGAGAGAATTTCATCGCCTCGATTCCATTCACTCAAGGCATCCAGATAAACCATGTCAGCAGCTTGATCATTGATTACAGGTGCCTGGTTCATCATCACCGGCTCCACATAGCTCACTTTATCCTGGGACTGTGCGTCCAAGGATTGTAAGCGTTTTTGCGCTGCCGTGCTGCCATTTTTTCTGGCGCTTTCAAGCCATTTTATCCCTTTATCCGGCATGCGCTCACCCGCAACACCTTCAAGATAGAAGCTGCCCAGTTGATATTGGGCGTAGGCATTATTACGTTTGGCCAGCTGTTGATAAATAGTCATGGCCTCCTGCCTGTCTTTTGTGACGCCTAAACCATACTGATACATTCTGGCCAAGGCTATCATGGCTTTCTCATTGCCCTTTTCAGCCGCCTGTTTGTAATAATTAATGGCATGTTGGTAATCCAGCCGTGTCGCAACACCTGTTTCAGATAACAATCCCAGTTGATACAGTGCATTGGATTCGCCTTTATCGGCGGCTTTTTTATATAATGCCAGCGCTTTTTGCGGATCGCGTTCCTCGCCCAGGCCGTAAAAATTCAACACAGCCAACTGATTCGCCGCTTCTGCCAAGCCTTTCTTCGCGGCCAGCGTATAAAATTTGCGGGCCTTATCGTAATCCACAGGCACCCCCTTGCCGTATTCATACATCAAGGCCAGATTATAAGTACCTACCGTATTGTCTTCTAAAGCGGCCTTCAAGTAAGCTTTAGTGGCTTTATCGTATTGATCAAAGACTGTCTCTTCGATAAACCCGATAGCCACCCAGGCTTTTGGTAATTTGACGGCGGCTTTTTTATACCAGGACAAGGCTTTTGCGTAATCTGGTGCGCCTTCATAACCTAGTTGATACATCTGTGCCAGTTGGTACTGGGCTATGGCATTGTCCTGCTCTGCAGAAGCCTGATACCAATGATGCGCGGCTTTTTCATCGCTCACGGTTCCAATGCCTTTATCATACATATAAGCCAGTTTTAATTGTGCCTGCTGATCGCCTTTTTCAGCCAGTTTGGTATAAATGGCCTTCGCCTGTTCAAGATTATCGAGGCTGTTTGATTCAGCAAGGGTATAATCAGCCAGCA
Organism: Legionella sp.; assembly: GCA_024636645.1. Taxonomy (GTDB): domain Bacteria; phylum Pseudomonadota; class Gammaproteobacteria; order Legionellales; family Legionellaceae; genus Legionella_D. The sequence goes on from JAGXGR010000116.1 coordinate 5,476, forward strand.
ATATGCCCGCTTTGCTGTTTCCAGCCCTGTAAGCTTTCACCAGTTCGCCTAGAAAAAGTTCGTCGTTCTGATAAGCTAAAACGGCCAGATTCAAATGCGCATAGGAAAAACCGGCACTGGCTGACTGTTGTAACATTTGCTTGCCTTTTTCTTTATCCTCATACAAGTTTTTGCCTTGATAGATATAAGTCCCCAGGATAAATTTTCTTATGGCGTTATCATCTGCTTGTTGATACCAGAAGATGGCTTTTTGCTGATCAGCAACAACGCCTATTCCACGATCGTATAAAGTGCCAAGTAATAAAGCCGCACCAGGCTTGGCGGCATCTGCCTGAACTTTCGCTATTTCGAATGCCTCTTTTTGGGCTTTAGGATTCTTATCCATTGCATTGAAAAAAGCAAAGGGAACCAGCGCCTGGGTGACCCCCTGTTCTGCAGCGCCTTCATACAATTGACGCACCAATTGCCTTCGCTCATTTTTTATAGCGACATTCAGGTTGGAATTTTTGTCATGGGTTAGCCTTTCAGCCAATTCGTACTGCGCCCGGCCGTACCCATTGGCCGCTGACAGGTATAGCATGGATAAAGCCTGTTCATCATCCGTTCTAATAACGCCTGGGCTGCCAGGGTGCTTACTCAGGACATGCGCCATGACATATTGAGCATAGCGATTTCCTTTAAAGGCTGCATCATTGAGCCATTCAAAGCCTCTTAAATACAAATCCGGATCATCTTCATGCTTTAAATAAATCAGTGCCAGAGAATATTGTGCTGCCATATTTTGCTGGGCTGCGGCCTTCTCATAGAAGGTAATCGCTTGTTGTTCACTTTTATATACACCCAGTCCGTATTCAAACATTTGTCCCACATGAAATTGCGCCTGTGAATTTCCAAGGATCGCACGGCTATATAGGTCGCTAAAAATAGCCAGATAATTATAGTTGTCTTCTATTTCCTCATTCCATGAACCATGAGCAAGAATATCCGTGTGCGGCTCCTCTGGCAAATAATATGAATCGGCATAGGGAAGACTGACTTCATGATGTCGCAATACATTGCTGTTAGCCTGTAATTGTGCTTCCAAATGTTTACTTAAGGGGTATAAAGGAAAGGTCCATTGATTTTCCTGCTTGCTCTGATCTACAGAGGATAAAGTATCATAAAAATCACTGATCGGCACTTCATTGGGCTGGGTCAGGATAAATTGCGGCTTGAATAAATCCTCTTTTGAGATAATCTCTTGTTGGGGAGACTGGTTATATATCGAATTTTTTAAAGCCTCAGGATTGTTCCAGGCCGTGAAAATACCTCCGGCCTCGTATTGGGGAATAGTTAGCGTATTACGCGTATCATTGCTTAACCAAAGTGCGAGAGATTGTCTGGCGGAAGGTTCATGTTCATCGCTATTATTTTTTTCAGCTTTTTTTAACCACTCGTCACTTAAATGCTTATTGGCCAGGGTTCCAATCCCTTTTTCATAGAGTTCAGCCAACTGTTTTTGGGCATCAACCGCTCCGGATTGCGCGGCTTTTAAAGTCCACATAAAACCCTTTTCTTTGCTGTGAAAGCTGTTTTTTTCATTTAAATACATTTGTGCTAATTTTAATTGCGCCTGAACATTGTTTTTTTCAGCGGCTTTCAAATACCAGTCCAGTGCCAGATTCGAATTTTCCTGCTTCATAGCCAAATCACCCATGGCGGTCATCGCAGGAACAAAATTTTGAGCCTGCGCTTTTTCAAACCACTCCCTGGCCGTTGATAAATCTGTCTTGACATGTTTGCCATGGAGATATAACTCACCTAACCTGGCTTGCGCTCTTGGGTTATTGCCTTCCGTAGCGGACTTTTTAAGCCAGATTAAACCCAGCTTACGATTAGAAGCGTAACGGCTGTCCAGAAAATATTCTGCCAGGGTATATTGGGCAATGGCGTTGCCGTCTTTGGCTGCATCAATATAATAACGTCTGGCAAGCCCTGCATTCTTTTTAGTACCATAACCAAAAAGATAGGCTCCCGCCACATACATTGTTGCTGTCATATCACCCTGATCTGCCGCCTTTTTAAACCACTTGAACGCCGTCTCTGGATTATTTGAAACCTGCAGATGATACCGCGCCAATAAAAGCTGGGCAGGCAGGTAGCCTTTGCTCGCTGATTGCTTAAAATAGCGAAGGGCAAGCGCTTTGTTTTTTAACTGGCCATAGCCGTAAAGATAGAGGCGGCCAAGATAATAATCGGCAACGGGCTCCTGGCTTGCCTGCTCATGCAACGTCTGGAATGCCTTATTATAATTGCCCAGACGATAAGCCTGGTACTCCGTTTTTGCAAAACCGTATTGGCTTAATGTGGCCGCAATCAAATAGATGCATGGCTTGTAAAATTTCATGAAGATTCCCCTATCCACATGGCGTATTAATACGCGGGTATGATTCCATAACGCACAACTTCTCTAACGGCGCCGTTTCTTGTATTACTGTTAACAATCCAGAGATTACCCCGATTATTAAGACCAAATTTAACCTTGGTATATTCACAGACTTTCAAGGCATCCTTGCAATCAATAACCCGTCCATAATCCAGTTTTTTATCCTTTGTTGTACAAATAAATTTTACTTGCTTTTCATTGGTTGAAAAAACCGCCCAGCGATCGGGTAGTATTTTATGATTTAAATGAATGCCGAAGAAATTTCGACCTTCTTTCATATGGTATAGCGTCACGGTTTCAGGTAATTTATTGTGTACAAAATACATTGAATTCTGCTCACCGGCCTCGCTTGGAAGCAGCTTCAATATTTTCAGTTCCTTTTTATATCCGGTATCATGACAGCCTAATGGAGCGCGGTTATCGTCCTTTTTAGCATGAAGTCCTGCCGAAAAAACCAGAGTGATAACCACCACCATCCCTATTATCGTCTTCTTATCTGATATTGTATTCATCATTTCTTCTCTCTGATGGGGCGAACGATAACTTTTGTTCCCAAATGGTTATTGCTTTCCTTGGACAAGTCAACAAACTCATGATTCATCCATTTAGCGTCTTCAGTGAACATACGAACACAGCCATGACTGGCTCGGTGTCCAGGAATATCATTGGAGCCGTGCATGGCAAATCCTTTAAAGAAAAACATGCAATATGGCATTCTCGCATTATCAAAGGTACCTGAACGGCAGTTCTCATTTTCCTTGCTGAACATTCGAAAAATGCCGGTCAAAGTCAAACAGGCATTATTGCTGTCCGTACATCGGTTCCTGCCGGATGAGATGGGCCCCCACTTCACCAGCTTGCCTTTATCATCGTAGGCCGCCCAAGCCAGCTTGTCCTGATCAACGATGATTTGTTTTTCGTCAACATGCTTTAATTGCAAGGGAAAAGGAGAAATATCAAAAAGTGTCAGATTAGGTAAGTTTTTAGGAACAACGATCGTCTTGCCATACCAGATGGCGTTATAGCTGCGATTCAGACGCTGTACCAGATCCCTTTGCACAGGATCAGGAAACATTTTGTTCCAGTTCTGCCCTTTTCCTACTTTCACGCACTCGTATTGGGGATAAGCACAAAGCGCCTGTCCATAATATTCTGCAGCGCTGGCATTTGACACGCTAAGAATTAATAGCGTCATTATCATTAGTCCTTTCATTTTCCTACCCCTCATGACTCATTTTTCTTATATTTATTAATACACTTCGGGTTTTAATCGTATAACTTTTCTTTAACTATAGACGCAAAACACAAGAAGGCCTATTTGATACCTCATTTAATAATTTATGTCGGCTATTAATAAAATAAGTTTAGCATGAATACAAAAAATAAATTTTATTGCTATATTTTATATAATGGACTTCTTTAATCAGGATTTAAATGACTTCTCTCGAACCTAAGAAAAAAAGTAAAAAAACCGAAAAAACACATGCCATGTATATTAATCAGCACATAAAAGAAAAGTTAAATGCCAGTGAAGCGGCCAGTGTTATTTTTAATGAAAACGGTGACATTGTGAATATTAATAATGAGGCGGCAGTGCTATTCAATCTAAGTCCTGAAAAAATCATAGGTCAAACGTTATGGAAACAGCCTTTTTTTGACGGCTTTAAGAGAAAGCGCCTGCTGGCTCTAGCAAGGCGGCATTTTCAGTTAACCAGGCAGGGCATTCCTCAGCAATTCACCTGGGTGGAGACACGGCATAAAAACAAAAAACCCGACCTGGCTTATAAAATTATCCTGAGTCAATCCGTGATTGATGGTAATCTGGTGTATTTTGCCAAATTACAGGATATTTTACAGTTCAAACTGGTTGAATGGGTATTATGGTCACTGGCTAAAATCAATAATTATGAAAGCATCACCGCTATCATTGATGAGGTTGTCAAATTATGCGCTGAAGCTTATCATGCGGACTATGCCATGGTCAGCCTGATAGAAAATGATAAAATCACTCAATCTGTCAGTGTTTATCATTCAAAGTCCATCATCAACAAATTAAGCTATTCCTTAGTCCATTCGCCCTGCTCTATGGTCTATGCTGAAAATAAAGTAACCTACTTTGCTGATAATGTTCAGAAATTATTTCCTCAAGCTGATTTTCTTCAGGAATTAAATATAAATTCCTATCTGGGTGGCCCGATAAGCAATGCAAACCAACAGGTTGTTGTGGGTGTTTTAACTATCCTGTCGAAAGAAACCATACCCATGACGTCGGTTTATAAGAATTTATTTAAATTGTTTCTGGACCGAATTAATCTCGAGGTGGAAAAATTATTAATCCAGAGAGAATTGCAACTGCTGGCCAGTATACCCCAGGAAGATCCCAATCCCATTATAAGAATCAAACCCAATGGCGAGGTTATTTATGCCAACCAGGAAGGCAAGGTCATTATTAATTTCTGGAAGAAACAACATGGCGGACTACCGGCAAAAATCATCAATGACATTGCTGAAACCGAGATGTCTAAAGAGATTCTTCGAGATGAAATCAGCTTTCAGGAAAAAACCTATTTTCTAACGTTCGTTGGAGTCAAAAATTTCAGCCAGATCATCATTTATGGAACGGATATTACACAGTTAAAAAGAGCAGAAGAAAATATACTGAACCTTGCACGATACGATTCCCTGACAAAGGTAGCGAATCGACAATATTTTGAAGAAAAACTGATTAAAACCCTGGCCATACATCAAACAGAAAATCAAAAATTGGCTTTGTTGCTGATAGACCTGGATAACTTCAAAATAGTAAACGACAGTTTAGGTCATCATATTGGCGATGAGCTGTTAAAGATCACCTGTAAACGCATGAGACGCTGCCTTAGGGAAAATGATTTTATCGCTCGCCTTGGCGGTGATGAATTTGTTGTGGTTTTGAATAAAACCGATGTGGATGAGTCCACGGTTGTCGCTAAAAAAATTAATGAAGTGATTGCCAGGCCTTTTCAACTAGGCGAATACAGCATAGATATTTCATGCAGTATTGGTATTGCCATTTTTCCAGAATCTGCATCAAATGCACATGATCTTCTCAAGCATGCAGATATCGCCATGTATCACGCCAAAAAATCCGGCAGAGATAACTATACGGTCTTTTCCAACGAATTACATAAAGTTACTCATAGAAGACATAGTATTATCAAAAAAGATCTGCCTTTTGCTGCAGCAAAAAATCAGTTATATCTCAGTTATCAACCGGTCATGGATTTAAAAAACGATCAACTGTCCGGCTTTGAATCCTTTCTTCGCTGGGAGCACCCAAACGAAGGCCTTATCATGCCCAAAGAATTTATCACCATGGCAGAACAGGGAGGTACTATCAATAACATCGGCCAATGGGGTATCGAGCAATCATTGTCTGATTTTGCAAATAAACTGAGCGATGTTTCCAAAGCACGTCTATCACTTAATATTTCTGTGGTACAAATTAAGGACCCACGCTTTATGGATAGCCTGCTGGATACGTTGAACCAGTATGACATCGCCACTGATCAAATTATTCTGGATGTATCTGAACATATTATGTACATGGAAATAGACAACTTGAAAAATAAACTACAGCCCATTTATGAACATGGGATTATGCTAAGCCTTGATAATTTTGGCAGCCCGCAAATCTCTCTGACCAAACTGGCTGAATTGCCAATAAATTACTTAAAACTTGACCAAAATCTGCTGAGTAACATCGAAAAAGAAGAAAAGCCACGGCTGCTTCTCGGGGGAATCATCAAGCTGGCCAAAAGTCTCAATTTAATTGTCGTGCAAAAAGGGGTTGAGAATAAAGAGCAGGATCAAATCTTAAAAGAACTGGAATGCCCCTTGGCCCAAGGCAATTATTACTGCCCGCCTGTCAAAATTGAAAAGCTTGGCCAGTTTATAAAAAAATATAACGGTTCAAAATGACAAACAGGTTTAGCGTTGTGCAAAGATTATTTCAGCGAAAGTATTGATATATTTTTACTGCCAGTTGCTGACTAATGCCTGGCACCTTTGCAATTTCCTCTATCGATGCTTTTGATAACTCGCGAATGCCTCCAAACCGCTGCAACAAGGCTTGCCTGCGTTTTGCGCCGATGCCCTCTATGGATTCAAGCGATGACTCCATGCGGGCTTTCTGTCTTTTTTTACGATGCGCCGTAATCGCAAAACGATGGGCTTCATCCCTGATATGTTGTAATAAATGCAAGGCGGGAGAGTTTTCGGGCAAAGTAAATTCTTCTGCTTTATCATGAAAGATTAATTTTTCCCAGCCGGCTTTTCTGGACGGGCCTTTGGCTACACCTAACAATTTAACAGAGGTAATTCCCAGCGCATCCAATACACGATGCGCGATGCCAACCTGCCCTTTACCGCCATCGATGATCAATAAATCCGGTAGAGACTGCTCTGTTAACAGGCGCTTAAAGCGTCTCCTGATAGCCTGCTCCATTGCGGCATAATCATCTCCAGGCGTCACGTTTTCAATATTAAAGCGCCTGTATTGACTCCGTGCCGGGCCCTTCGCATCAAAAACAACGCAAGATGCCACGGTGGCCTCACCAAGGGTATGACTGATATCAAAACATTCCATGCGCTCAATGGGTACAGGGAAGCTTAACAATTCAGCCAAGGCCTTGTAGCGGGCCTCTATCGTTGAAGAAGCCGCCTGTTGATCTGATATTGCAAGACGAAGGTTATTCTCGGCAAAATCAAGCCATCGCTTGTTTGTGCCTCGAGGGTTTGATTGAATGCGGCATTGACTGCCTCTTTGAGAGGATAATATTTGTTCAAGCGCGTCCTGATCGTTGATTTTTTTTTGTGTGATTATCAATTTCGGGATGCGCTCAGGCATATCCAGGTAGTAGTGACCAACAAAGACGGTAAAAATTTGCTGCCATAAATCGTCTAGCGCATCGCTGTTATCATCGGATAAAGCCGCGGCTGGCAATTTGGGATAAAAGGCCTGGCTTGCAATAACCTGTCCTTCACGTACGGTAACGCATTGAACACAGGCAAAACCCTGGCGGTGGGCAATCGCAATGACATCCGCATCACCACGAATACTCACAACCCCCTGTTGTTCCTGCACGATTCTCATGTTCTTAATCTGGTCTCGCAGATAAGCGGCTTCTTCATACGCCAGTCGTTTCACTGCATCCTGCATTCTTTGCTCAAATTCTTCAATCATTTCCTGTGACTTGCCCTGGAGCAACTTTATCGCATCGTTAACGGATTGCTGATACGCTTTTGGAGAAATAAAATCCACACAGGGAGCCGTGCATCGTTTAATTTGATATTGCAGGCACGGTCTTGAGCGAGCATTAAAATAGCTGTCGCTGCAGTTACGGATTTTAAAGACTTTTTGGATGGTATTTAAAGTTTTCTTCACCGCCAGTACATTAGGATAAGGTCCGAAAAACAAACCTTTCTTTGGTTTTTTTTTGGAACGATAGAGCTCCATACGCGGAAAGTCCGGGTGATCGCTGATTCGGATATAAGGGTAGGACTTGTCATCCCGCATCAGGACATTGTATTTGGGTCTTAAGCTTTTGATAAGGCTGCTTTCGAGCAATAAGGCTTCGGTATCTGAACGCGTCACCGACACTTCAATGCCCGTTATTTGTTTGACCAAAGCCCTGGTTTTTGCACTCTGATTCTGTTTGTTAAAATAACTGCTGACCCTTTTCTTTAGATTGGAGGCCTTGCCAACGTACAATACTTGCCCATCAGCATCCAGCATGCGATAAATACCCGGCTCGGTGGTCAGGTCACGAAGGAATGTTTTAATATTCATTTTCTGTTTTGAGGGTTTCATTCATTTTTTTAAGGACAGTCAATCAAAATATTGCAAAAAATATTTACAAAAATCAATTATAGCATAAAGATGTGACTATCCCTCAGATCATAAGCAGCCTAGAGC
>JAGXGR010000117.1 GCA_024636645.1 Legionella sp.
AAAAATTCTTGTAAAAAGAGAGGCATTGGATCTAACCGGCTCATCAAAATTCAAATATGGCATTTGATCTTGCTTCTTATTGTTCGTTAAACAAATCCAAATCTAATAACTGGATTGTTGGGCCAAGGCCCAACCTACCGCCCTGCACTGGTTAGAGTTTATACAGAGATCTGTCCACAGGGTAGCCCTCAAGGGAGAAGGGAGTAGATTGTGCTAACTGATTAACTTCAATGCAAATCAAGATGGGCAGCTGTTCATATAAATACTTCAGAAACTCATCGAGATGCAAGTCTATCCTTACCAGGTTAGTTGCGCTGATTCTTTTGGCCTGAAGAACATCACCATTAAAAATTAAAATCTCTTAGCGTGCCATTCAATAAAAAAGTTTGTAAAGAAGTGTTGATATCAAAATCCGGTTGCGTATCTTCAGCCGCAGCGCATGCATCCTCCAGTGAGAGACCCGCTTGCAATCCGGATAACATGGTCCATTCAGCCAGGGTCAATAATTCAAAATGAACCTGCGTTTGTCTACGAATCACCAGGATATTTTCGCCTTTTGAATCAAGATTTAAATTGTCTTGCGCCTCATTTTTCTCATGACAATAATTCCAGATGGTCAGAATCGCGAAATGAAATGAAAAAAGACTGCAGCTTGGGTCCAGTTGAAACTTCAATTTCCCGTAGTCATTTTCAGGAACAGTGGCTAATTTCTGTAAATCAAAGGCCGGGCTTTCCTTTTCGTGATAAGCCAGGTGCCCTGCCCATTCCAGCGCCGCCATTTCAGGCAAGTAAGCCAATGTTTGCGCTGGAGGAAACTGCGTAAGAAAATGGGCGAATTGTTCACCAAAATCATGAAGATTACCAGAAGCTGAGGGATGACGGCGAATATATTCCCTGGCAGTGGCCTTGAAAAAATTCTCGCCAACCAACAGTTGAATGGTGGGATAAATGCTTTCCAAGGCGTCCGTCAAACCTATAAAGTAATTATTACGATACACTTGCAAGCGATGGCTTGCATCCAGGCCATTTTTATTTATACAGGCGTGAAACGTTGTTTGTTCATCTTTTAAGATAGCCAGTCTGAAAGACTGTTGTATTTCATGCAGGGATAAGGTTGGCATGTTCTAATATTTTCCTTGCTTTATCTGCTTCACCCAGTAACACCTCTAATTCCGGGAGGTCCTTATCCCACTCAATCAGTGTCGGCTTTAAGCCCATAGATTGAATGGTTTGCTCATACACTTCCCATACGGCCGCAGCCACGGGTTTATCATGGGTATCGATAAGCAGTGAGCCTTCTTCAAAGTCATTTTTCGTAAAACCGGCAAGATGTATTTCCTCCACAGCGCCTGGGGAAATTTTGCTCAGGTAGGTGGTGATATCCCAATGGTGATTGCTTGCATTGACATAAAGGTTGTTTACATCAAGAAGAATGCCGCAGCCTGTTTGACTGACCACTTCCATCATAAATTCATACTCGGGAATGACACTGTGGTTATATTCCATATAAGTAGAAATATTTTCTATTAAAATATTTCGTTTTAAAAAATCCTGGGCCTGTTGAACATGTTTTATGATGAGAGCCAGTGCTTCATCAGTATAAGGTATGGGCAATAAATCATTGAAATGCATCCCGCCAATCGAGGTCCAGCATAAATGCTCGGATACAAAAACAGGATTAAAACAAGTGACTAAATTTTTAAGTTTTTTTAAATGTTGACTATCAAGACCATCCGCTGAACCCAGAGACAGGCCCACACCATGAAAGCTTAGTGGATACTGTTGGGAAATCTGCTCGAGGTAATGAAGCGGTCTGCCCCCTTTGCCGAAATAATTTTCACAATGAATTTCTAAAAATCCTATGTTTGGAAGCCTATCAAGTATTTCTTGATAATGTTGACTACGCAAGCCAACCCCAACTAAATCAGAGATTGGCTTTAACGATTTTTTATTACGGAATGCCATTAACTATTGGTTTGCTTGGAATGGTCATTGGTTTGGGGCTTAAGGGAGGCACCAACGATTTTTTTGCAGGTTCCTTCAGGTACATAAATCCAGGCATCACCCTGCGCGTCTTTTTTTGCAGTGCCGGCACAGGAGGTGGTGGCTGTATCACAATCATTCATCCCGGCTTTGGCAATACCATAGCACTTCTCTTTTCCTTTTTCAGCTGCCATGGCCTGAGTAGAAGCCATCATGATGCCTGCAGCCGTTAAGCCCAATACCCCGGTAATAGCCGATTTAATAAATTTTTCCCTGTTATTCATCTTTAAACTCCATGTAATGGTTTATGTGAAATGGTTTTTTTCCACGCAAATGAGTATAGCAGATACTTTTTATTTATTGTAGGAATCGGAATACCTCTTCACGGCGTTTGCATTAAAACGCACAATCTCTGCGTAGGAGATCCGAGCCGCGACCGTTAGGGAGCGGAAAAGTTAGGACGGCATTAAATGTTCAGTTTTTGTTTTCAAATACGGCTATGGTAGCTCTGCTTCTTTCCACAGGTATCGTGTACTAGTGTGTCGTTTCCATCGATTTATTTTATTGCATCTAAGTTTTCCGTCGCGGCTCGAATTGCAATCCTGTGATGCCTAACAATGTATCGCTTCACTGTCACACATCGCTAAATCAAAGGCGCTGGTTTTATTCTCAACTTTTTTAGTGATTTGGCGAAGCGCTGTGCGCAGGCCTTCTTCAATGACAGGATGATAAAAAGGCATTTGCAATATATCAAATGCGGTTAATTTCATGTCCATGGCCCAGGCTAGCAAGTGCGCGAGATGCTCTCCTCCAGGCGCGATGAGTTCGGCGCCTAATAACAGACCGCTTTTTTTATCCGCATACACTCGTAACAGGCCTTTGTTAAGGCACATGATTTTTGCTCTGCCTTGATCCGAGAAATCAATTTCACCAGTGACAAAGCTGCCTTCATCCAATGCCTTATAGGCTTTGCCAACCACGGCTATATTGGGCTCTGTAAATAATATGCGTAAAAGGATGCGGCGCTCAAAACACTGGATTTGATGGGCGGCATTATATGCAGCGATGCGTCCTTCATCTGCGGCTTCATGCAGCAAAGGCCTTACTGTATCTACATCGCCGGCAATATAAATAGAATGATCTTTTATTTTCATTGTTGTCGGGTCAAATTCCGGAATCCCTTGAGCATCTAATTTAATATCCAAATCCTCCAACCCCAAACCCTCGAGGTTAGGCGCCCTTCCCATGGCTGCAATCACTTGATTGACCCGTGTTTGCTTGCTGGCTTGAATATTTAAATGATCATTTTCTTTAACGACTGTAGCCTTTTCATCTAAATAAAGAGAAAATTCTTTGGAAAAAATGTTTACTGCAACTTCATTGACTTTCGGATCGGATAATCCACCAATAAATGGACTGGCGTTGTAGGCAGAAATAGAAATACCTAAGCGTGATAAAGACTGTCCAAACTCCAGACCTATGCTGCCTGCACCAATGAGTCCAATGTTTGCCGCAAGATTATTTTGTTCAAAAATTGTTTCGCTGGTTAATACTTTATCACCAAACGCTTCCCAATCTTTTGGTATAATGCTATGAGAACCATTAGCAATGATAATTGTATCTGCAGTAATCCTTTGTTCGCCCACTTTTAGGGTATTGGCGGCTATGAATCGTGCTTCTCCACAAAGGAATTGTTGATCTAATGATTTTGTATATTCAACGACGCCTTTTGTAAATTGATCTCTCATGGAGCGCACATATTTTAGTACATCTGGGATATGAATGGTCAGTTTATCACTGCCGCCAATGCCCTGTTGACTAAAATGATGCCGGCTATAAAAAAAATTTGCGGCTTGAATGAGTACCTTTGAAGGCATACAGCCAACCCGCGCGCAGGTTGAACCTAAAGGCCCTTTGTCGATAACCAGAATATCTTTTGTATATTTTGATGCTTCTTTATAAGCTGACAGCCCAGCAGTTCCTGCACCAATAATGGCTATTTTGACTTTCTTGTCCATTTGACTATCATCCACTTATCGAATCGTTCTTTAAATTTAGTGGGTATTTTTATAAAAGCAACCGTCCATTTATTATCAAACCCAGCTTATGACGAAAGTAAACAAGTACCGAGTGAACAGGATGTCACACAGATCTTGCCCGCTTTACATCATTGAATTTGTTTCAGGTTCAGGTTTTATTGCAAAACATACATAATCAAGGTAATTAAACCTGCCAGAGCAATGACCGGATGAAGCAAAGCCAGCAATTTTGGTATCGGTTTTTTACTTAAATCAAGGGTAAGCAGGGTTAATCCGCCTAAGGCTGCCAGAATAAATAAGGTTAAGCTTGTGAGTAATAATGGTGAGGCGCCGCTGGTATACATATATATAATGACCAGCAATATCGCCGCTGCAGCAACCGGTCCATGCAGGTATACAAAGAACTTGGGGGTAGGTTTATCCTTTAAGATGGCTTTTAAAATAAATAAACCAAAGATGGCGGCAATAACAAATAAAACGATCGCTAAAATTAACATAGAAGATCCATTTCTCCGATTATCTAAAAAAATTCATTGTTTAGATAGTTTATATTAGAAACTTCATTCCTGCGATCTTTTTTATGAAATTTTGAATGGGCATGTTTTGGTTTAAGCTGACTGATTTTTTAAACCAAAGCATTTAATTTTGTCATTCTTGTGTAGACAAGAACCTATACGCTGTATAGCATGGTGCTAATTTTGCGCATGGATCGCCTCCTTCGCGGAGATGGTGACTTATTTTTGTTTAAAATGATCCCCATTTGATACCGATTTCTTCTTCATTCAGATAAGATAAAAAGACCGAAGGTAGACTGGAAGCGTTCTGCAACACTATTTAAATCTCAGCATCATTTTAAGGTAACAGACTGGGAATTTTTGCTCTGACTATTATTTGATCACAGTGGGTGTCTTGTATTATAATGCCGCGGCATCCACTTCGTAAAGGAATAAGCATTGAGTTCTAATTACATATATATTAAAGAAAATTCTTTAAAAAACAACCTGCTTGTCGGTGTCATTGGCGGAACGTCATTTGATACGAAGCTTGGCGTGGAATTTTTAAATTCTAAAAATATACCTGCCCTGGCGTCCAGTATTTCAGAGAATCCTTTCGATCAAACCCTTTTGCAATTATCTGCCAAAAAGTTAACTGATCAGGTCGAAAAAAAAATAGTGGAACTTATCCAGCAAGGCTGTAACAGTATATTTATATATTGTAATTCGCTTAGTGGAGCCATTGATTTAGAGGCAGTGCGTGCTGGTTTCCAAATACCCATCTTCACTCCCATGGAAACGTACTCGCATATTTCGAATCAATACAATGCCATGGGTTTAATGGCTGCAAACTGTCAATCCCTGGGCCATATTGAAAAAATCATTCTTAACGGAAATCCACAGGCTATTGTGACGGGGTTTTCTTCTTTATTTATCGTCAATGCCATAGAAAAAGGAATGTCTCCAGAGGACATTATCTTCAACTATGATTTGATACCCTAATGCCAAATGCTAAAAAAACAACAGATTGATATCATGATACTTGGCTGCACCCATTTTTCATATTTTTATAATGCATTAAGAGAGACGTTGGCAGAGGAAACCATAAGCATCAAACTTTATGATCCCTCTGAAACGATGTTTGGTTTTCTATTAAACTATCTTGACGGAATTTTATACCCTGATGCCTTGGCTCATGGTTAGAGCAAGAATGGCCTTTTGAACATGTAGCCGATTTTCCGCAACGTTATAGATAACCGAGTTGTCGCTATCAGCCACCTCATCGGTCACTTCAAACCCCCTGTCTATAGGCATGCAATGCGTAAACAACGCATTGTCGGTTCGTTTCATTTTTTCAGCAGTTGTTATCCATTCTTTCTTTTGCATGGCATGACTGATTTCCGTCTCTTTTTGAAAGATATTATCTTGATAGGCATTGGGCGACATCCAGTTTCGGCTATAAACAACATGCACATCGTCATAACAATTGACAGGATCATTGGTTGTGGTAAAAGAAGCATCGTGGGCTGCACAATTTTTAGAAACAACGTCATACAAAGCCGGATCAAGATCGTAGCCATCGGGTCGTGCAATGGTAATATCCATCCCAAAACGGCTAGCTAATAACAAAGACTCCTGAACACTACTCCAGGTTCTTGCCATGCCGCCATGCGCCCAGGTTAAAAGGAGTTTTTTATTTTTTAACCCCCCAAAATCGGGAGCGGCTTTCTTTTCACTGAATTTCTCAGTCCAACCCAGAATATCAGCCAGCCCCTGGCAGGGATGATAATGATCATCGGCCATATTAATGACGGGAACGTTTGCCCATTTGGCATATTCATTAATTAACTGATCACCCGCCCCATAGAAAGGAACGGCGGATTCTGCGATTCGTATGCCAATCCCTGCGGCATATCGGGACATGACCCGAGCTGCATCCTGTATCGTTTCACCGGCTTCGGCTTCGGTTTGTAAACGCATCATGGAGGGCGTGATGAATTGGGCATGTCCACCCAGCTCCTGCATTGCTGCTTCAAAAGATATACGGGTGCGCAGTGAGTAATTGTAAAACAACATAATAAATGTCTTTGAATCCAACAAGTTTTTCCAATCCTGATGGAAACGATTTTTCTTCATCTTAACGGCCAAGTCTAAAACCATCATGAGCTCATCAAATGCCCAATCTTGCGTGCAAATTAAATTTTTTCCGAATAAACTCATGAAAATTCCTCTTTATTAATTAGATATCACAAATAATGTTGAATGTTCTATACTTATCAGGTAAATGACGGTACAGCAATTATTTTTATGTCATTCAAAAATCAGGTTTAATTATGTCGACAAACAAGTCTCACAATAAGATTATCGATAAAAATACGCTTTATAATGTTTTTTATCATGACGATAATATTGTCATCGAACTCGATACCAACAAAAAAATCAATTATATCAATGCTGCAGCAGCATCCTATCTAGGCAGTAGTATAGAACATCTGATGCATCAGGAACTGCTTGCCTATTGCATTAAAAAAAATCTGTCTTATCCAAGTTTTTTGACAGATGATATAGCAAAAGATGAACTTTTTGAAGATGTCGGCACTAAAGATGCTCAAAAATTGACTGCACAATATATTTCCTGGCGGATGATCCCTCTTTTTTCTTCAGAGAGAATCAGCGGTGCTTTTCTCTTTGGCAAAGATAAAACCCAGACTGCAATCAATGAGCAAACGTTGAAAAATGTAGAAACCCGCCTTAATCTGTTTATCAATTCGATACCTGGCTATCATTGGTGGAAAGATCGTGAAGGAAAATACCTCGGCTGTAATGAGGCCGTTGCCAAACTGTTGGGCTTAAACTCGGTAGAAGACGTCATCGGTAAGACGGACTATCAACTGGCATGGTCTAATAATGCAGATATTTTGACTGAAAATGACAAGAGAGTGATTGAATTTGGAGAAACCGTCTCGGGCGAAGAGCTGGTCACAACCACCAATAACAAACCGATTACTTTTTATGTCATAAAAATCCCGCTTAAAAATGAGTTTTCAGAGATTATTGGCTCCATTGGAACATCTATAGATATCAGCGAGCGAAAACGAATGGAGGATGCATTACGTCATGCCCAAATAGCAGCGGAATCTGCAAATCACGCCAAAACGGAATTCATCGCGAATATGAGCCATGATATAAGAACACCTCTTAGCGGCATCATTGGCATGTCCAAAGTACTGGAAGAAACTATCGATAAACCTGAACAAAAACAATATGCATCCTGGGTTAATGAAAGCGGACAGCAATTATTAAGTTTGCTGAACGGTATTTTAGAGGTCATTTCAGCCGATAATGTAAATGATAATGCGCTTCGCCAGGAAACCTTTGATTTAAGAGCTTGTATTGAGGACATTGCCCAGCTTGAACGCCCCACCTTTAAATTAAAAAACCTTGATTTAAAAGTCGATGTGCAGGAGCAAATACCTCAATACATTGCCAGTGATCGTAAAAAATTGCATCGCATTATCCTGAATCTTCTTGGAAATGCTATCAAGTTTACGGATAAAGGGCATGTGGCAATCACTGTTAAATTACTGGAGTCCGTGGATGATTTCATTCGGCTTCGATTTAACATATCCGATACCGGCATAGGTATTCCTGATAACTTGCAACCTCAAGTTTTTGACAGGTTTTATCGGGTGAATCCTTCTTATAAGGGCGCTCATACAGGGCATGGTTTGGGGCTTCATATTGCCCAGTCCTATGCCCAACAGCTGGGTGGTGCCATTAAGCTGAAAAGCAAAGTCAATGAAGGGACGACCTTTTATTTTGATTTATTATTGAAAACGGCTAAAGCAGATGATTTGACTATTGCTCCAGAGGATAACAAATCAACCGATACGCCAAGGATTAGCCGGGATAAAAATCAAATCAAGCCTTATTTACTATTGATAGAAGACAATCCTGTTGCCCAATATATGGTTGAAAAGGCAGCCAGTGACTGCAGCTGCCTTTTTTTATCCGCTAATGAGGCAGAATTTGCCTTTAAACTGGTTCAAAAATTAGATTTTGATTTAATTATCACAGACATTGGCTTAGCAGGCATGTCTGGCATAGAGCTCACCGAATGCATTCGCAGCTGGGAGCGCTCTTTCAATAAAAAACCAACGCCAATTGTAGGATTAACAGCGCACCCCGGGAAAGCTGAAGCCGAGAAGTGCCTTCAATCCGGTATGAACCGTGTGTTTGTCAAACCGGTTAGCTTAACCATGATGCAAGAAATCGTTGATACGTTAGTGATGGATAACCAGGACTCCAAAGAGACTGATAATGTAAAACCAATCGAGAGCCCAAGCCCTGCTGCTGCGGCGCTGTTTGATCTTAAAGCGTTTCCCGTACTGGATGTGGAGGCGGCCCTTCCTGGCATCGGCAGCAAAAAGGAGCTGATCAAAATTTTCGAACTGATGGTCAATGAAAACCTGGTGAAAGAATCAGAAACGCTAAACAGCGCATTTATGGCAGATGACTGGACTGCTATTCAACAGATCAGTCATAAAATAAAAGGGGCTGCAGTCTATGTGGGTACGGTTCGTTTGCAAATGGCTTGTCAATACCTGGAGCAGTATGTTAAATCAGGGCAAGAGGACTGGCTGGAGCTGCTCTATCACCAATTGCGACTTGTTATGCAAGAGACGAAAAAACAACTGATTGATTACTGCTTGAACAACCAGAAACCAATCAGCAGTTAATTTAAAACCGCTTGGCTTGCACTGACCAGGCCTGCCATTAATTTTGCTTTAAACCATTCACGGGAATATCCAAGTGATACACATAGTGCTGGATAAGCTGCTCAGCCTGTTGACTGGTTAACGGCTTTGTGATAGCACCTTCCATCATGTATTTTTGGCAATCCACTTTGACGACATCCGCATCATAGCCGGTCAGTGCAACAATGGGTACATGGTATTCTGTATCCTTTTCTATTTGTCGAAGTTTTTTTGCCACAGCATAGCCTGACGTTTCCTCAAGACCTATGTCCATTAATACTAAATCATACTTTCCTGGATCGAAGAGTTTTATTGCATTAGCTTCTGATTCAGCGATATCCACCTGACAATTCAGTGAGGTCAATAATGCCTTTTCAACACACTGGGCAATTAAATTATCTTCAATCATTAATATGTTAGGTAAATGACCATCATAGGCTATGTCATTTGAAGAAACCTCATTCACCGGTTTGGTGTTCAACTCGTTTTGACTTGCTTTCTGCGAGCTGATATCGGTTAATGTAACAATTAAACCCGTAATATTTTTTGCATGATCGTAAACAGGTATCCGGGTCGATTGAAAATATATTTTTTTTCCGTTGCTGTCTTCTAAGGCAGGTTCTTCTTGATTATATTGTGCTTTACCTGAAAAGATCACTTGCATATCATCCAGTTTAAATCGCTCCACCCATTTGTCTGGCCAATGGGCGATATCTTTCATTTGATAGTATGGTGTGTTTTTAAAGTCCTTGATGTCATCAAGGCCCAGCAGTTGCACAAATGCTTGATTACAGCCTTGTAGTTGGCAGTTTATATCAATCCAATAGATGCCGTTTGGAATGCCATTAAGAATTGACATATAAAACTCATGAATCGCCGTTGGATCCTTTATTTTTTCTTTTCCTGAGTCACTTGACATGCTCTATCTCCAATTTCTTTATCTCAGTAAATTATAGTACAGATTAATAAAGAGATTATTCCCGCGCTTTTTGGGGAGTATTATTATTTTTAACGGCTGATTCTTAGTAACTGCTGCGGCATTTGCTACACTTATACTGAATTCATCATTTAACCAGAGTTTATGATGCTTAAAACGGCTAAAGTACTTGTGTATTTGTCTTCTGCAAACAAGCTGCCTTTAAAGGAAGGCGGGACGAGTGACGTGGGTGTATTTCTTGGTGAATTAACTCAGCCATTGATACCTTTGCATGAGGAAGGGTATCATTTTACTTTAATTTCTCCAGACGGCAACCCACCGACCATTGATAAGCACTCCTATCATTTACTCTACTGGAAATTTTCCAAAAAAAAGTTAAATCAATCCATTGCATTTTACAAAACCCTTCTAAATGGCGGCATGGAATCACCCGAGAAAGCCTCTGATATTATCAATGATAAGGCCAGATTAGAAACGTTTGACTGTTTATTTATACCGGGCGGTCATGCGCCAATGACGGATATAGTTTTTAACAATTGGCTCAAATCAAATGAACTCAACCAGGATACAGCGAAACTGGTTTCCCATTTCCATCAGCAACAAAAACCCACGGCAGCCATTTGCCATGGGGTCGCCGCACTGGCAACTGCTCCAGAACATGAGGGAAAATGGATATATGATGGTTACACCATGACTTGTGTCACCCTGTTTGAAGACTGGATGGCTGAAAACATGCCATTTTTTAAAACCCTGGATGGGCATATGGCAGATTATCCAACAAAGATGTTGCAACGAAGGGGGGCTGTCATCCAGCAAAAATTCCTTCCTATGTTAAGTCAGGTCGTAGAAGACAGGGAGTTAATCACAGCCCAGGATCCCTATGCCGCAGAAGAGCTGGGTAAGCGCCTGCGAGAGAGGCTGGCGTTGTATATTTATAACAGAAAGATGGGCTGAACAAAACAATGAGATTATATAAAGGACGAGCTTCATATACAGACAGGATTTCCCACCACCACCACCATCATCCGCTTAAACAATATGGATGCCGATTGGAAATCGGTTCTTTCTTAGCATACACCCTTGTTCAAACAACTGCTGTTAAAAAATGGGGCTTTGATCTTTCGTGATTTTCCCTTAAAGCATGCGGCGCATTTTTCTGAATGTATTAAAACCCTTGAGCTAGGCCAATTTGCTAATTATATAGGCGGCGATAGCCCTCGCGACAGCGTTATACAGCATATTTACACTTCTACAGAAGCGCCAGCTACTTTTTATATTCCCTTGCATCAGGAGCTGTCATATTTAAACAGCTACCCTTCTCATATTTATTTTTTTTGTGAAATTGAACCTGAATACCAGGGGAAACAGTCATCGCCGATGCAGGAGAATTTATAAATCACTGAATGCTGATGTGGTTAAGCGCTTTCAGGATAAAGGATTAACTTATATTTCGCATTATTATCATAAAAACAGGTTGATGGACTTAATAAATTATTTTGCGCGGTCCCATAAATCCTGGGTTGAAGTTTTTGAAACCGACAAAAAGGATAAAATAGAACGCTATTGTCAAACCCTTGGTATTGAATGGCAATGGCTGAAAGGAGACTGGATTGAAATAAAGCACAGAAGACCTGCGGTTGCTCAACATCCAATCACCGGCGATAAAGTTTGGTTTAATCAAGCACATCTTTATGATTTCAACCCCAGGCTCCTGGGGTTAATACGGTTTCTTGCGGTCAAGCTGGTCTATTTTCGCCGTTTAACGCGATTGCATGAAGTCAGCTTTGCCGATGGAAGCTCTATATCTCGCTCGGATTTGTATCATATACTTGATGTTCTAGAAAAAAATACCGTCTCCAACCCCTGGAAACAAGGCGATGTGATGGTTTTGGATAATATTTTAACCATGCATGGCAGAGCGACTTTTAAAGGAAAACGCAGAATTCTAACGGCATTAACGACTTGATTACTCAATATCAGCCAGCGTTTTGCCTTGGCAGGGATATCAGAACAGCATTTAGGACAGCTTTTGATATTCGGCAACGCTTCTGGCTGCTTTTTTTTCAAACGATTCATTTGCTGAATTACGATAAAAATAACGAAAGCTAAAATTAAAAAATCAATCAGTGTATTAACAAACTGCCCGTAATTAATAACGACTGCGGGTTGACCAGCCGTTTTAGCCTGAATGGTCCAGCCAAGCTTTGAAAAGTCAACACGCCCAAGCAGCATACCAATCGGCGGCATAATAATATCTTTTACAAGGGATGAAACAAGTTGGGTAAAGGCAGCACCAATAATGATACCCACTGCCATATC
Organism: Legionella sp.; assembly: GCA_024636645.1. Taxonomy (GTDB): domain Bacteria; phylum Pseudomonadota; class Gammaproteobacteria; order Legionellales; family Legionellaceae; genus Legionella_D. The sequence continues at coordinate 12,530 of JAGXGR010000117.1, forward strand.
TACCATATTGCCTTTCAGTGCAAATGCCTTGAATTCCTTAAACATCTTTAAACTCCCTGTTTTTTAAAATGTCACATCATAGTATATTTGCTTAGAGTATGATGACTAGCGCTGGGTTTAACCCCGTTCCCGTGTCTGAGGTTCCCTAAAAGCTTGTACTATTTTTCTTGTGTGCTCTCAGACTTTTTTAACAAATTCGGATTTAAGCTTCATCGCTCCAATGCCATCAATTTTACAGTCGATATCATGATCCCCTTCTACCAGTCTGATATTACGCACTTTTGTTCCAACCTTCAGCACCGAGGACGATCCCTTGACTTTTAAATCCTTTATCAATGAAACAGTATCACCATCCTGAAGCGCATTGCCGTGAGCGTCTTTTACGAGCGCCTGGCTTTCAACCCGGTCTTGCGCGGCATGTTGTGACCATTCATAAGCGCATTCCGGACAGACAAAATTAAAACCATCTTCATAACTGTATTCTGAATTGCATTCTGGACAATGAGGTACTGTGCTCATAATGTAAACCCTATTCATATTGGTTAATTTGTATGCTACTATGCATTTATACTAAATTATACTATGCCAATTAAGAATTGAGGACAAGACAAATGAATTCAAGAGTTGAGAATCTCAAACAAATGCTTACGAATCTGTTCTTAGCCGCTCCAGCTGTAGCGTTTGTGGACTTTTATTCTGATTTGAAAGGGTTTTCATCTGTTGCAAAAATGTGTTTAGCAGCAATTTTGATCATCGCAGCGCCCTTTGGGGCTGCCTTACTGGCTGCTTGCAGTTTAATTTATTCAGTCAAACAAGCCTGTACTGGAGAATTTAAACAATCAGGACTCAGTTTACTTTTTGCCCTCGGATATACCGTAATGGTGCCGTTAAGTCCTGTTATCGCTTCGGGCAGCTTTATCCTTCGAGGCGCGCACTCCTTGTTCAACCTGGCCCGTGATTATTTTGATGGGCATGATAAAAAACAGACTGCCAAATCTGATAGCAAAAAACCTGGTATGACACAAATGAATACCCATTTGCATAGTGAACCCACATCATCACCCTGTGCTAAAAAACCAGCACCAGAACAGGCCAAGTCAATCGCAGAAATTTATAAAGAAAGTCGTAAGTTAACTTTATTCCGAGGAAACAATCAAGCCCGACAAAATAATAATGAAACGCGATACGTGTTTAAACCTTTTTAGATTCATTGTTGTGCCGGGTGTGATTCCTTCAGTAAAAACAAACAGATAAACAAACTGGTGATATAACAAAGCGGCATGACCAATAAGGCTTTTTGGTAACTGGATACCGTATAGACATGAACCCCGTTAATCATTTGCCAGGCGTTGCTGTCATGGAGTATAAAGCCGACAAGCGGCTGAAAAATAGCCCCGCCCAGTAACACGGATAAATTATTAAAGCCCGAAGCGGTACCCACGTATTCCGCTGTATTGTTATCTTTCACTACCGCAAAGCTCACGGTTTGGCCTCCCGCTCCCAGGCCAAGCATGAAAAGCACGGCATACATTACATCCATGGGCACATTGGTAACATAAAGTAATATCATTGTAGATATAACGCCAAATAAAGCCGAAATGCCCAACGCCAGCTTGCGGCTTTCGAGACGATCACTTAACCAGCCCAATAATGGACTGCCAATGCCAATGCCTATCCAAATCATACTGCACATGCCTGATGCAGTCATCACACTGATTTGGTATTTGGCCTGCAGGTAAGGAACGCCCCAAAGGGCTGCAAAGACGGCGATGGGTGTCCAAATGGTGAAAGCATAAGCACCGGTAATCCAGGTGTAGGAATGTTTACATACGTCCAGCAAACGGTACCATTCGTCTTTAAAGCTACGCACAGGTGTCGGTTGGGTGTGTGTATCTGGATAATCCCTGATAAACTTCCAAATAAGTCCTGACAACAGAAAGCCTATAAATGCTAAAATAAAACTGGACACACGCCAACCGACAAGATTTACAAGAGCAGCCAAAGAGACCTCACCAAACATAGCCCCTACTGAACTCATTAATTGAGCAATCCCGGCCAGAATAGCAAATTGCTGAGGCGGGAACCATCTTGAAATCAGAACTAAAACGCCAATAAACGAAAAAGCAGATCCTGTACCGATTAAAAAGCGCCCTGCTGACGCCGTGATGATACTGTTAGTCGATGCAAAAAAAACCGCACCCAAAGCACAGACAATCAGGGCAAAAGTCATCAATTTTCTTGGGCCGTAACGATCAAACAATAAACCTGCCGGTAATTGCATGGGGGCATAGGCATAGAAATAAAAGGCTGAAATCACACCAAAGCCTTCGGCACTGACGTTAAAAGCTTTCATCATGGGCTCTGCCATCACCGAAGGTGCTACCTGCAGGATAAACTCATAAAGATAAAAGGACGCTGCCAAAAAATAGATGAGATAGGCATTGAAACGATGCGCTCTCCCCATGCCCAATGCCTTGCCTGTATATTGTGTGTCCAAAATAAAATCACCTTGTTGCGGATTGACAATTAAAGCGCATAGGGCTTTGATTTGTCAATATTAACAGCAGATTAATCACGGCTGCCCCATCTTAATTTGTATTGAAGTTAATCAGTTAGCGCGATCTGCTCCCTTCTCCCTTGAGGGCTACCCTGTGGACAGATCTCTGTATAAGTTCCAGCCCCGTTACAGAGCGGTAGGTTGGGCCTTGGCCCAACAATCCAGTTATTAGATTTGGATTTGTTTAACGAACAATAAGAAGCAAGATCAAATGCCATATTTGAATTTTGATGAGCCGGTTAGATCCAATGCCTCTCTTTTTTACAAAAATTTTTGGCTGAAACCTTGGATTTCAATACTTTAGTGTTGGGCCAAGACCCAACCTACCACTTATTCAACACCGTGCCACACCAACCACCCTCATCCAACCCTTCTCCCTCAAGGGAGAAGGGAGTAGATCGTGCTAACCGACTAACTTTAATGCAAGTTGAGATGGGGTAGCTGTTGCGTATTAATAGTACAGGTTTGACAGCATTTTGTTGGAATTCTTTGGTTTTAGTATAATCATCTTCTAACCACAGGATAAAAGGCACCTAGAATAACGGAATGCTTGCTGCCTGTTACCTGACTTAGATCAAGGGCTTCCTGCTTCATGGCTTTTTTTGCCAGCCATGCAAACATCATCGCTTCCAGATAATCTGGCGAAATATTTTTTTCGGCTGTGCTTTCGACTTTAACATCAGATAACTTATTGGATATCGCCTGTCGAAGGGCTTGGTTATGTGTGCCGCCTCCGCATAAATACAGTATGGATGGGTTTGCTTTGGATTGTTTTACCGTTTTTGCAATGCAATCTGCCGTTAATTCCAGTAACGTTGCCTGAACATCTGTAGCCTTGTAATCTTGGTGTAAATATTGGCGTAACCAATTTAGAGAAAAATATTCTTTGCCTATGCTTTTAGGTGGTGCTTTTGAAAAAAAAGGATCAGCTAAAACCGCGTTCAGCAACTCGGGAATGATCCTGCCTTTTGAAGCCCAGTGCCCATTCTCGTCATAAGATTGGCCTAAATGCTTGCTTATCCACTCGTCCATTAAACAATTCCCGGGACCAACATCCCAACCTGCCAGGGTGTTATCCGTCATTATCAGACTAATATTGGCGATACCTCCAATATTAATAACCGCTATATTGTCCGATGAACCTGCAAATAGCGCCTGATGATACAAGGGCGCCAAGGGTGCGCCCTGCCCTCCTGCTACCATATCTCTGGTTCTGAAGTCAGCGACCACAGGGATATTGGTTATTTCAGCGATGGTATGAGCACATCCGGATTGTTGAGTATAGGGAGTCTCTGCATAACTATCGTGGCAGAGGGTTTGTCCGTGGCTACCAATGGCTGTAATCTCACGAGCCGAAACCTTGGATTGCAGCAGCAAAGCTTGCACCGCGGCGGCAAAGTCCTGCCCTATCATACGGTCTAACTGATGAATCGTTTCAAAACTGTGTTTATGATGGGTTTGAATTTGTTGCAGCTTTTTTTTCACTGTATGACGGTAGTCAAATGTGATCCCATGAATAAGTTGCTGACTTTCAACATCAACCAAAGCCGCATCGATACCATCTATGCTGGTGCCTGACATTAACCCGATATATAAGTTCATTGATATCTCTAATTAACCATCCTGTAAAACAGGGATTTTACATTAAGACTGTCTATTCATTAAATATCTCTATAAAATAACTGAATTGTTTTAAAATAGATAGATAAATGCCCGCTGCTCAGAAAACCCCTTTTATTTTTATGGCCTCGCTGTCCGGTTTCTCGCTTCTAACCTTCGATATTTACCAACCGGCTCTTCCTTATATTACCGATTATTTTAATACGACCCATGGCATGGGGCAGTTAACCTTAAGTCTTTTTTTATTGGTATTTGGTATGGCTCAATTGTTTTGGGGTCCCGTCATTGATCATTATGGCCGTCGAAAAATACTTCCTCTTTGCATGGGCATTTTTTTTCTGGGCACCCTGGTTTGCATCTTTGCTAATTCAATCCACGTACTGATATCCGGAAGAATCATTCAGGGATTATCTGTTTGCTGTGCCAGTGTGATGGCTTTTTCCTCAACCAGAGATTATGAAGACAGTACCAAAAGGGCTAAAGCAATCTCGCATATCAGTATGGTTGTATCTGCCTCCCCTATCTTTGCACCGGTTTTAGGCGCTTTTATATTTACCTATTTGGGATGGCGAGCCAATTTTATTTTTCTGGCTATCATTTGCCTTGTCATTATTGCTCTAGGTCATAGAATCCTCCATGAGTCACCCCACTGGCAACCGGTGAAAAATCATTTGGCGTTCAAAACTTTGTTAAACTTTTACAATGAACTTGCCTATCACAAGCAGCTCTGGGTGGGCATTATCATTTGTAGCAGCGCTTTTTCAAGCATTATGGTAGTGGTAGTTAATGCGGCATATTTAATCATTGATCGACTTGAATATAGTCCAACGCAATTTTCATTGCTATTCAGCATTAACGGTTTAATGATAATTATTGGAAATTACCTCGGTATTTTATTACGCGAATATTTTTCACTGAAATGGAACATGCGGCTTGGCATTTTTGTCCACCTTTCCGGTGGTTTAATGATGTTGTTAATGATTATCAGCCAGGGCTTTACGATTTATGCGATGGCGGCTTCTTTACTGATAACCCTCGGTACCAGTTTTATTAACCCACCGACTTTGGCTTTGATTCTAACTGATTTTAAAGAAAAACCAGGATCGGCAGCCGCAGTAATAAATACAGCGCGTACCACGCTTTCAGCTGTATTGGCAGCCCTCATAGGGGCTTATATTTCCTATAATATTTATATTTTACCGGTTACCCTGCTTATTGCAGGCATCATCTGTTTGATCTTCAGTTTTTATTGTAAGGAGAACTAGCACCTCGTCAATATTAAAATAAAACAGGATTAAATTGATAATGTTGTGCTGTTCTGTCTCTGATACCCATCAATGATGTCTTCAATGTTTTTGACCGCTTCTTCGCGATTAAGATGTTGAGTGAAGTGACTACTGTGTTCTTTGATGAATGTTTGAATCAGGTTACCAAGGCTGCCTTGTTTTATAATTTTTAAAGTTTCATCATCGAATGTTTCTGTTCGTTGGTGTTCTATAAGACTCAATAGTTTTTCAACGGCATCTAATTTGTCTTTTTTATTATATTGTTTGAATAATTTAGAGTGATAGGTATCGGATTGTTTTTCTCTATTGCTGCGATAGCCCTTTAGTAATTTAATGAATGCACTTTTCATGTTTTTTTGATTGATAACCTGAACCAATTGATTGATGGAATCAATGCCTTGTTCAGTCTCAAGAACATCTTGTAAGCGGGTTTGATTTTGAGAAATAAACTTATTAAGACAGGCTGCAAGTTGACCATCATTTAAAATGTTTCTGTCTTCGCTATTAATCAGTGTATTCTGCTCTGATATTGCTTGTTCAAAATGCAAAGCCGCTTTAATTTTTTCCGTTTTATTATATTGAAAAAATGGAAGGAAATGATAAGTCCAGCCTTTGCTATTTCTGTGAATAACATATCTATTTAAAAGCTTTCCAAGGTCTGAAAGCACAGTATTTACAGGCATTTCTGGCGGTGTTGGTTTTTTAATAACCGGTGTTTTTGGCAGTTTAATGCCTGGCAATGGGTTACTATGATCAGGTATTCCTGTTTCAACAGCGTCTGTCTTTGCAGCAGGAATAAATGTGACCTTCTTGGCGGCCTCGCCAGCTGGCATTTTTATAGACGCATCACCAGAGGATTTGATAACTTTTTCTGCTGTTCTCTTTGGATGGACCGACCTTAAAATGGGGCCAGGACTGTCATCATTAACTGCCGCACCCCTCAAATGATTTAATAAATTAACAAAGGTCTGATTTTCAATCAAATACAAGGGCAGATTTTCATCCCTTACGCGCCGTTCTAATTCATTGATCGAACTGTCTGCAATATCTGCTTCCTTAAGGATTTCCTGTATAGGCATATGCCGATTTGCTTCCATAAAGGCATCAATATCTCTAAGGATCTTCTCTTGATTATCTTTTTTGGCTATGGCGGTTTTTTTAGGCTGCAAGGTTGAATCAGCCGAGCCAGGATATTGCTCTTGAGGCGTCCTCATCATATCTATTAACCTTATGATTACTTGAACATTAATTGAAGCTGCATCCACGCCCTTTTCTTTGATAGCGGCTTCTAATTCCAATAATTTATCTCTTGCTGAGGCATCTTCTAAAATAGCTAATCTGTCTTTTTGCCCATATTCTTCCATGAATTCATCAACGGCACTGTTGACATGATCCTGCAAAATTTGATGATAGAGCTCAAATTCATAAAAATGTTGTTTAAGATCAATATGGTCTGCAATCATCTCATTTTGTATGTCAGTGATTAACCTTTCTATTGCCTGGTGCTGATTTTTAAACACTTCGCTTAAAGCCAGTTTAGACGTTGAAATGAGCAGTTGGTTAAGTTTATGGCGCGGATCATCTGCTATATGCCTTCTAACCCTTTCAGCTAGAGCATGAAGCATTGATGTTGATTCTTCCTGGAGCCTTACTAAAGTATCCGGCGCTAAATCCTCGATGTGGCGCTCTTCTAATAAAACAATAATGATTGGCCATTCCCTATGGGCAATGGCTGTGCGAATGATTTCATTAAAATCGTAATGTTCAAGCAATACGCCAAGAATTAATGGGTTATTCAAATGCTCTTTAAATAATTGAATGCCCTCTTGATTAATTTCAGGTCTGTGGTCCAGTTGCTGCATTAATGCAGCCAGATGCTGTGCATCCCCCTCATCCAGGGCTCTTTCAATTAATGTTTTTCTTAAGCCTCTTGTTCTTTCGGCTTTCAATCCGGTATCAAATATCATGCTGTATATGTTGGTGTGCAAGGCAGCGAATGGACGATATTTGTTGGCTTTAACGAATTCATAGAGATGATATAGATTTTGTTGATACACTTGTTCATAAATATCATGCGCGGTTTTATTCTCTATATCGGATTTATCCTCTCCCCAGAAAAGATTATCGAAGTTATTCTCAAGTTTGAATTTATCTTCATAATTTAAAGGTTCGGCCAGGAGTTGATTCACAATCTTTAAGGATCTCGATTGGCAGGCGTTATCAAACAGCAGCTGTCGGTTGATGGATTTAATTTTTGGCAGTTTAATCAGATTTTGGAATAGTATCAGATCATCTGTTTTTAAAGCATGTTCTAAACAGGCATCAGCATATTCATCCATCGGAAGAATGTGAGACAGAAAAATTAATGGGTTGGTTTTGCCATTTTGCAAGACAGGACCAATGCCCTGTTCTCTGACATGCGCCTGACAAAAATCAATAAAAGCAGGTTGTTGTAAAATTGTTTTCAGCAATTCAACGGATTCTTCACCGATAGCCCAGTTGAATAACGCACGATTAAGAAAAATGTCAGAGTCTTTAAGTTCTGCGCCGTTTTTCAGAAGTAAAAGAGCGCCTGTTTTATTTTTTTCAGTGATTGCTTTATAAAGCGCTGAGCCTTCAGCCTTGTATGCATCATTCACTACAGATGATAGTGCCTGTATGGTTTTTTCATCATGTCTGAAAACGGCATGGGCTAATAAAGTTAATTGTGTTGCTTTATCCAGAGCCGCTTGTTGCGCAAGAAAATAGGCCAATAAATCATAATGCCCCGCTTTTTCAAGCATGAAATAGATGTCTTTATTGTTAAGTAATGATCGAAAATGGCTCAAAAGAAAAGTCATTGTTTCTTTATTATGGCTATAGTAGGCATCGATAAACAGTGCAAGGGTTTCTTCATTTGATAATGAAATATGATATTTCAGGTTCTCTGCAAAGTGGAAATAATGAAATTTAATGGCTTTCTTTAATAATGCTACTGGCTTAGAGATAACCTTGCGTGCTTCATGACGAAAGGGTTTATCCGCCAGCGGATCATCTTTTGTTGTTCGGGAAAATAATTTTTCCTGGTAGCTTTCAATTGCATCCTGGAACAGCTCATAAACCTGGCGATCCTCTAAACGGTCCGGCAACGGGTTAGCAAAGCTCATGGCAAAGTTGATAAGAATTATTTTCTGATTTTTAGATAAATGCTGCCAATTGGATAATATAAATTGATAATGCCCTGCCTGAATGCATTTTTTTATTAATGGCAATTGCGCCTTTTCAAATAATACGCTGTTGTGGGCTTTTGCGGTTAGCAATGCTTTTATTTTTTGCTGGTTCCCCATCGCCTGCTTTAAAGCGTTGGCTTGAAAATGCGGGTCAAGCTGATAGCCTTTTAAAGTCAAAAATTCGACCAGCTCTGAATTACCGCATTCACAGGCAAATTGCAGTGCCTGCTCTCCTTGAACCTGGTCTATTTCATCAGTCCAGTTTCTTTGAATGAGATCATTTTGCTTATAATGGATTAATAATTCCAGAATCATCAAAGGCCCTTCAATCTTATCGAACAACGGAAGATTTTGGGATAGTATTCCCGCGTGAATACCTGCAATGAATTGAGATAATACAGGGAAGGATGAGGCAGCAATTTTTTCAATAAAGCCAGAGTCTCTTCGTTTTAGAAGTTCTTTTAATTGATGATTTGCAACTTTAAAACCGCTATCTACCAATGCATTAAAGTTTATCAGAATAATAGCGTCTAATAAGTCTGATTCATTTAACACAGGATTTGCTGTTTCAGGCTTTCTTGGGTGAGATGCCCATAATTGCAACCAATAGCGCAGAGCGGCTCTGTTATCAGCTTTTGCAGCACATTTAATAGCATCAATGACTAAATAAACAGGAGGTAGCGGGTATTTTCTTTCAAAGGCTTTCAGGCTATCAATATTTCCGTTTTCTGAGATATGTTTTAATAAATCTTTAAAGGTTTGACTTTGATAATCAGGTAAATTGATCTGATGTCTCTCATAATAGTCGAATAATTGTTGCAAGACCTTGGCCTTGACTTTAAAAGCGCATGCACTAATGAGATTATCATCATTTGCAATCCAATTGGCTGGCAATTCATTTCCAGCAATCAGCTGAGAGATGATATCGGCGTTTCCAGACAGAAGCGCAATTTTAAGGCATTTATGGAGAACTTCTAAGGGTTGTCCATTTAAATGTTTGATCACTAAATCGTTATAACTGTCTGTTATCAGCATTTTAATTATAGCAACATCATTGATGGCACCCTTATAATACTTAAAAAAGTATTCTATAGACTCTCGATCATCAATGTCTATTGCATAGGAAAAAGCGCTTCCACAACTTTTTGCTCCCTGATTGCTGGTGAGTTGTTTTTGAAAATCTGCTTCCCTCTGATAAGCATTTTCCAGAAGGCTGTTTTTATCCGGATAATCGACCGGCGTCTGCGCTTTTGGGTGGGCATAGACAATTAGGCTGAACGCTGTCTGGTCATTGGTGTCGTAAAAAAACTGGGTAGATAATTCTTCAACCGCTTCTCGAGGATCCAGAAAACTTCTGCTATTGACAACATCGTCATTTTCATCTGCATGGGCATCGAGATCATAATTGGGATTATATATAATATATTGCTTATCTTTAAATTCCAGGGCAACAGCATGGTTGTGGGATTGTACGATACAGGACCGACCCTCATGATAAAGAGCGCCGAGCGTTTTTGCCCAATTCTCTTTGCTATCAATCAGTCCGAGGGCGTATTCTTTTTTTATTGCATGGCCGTTAATTGAGACGCTATCGGTCAGCTCAGCCTGTGAATGATCCCCTTTGTAAGTTAAGCGATTGAAATAAATTTCAATATCTCTTAGAAATGAAGTCATTTCTTCATCCTGGAAGATCTCTTCTTCAAAAGAGTGTGCTAGTTTCCTGGTGATTTTGAAGAACTCTTTAGCTCTATTCTGTAGAGAATAGCGAACATACATTGCCGAAAGGCCAGCGCAAACGCCTTGTTCGTTGAGTTTGAAAAGCGCATCTTTTTGATGAAGATATAAATTCACATTTCTGATGATTTTAGCTTGAGAGGGCATAATGGCAACCACAAAGTTAAACTTATTTGACCAATTATACCACAAGGAACGCTTAAATTAAACATTTTTAAATGGGTTAACAGCTGTTAATGACATTCTTCTTTTGCCGTTTAATAAAATATATAGCCTGATTATGATCTTATTTGAAAGTTATCTATGTGGAGAGCTTGAAGTTTGCTGCTGATCAATGGTTATCTGATGGCTTCCTTGCCAGAAAATCAGATGGATACACCGTTCAAAAGTAATTTTGCACAGAATTCAACGAATGAGAGAGTTTACAACTTTTAGGGTGTAAATGCTGAAAAACTTTTCAAACGGGGTTAATAAAACCTTAAGAAAACTGATGTATAATTTTTACTCATTGTAACTTATTCTAATTTTAGGTAATTAAAATGCAAGAAAAAATTGAAATCAAGTCTCAAAACGACACCGAAACAGATGCAACGCGATATTTAATGATGGATCATGGAGGGGTGCTCGATGGCAGCATTATTCAGGATAAAGATAGCATTAGCCCGAATGATTTAGTGTTAATGCCATTTGAGTGGGGAGGCTATCAAGTCTTGATAAATGGAGTGCATATTGTTAATGATTTGAATTATCTCATAGACAACCACGGCTATAAGTTGGTATTTCACTCTAAAAACAGATATGACGATCAAATTGAAATTCTAAAGCAACTACAAGAAGCATGCCGAAACAAAAACATAACATTTCCAAGTGTACATGCTATGGGGGTTTATGACGCTGTTAAGTACCCAGATATCTCCAGTAATGAACCCAATATATATAGTGATGATCATAATATTTTAGTTTCAGCCTGGGGTGTTGATGATTTAAATGGTAAAGCATCGCTCAGAAGAGCCCTGGAATCCAGCTTATCTATCAGCGAAGCACAACGATCTCGGCATATCGTATTTGACGATGGCCGTCCTAATGTTGATACACCTCGTCGTGAGGGTTATCAGGCGCATTTAATTGGCGGGGACGATGGGGTGTCCTTGTCAGAAGCTATAAAAGCGGTTCGCGGGCTTTCTACGCCGCGTCCATCTTTTAACCCATCGGATCTTATTACTGAAGCACAACGATCTCGGCATATCGTTTTTGACGATGGCCGCACTAATGAAGATACACCTCGTCATTTAACTGGAGAGGACGATGGGGTGTCCTTGACAGAAGCTGCAAAAGCGGTTCGCATGCATTCTACGCCGCGTCCATCTTTTAACCCATCTTACCTTGAATGTTTATGTGTAGGCATGGCCGCAATCGGGATTGGAACTGCCGTTATGGGCGGTGCGCTTTTTGCAATAGGGGCTTTGGGACTAGTAACCGTAGGATTGACGGCTTTAACAGGTGGTGCAGCATTTCCTGTACTTTTAGCAGGTATAATTGCAACCGCACCATCCATTTTTCCAGCGGCAATGCTTGTGGCAGGAAGTGGCATTACTGCCATAGCGGGTAGCTTGACAGCCATTGGAGGTGGCATGACAGCGGTAGGAACGGTTGGATTTTTTGCAGCGAATGCCCATAGGCATAAGCAGGAAAGAAAATTAGCAAACAAGGATAATGATTTTGTTGTTGATACTCCGAACAATACAAACAACGGCGAAGGTGATTTGATTCTTCATGAATCCGACTCTGATTTTGACGCAAGCGATATTGACGGCGGCGGAAATAGATGCAGCTAATATAAAGAAAAGCACTCTCAGTCTGGCGTCCGCGACCTAGCCACGACCGAGCTGCGATCTAACCGAGCCGCGACCGTCAGGAAGCGGAACAGTTGAAGTAGCGAAACAGTTAAAATTCCCCATTAAATGTTCAGTTTTTGTTATAAAATACGACATGGTAATCCTTGCTCAAGAATTTTAATGAGACAAATCGAAAAAATAAAACGGGCTTCTTAATTTTTCCGCTACTTCAACGGTACCGCTTCCTGACGGTCGCGGTTCGAATCAACCGGTCCAAATTAAATGGAAACGGTACTAGTTAGGCCAAGTCCCAACCTACGGCCGATTGTTTCATAATACAAAAAAAATGCAGATTTAACAAAACCCTAAAGGATATTAAGTAGGGTATCGCAGGATACAGTTAATCTCATTGACAACAAAAGGCTATGCCAATTTGACTTTTCTCGAGGTTAACGGGTCCCAGTCAACCTGAAACAATTATAGAAGTTCCTGCTAGTAATTTCGGCAATGTCTTCATAATCCATTTGTCTTAATTCCGATAAAGCTTGAGCGACATATTTCACCAGGGCTGGATGGTTTTGTTTCCCTCTAAAGGGAACCGGTGCAAGATAAGGTGAGTCGGTTTCAATCAGCATGCGATCAAGAGGAATTTCTTTGGCTACCTGATGCAAGGATTTGGCATTTTTAAAAGTGACAATCCCTGAAAAAGAGATATAAAAGTTCATTTCAATGGCGCGTCTTGCGATCGTTAAATCTTCTGCAAAGCAATGCATCACGCCACCAATTTCCTGTGCATTTTCTTCTGCCATGATTGCCAGCGTATCTTCAGCGGCTTGTCTTGTATGAATGATTAATGGTTTTTTCGTCCTTTTCGATGCTCGAATATGTTGTCTGAAACGCTCACGTTGATTGTTTCGTGCGTCATCGGTCTCTGTTCGATAATAGTCCAGGCCCGTTTCACCAATGGCTATACAGGCAGAATGCTGGGCAAGTGCAATTAATTTTTCAGCATTCACGTCAACTTCGTCCATTTCGGTATTGGGATGGACCCCTACAGAGATGCTGATATTGGGATAAGTCTCGGCTATTTCCTGAAGTCGCGGGTAATCATCTAACTCAACGCAAACACAAAGCATATGCTCAATACCGACTTTTTCAGCCTGGTCGATTACGTTTTGTAAACGATTATCAAAGTCGCCAAGATCTATAAAATTTAAATGACAATGTGAATCTACCAGCATATTATTCCCGTCTATAAGGTATCGGTGGGTTGCGTGGACTTTAACATACCTGCCAGGTATGTCTCAATCTTATTACATAAATTACGGCTGCTGTCACCAGTGAATTGAACGCCAATGCCAGCAGGTTTGTTGCCTTGCGCGCCTTTGGGCGTTATCCAAACGACTTTACCTTGAATAGTATAAGGATCATGTTCGTTCATCAGGGTGATGGATAAATCAATCTCATCTGATAGATCATAACTTTGCATGGTTCTGACAAAAATGCCGCCGTTTTTAATATAGGGCATGTATGCCATATACAAAGACGCTTCTGTCGAAAATTTACAATGAATGATGGTGCCCTCTTCCGACATATTTATAATCCCGTCTCTCTAGCGTCTGACACTATTGCAATCAATAAATCCTCAAGTGCCAATAACTGGTTTACATTTAGATTATGGCTTATTTTTTCCTGTAGTACAGTAATTTTTCCAAGCACATAAAACAGATTCTCCAATTTAAGCGTCAATAAAAGCTGATTCAATCGATCAGCCTGCGCCCCTGTGGGCGGTTTTTTTTGAATAGATAGTCTTATCAACTGTGCAAAAATCAAATACATCAGCCAAAGCAAATCTTTAAGTTCATAACTTTTAAATTGGCTTGCCAGTACCGTTGGGAGGGTCGTTTTACAAGTGAGCTTTATCAAACCCTCTAAAATGGACGTTGTATGTTCGCTGATGTTTTTTTGAGAAGAGCCATCCGGATAAGTATCGATAAGCTCTAGTAAATTATACTCGGGCGTGTCCATATTAAAACGCCAGATTTGGCAGCGGCTGATGACAGTAGGCAATACTCTGCTCAAATGCTCTGCTACCACTATAAATCTTGTATATTCAGAAGGTTCCTCAAGAACCTTCAGCAATGCATTGGCCACCGATTTATTCATCTGCTCTGCCGCCTCAATGATAAAAAACTGCATGCCAGCGGTTTTAGGTGTGGTATAAGCCTGTGTCTGGAGTCGGCGTATTTGCTCGACTTTTAAAGAGCCGCCTGCTTTTTCGGGTTTTACCCAATGGATATCCGGGTGTTCATTGGCTGATATCAACCTGCAGTGCTGGCATTGTTGACATGGCTCAGCCGTCGGTTGCTTGCAGAGGCTTAAGGCCATAATGCGTTGAATAAATTGTTTTAAAGCGCAATTGGCAGCACCCACCAAAAGAATGGACTGCGCCATGCGTTGGTTAGTAATGATATGTTGAAATTGCTGCCATTGCTTTTTATGTACGGGAAGCAGTTCCATCGTTTCAGGCCTTATTTCTGTGTAGCTTGATATAATCATCCATAATAACTTTTATTTCCTGCTGCACAACCTCCAGTGGAGCTGAGGCGTCAATCCGCTTAAGATTTCCAGTGGTTTTTGCGAGTTGTTGATACGTTTTGTGAATGCGGTGAAAAAAATCCATGGATTCTTGTTCTATTCGGTCATACTCGCCTCGCAATCTTGCCCGTTCCATACCTAGCTCGGGTTCAATATCAAGAAACAAGGTTAAATCCGGCTTAAAATCCTTCAGGCAGAAATCTGATAAACGTTTAATAAACTGAACATCCAGGCCGCGGCCACCGCCCTGGTAAGCGAAGGTTGACAGTTCAAATCGGTCAGCAACAATCCATATACCCTGACGCAGGGCAGGTTTGATTACTTCCTCGACCAACTGGACTCTGGCGGCATAAAGTATTAATAACTCCGTTCGGGAATCAAGACGGTCTTTGTATTCAGTATTTTTTAAAATCGAACGGAGTGTTTCACCAATGGACGTGCCGCCAGGTTCTCTTACCGTTTCAACCTTGATATCATTCTGTTGCAAGGATTTAACGAGTGTTGAGATAGCGGTTGATTTTCCCGATCCTTCCAGACCTTCAATCACAATAAGTTTCCCTGGTAACGACATTAATCTTCCTTAGGCTGATAACGTTTAATGGCTTGTCTTTGTTGTTCATAGGTTTCAGAAAATTGATGGGAACCATCGCCTTTAGCTACAAAGTATAAATAATCGGTTCGCTTGGGATGTGCGGCGGCATCAATGGCCTTTTTGCCAACCATAGCAATGGGCGTTGGTGGTAAGCCTCGATATTTGTACGTATTGTATGGCGAATCGACAGCAAGATCGGCATGCGTTAATTTTCCCTTATAATCACTTCCCAAGGCATAAATGACGGTGGGATCCATTTGTAATCGCATGTTGAGCTTCAAGCGATTCACAATCACACCCGAAATCAGTTTTTTCTCAATATCCAGTGCCGCTTCTTTTTCGAGAATTGATGCCGCAATCAGCATTTCATAAGCAGATTGATAGGGCAGGTTCGGATCACGGTGCTCCCAGGTAACATCAAGATAATTGCTGAGTGCCTGGTTTGCCTGATTAAGCAGAGCTGTACTGCTGGAGCCCGCCTGATAATGATAGGTATCAGCCAATAGCAGTCCTTCGACATAACCGTGGTTATCAGAGACCGGTTTCCAATCAGAGGACGTATTATTCAGGTAAGGCGCTGTTTCAAGTTTTTTAGAGATTTGTGAAAAAGTGGTGCCCTCAACAATGGTAAACGGTAGAACCAACACATCGCCCTCAACCACGCGCTTTAAAAACTGCCAGGCAGACTCCCCTGGTTTAATTTCATAGATACCGGCTTTTAAATCCTGTGCCGAGCCCTGCATCTTGATTAGCAGGCGAAATAATTTTCCGGAGCGTACCAGTCCTTTGGCTTTCAACGCTTGAACAAACTGCTGTGCAGACGTTTGGTGCTGCAGATTAATAACAATCGGCGTTTTCTCAGATCCCAACATGGGTTTTTTTAATAAAGTGTAGACATCCCATGTGATGATTGATACGGCAGCAACAGTTAAAACGAGGATATAGATAATCAGCTGTTTTAGCCAACGCGCATCCATCTATATTCGCTTGAAAATAAGGCTTCCATTCGTACCACCAAATCCAAGAGAATTGCTAAGCACATAATTTATTTCTCTTTTTTGCGGTACATGAGGCACATAGTTCAAATCACAACCTTCATCTGGATTATCCAGATTAATGGTAGGCGGTGCGACTTGATCACGGATAGCAAGGATACTGAAAATGGCTTCAACAGATCCTGCAGCGCCGAGCAAATGACCGGTCATCGACTTGGTTGAACTGACGGCCAAATCATAAGCAGACTCTGAAAATACTCTTTTTATCGCCTTGGTTTCATTAAGATCGTTCAAGAAAGTAGATGTACCATGCGCATTGATATAGTTAACCTCGGAAGGTTTGATGCCGGCGTCTTCAATAGCGGCTTCCATAGAGCGGGAAGCACCATCCGCATCACCGTCGGGTGCCGTGATATGATAAGCATCACCTGACATACCAAAACCAACAAGTTCAGCATAAATTGTTGCGCCACGGGCTTTGGCATGCTCATATTCTTCAAGAACAAGAATACCAGCGCCTTCTCCCATAACAAAGCCATCGCGATCTTTATCCCATGGTCTTGAAGCCTTTTCCGGCTCATCGTTTCTTTTAGATAAAGAGCGAACAGCAGAAAATCCGGCAAGACAAAGTGGCGTGGTTGTCATTTCTGCGCCACCGCAGATCATAACATCAGCGTCGCCATAGGCAATCAAGCGAGCAGCGAGTCCAATATTATGCGTTCCTGTGGTGCACGCAGTTACCACGGAAATATTAGGACCTTTTAATCGATGTCTGATTGAAATCTGTCCAGCAACCATATTGATAATACCTGCCGGGATAAAAAAGGGTGAAACCTTTCGGGGTCCACCTTCTTTCAGTTTGTCCTGATTATTGGTAATGGTTTGTATGCCTCCTATACCCGCACCAACAGCCACACCGGTACGCAAAGACAATGTATCATCAATAACCAGTCCAGCATGACGCATCGCCTCATCAGCAGCCGCAATACCGTATTGAGTAAAGACATCCATTTTTCTTGCATCTTTAAGCGGCACATAGTTTTCAATGTCGAAATTTTTAACCTTGGCCCATATTTTTGTACTATAGTCACTGGCATCAAAGTCTTCGACTTTGCCTACACCACTGACGCCAGCTAAAATATTCTCCCAGCTTTCTTCAACATTCAATCCGACAGGGCTTACCATGCCCATGCCAGTTACTACTATGCGCCGCTTGTTCAATGTAAAACTCCTAAAATCAGGCTTCTTCTTTGTTTAAGTTAGACTCTATATAATCAATTGCTTCTTGAATGGTTGAAATTTTCTCAGCTTTTTCATCTGGAATTTCAGTTTCAAATTCTTCTTCAAGCGCCATCACCAGCTCAACAGTATCCAGTGAATCTGCACCCAGGTCATCAACAAATGAAGCATCGTTTTTCAACTCTTCTTCTTTTACGCCCAATTGTTCAACAACAATTTTACGTACTCTGTCTTCAACTGTACTCATAAGATTTCTATCCTCTTAGATTTAAAAAAAAGTATTTAAAGTAGTTTATTCAAAATTTTCAATAACGCAAGTCTATTAATTCATATACATACCGCCATTGACGTGAATTGTCTCACCTGTAATATATTTCGCACTGTCTGATGCTAAAAAAACAACCGTATCTGCGATATCCTGAACCTCACCCAATTTACGAAGCGGAATCCTTTTCAGCATTTCCCGTTTGATATCCTCCGGTAAAGCGGCTGTCATATCCGTATCTATAAAACCAGGTGCCACAACATTTACTGTAATGCCCCGACTACCAATCTCCTGAGCCAATGACTTGGAAAAGCCTATTATACCAGCTTTTGCAGCAGTATAGTTAACTTGTCCGGGATTTCCACTGCTACCCACTACAGAACCTATATTAATAATTCGGCCCCAGCGGGTTCTGAACATGCTTTTCAAGCAGGCCTTGCTCATGCGATACACCGAATTTAAATTGGTATCCATGACATCAAGCCATTCCTCATCGTCCATACGGAGCAATAAGTTATCTTTTGTAATGCCGGCGTTGTTCACAAGAATTCCCGGTGCCAGTTTGTGGTCGGACAATTCAGCGATCAGATTTTCAATTTGTGCTGCGTCGGTCACATCAAGAATGCGGCTCTCACCAGATAACTCGGCTTCCTTTAGCATATAGCTGATGGATGCAGCCCCTTTCTCTGAAGTGGCCGTGCCAATGACATAAGCACCGTTTCTTGCAAGCGTTAAAGCAATGGCCCGGCCAATACCGCGTGTTGCGCCAGTCACCAGGGCAACTTTTCCTTCAAGATTAAACGACATATCTACTCCTCAATTACAGAACGTCAAAGATTCTGTATCTGTTCCAAATCCTGTATATCTCCAACGGATACCCCTTTCAAGCTTCTGTCTATCCGTTTTGTCAAACCTGTCAACACCTTGCCAGGGCCACATTCAACGATCATTTCAATACCAGAGCGTTGCATCAACTGGATGGTTTCAACCCATCTTACCGGACTGAAAAGCTGTTCTTTCAATCGAGCTCTGATTTGATCTGCTGATTGATAGACTTGTAAATCTACATTTGAAATAACATCCAGTACAGGTTGTTTAAACGCGGTCTGGGCCAATGCCGATTCAAAACGTTCTGCTGCCTCTTTTAATAAAGGGCAGTGGCACGGTACGGATACAGGAATTATTTTAGCTAATCTGGCATCATTATTTAAAGCCATTTCAATCGCGCGTTCTACAGCGGGTGTATGGCCGGCAATCACCACCTGGCCAATGGCATTGTAATTTGCCGGTGTCACCTGCTCCTGACCGGTGCTGGAC
>JAGXGR010000118.1 GCA_024636645.1 Legionella sp.
ACGATACGGAGAACGGGTTATTTGTACGTTTCAAGCGGAGCTTTCTTAACAACACGCTGCAAGCCCAAGAAGAAATTGATTTGGTAAAGCAACTGAAAGAAACGGATCTGTCGCTTGATACACTTGACCGCCACGGATTGAATGCGATACAGGAACTGGCAAAAAAACGTATCGTGAATTTTTCTCATCCGGTTTAAAACCTGCATTGGGTGGGCACACTGCTGCCCACCTTTTTTATAAAACAACTCAACGTTACAGCAAAAACTTTTTTTCCTTAATGGCTGTTACAATATTCAGCACAGGATGTCTGATCCTGTTCAATTTGTAAGGTGATATGATGCAGCTTGTGTTCCTTCTTCAAATTTTGAATCAAGGCATTTCTTGCTTCATCGGACAAAGGGTGCTCAGGCATATATAGGTGCACGGACAATGCATTTTCCATGGTGCTTAAAGCCCAAATGTGCAAATCATGTATGCCTTCTACACCAGGCACCTGCAACAACTGATCGCGAACTGCTATCAAAGATACCGTTCGCGGTACTGCATCCATAATCAAACGCAGGCTGTCAGTAAATAATGACCAGGTTCCTTTTAGTATGACAACAGCAATGATGATGGCAACGACAGGATCTATCCATAACCACTCGGTGAAATACATCAGGAAAGCAGACACCACAACACCCGCTGAAATAATCGCATCATATAACAAATGCAAAAATGCCCCTCGGATATTTAAATCCTCAGAGCCGCGGATAAACAGCATGGCGGTAACACCATTAATGACAATCCCGATGCCGGCAACTATCATGACAGGCACGGCATGGATAGGTTCGGGTGAAAAAAACTTATACATTGCTTCTGTGGCAATGATACCGCAACTGAAGACCAGCAAAACGCCATTAGCCAATGCTGCGAGAATGGAGGATTTTTTCATGCCAAAGGTAGCCGTTTGCGTCGGCTGACGTTTCATCAAACCGGTGGCAACCCAGGCCAGAATCAAGCTCAACACATCACCTAAATTATGAAATGCATCGGCCAGCAAACTGGTTGAATTTGCGAAAATGGCGAAAACAATCTGGCAAATAACAAACAAACCGTTAGCAATGATTGAAATCAAAAATGCCGCATTAAAGGTCTGTGGGCCATGATGATGACCATGGCCGTCATCATGGCTGTGGCTGTGTGCTTTATTTCCCTTGGACGTTGCCATTTAGTCATTCCCGTCTTTGTGGTTTTCTTCCAGTATATTGTCTTCGTGATAATAATTTACGCCGAGTTTAATGCGCTCTCTGTCATTTTGTTTACGCCATTTATTGGTATCTCTCAAGGAGTAAACACAACCACAATACTCTTGTTTATAAAAGTTTTCGCGCTTGGCAATTTCATACATTCGGCCTGAACCGCCACTTTTTCGCCAATTATACGTCCAATAGACCAAATCGGGATAGCGACTGGCAGCTTTTACACCGGATTCGTTGATTTGATTCATATCCTTCCAGCGCGAAATGCCAAGTGAACTGCAAATCACAGGAAATCCATTTTCATGAGCATAGAAAGCCGTACGCTCAAACCGCATATCAAAACACATACTGCAACGTTTACCGCGTTCAGGTTCCCACTCCATGCCCTTTGCCCTTTCAAACCAATTATCTTTATCATAATCGGCATCGATGAAAGGAATGCCATGCTTTTCGGCAAACCGAATGTTTTCTTCTTTGCGTTGCTCGTATTCCTGAACAGGATGAATGTTGGGATTATAGAAAAAAATTGAAAAATCAATCTCTGAAAACAATAACGCCTCCATCACTTCACCAGAACAAGGCGCGCAACAGGAGTGCAATAATAATTTATCTGCGCCATCAGGCAAGGCAAGTTTTTCTCTGTTAATCATGATTGGTATCCGTCAGATTAATAAAATGTTGTCGATAATAATCCAGCTCGGCAATAGAGTCTTTAATATCATCCAACGCCAGATGTTTGGATTCTTTTGCTGCACCGCTCATTAACTTTGGACGCCAGCGTTTTACCAATTCTTTCAAGGTGCTGACATCAAGATTTCTATAAAGAAAAAAGACCGCTAATTCAGGCATGTATTTATAAAGAAATCGCCGGTCCTGACAAATGCTGTTGCCGCACATGGGTGATTTACCGGGATCGAGGTATTGGCTTAAAAAATCCACCGTCTGTTGTTGTGCCTGGGCTTCGCTGATATCACTGTCAATCACACGCTGTACCAGACCAGACTTATGATGTTGTCGGGTATTCCATTCATCCATGGCGTCCAATAAACTCGGAGGCTGGGAGATAGCCAGAACAGGGCCTTCGGCAATAATATTTAAATGCGCATCGGTCACGACGGTTGCAATTTCTATAATTCTTTCAATTTCCGGATCAAGGCCGGTCATTTCCAAATCGATCCAGATTAAATTTTGATTATTTTTCATGTTGTTCCCAGGAATTTTTAATTAATTGAACACAAGCGACACGTCGCTTGTGAAGCTCCTCCCTTATAGCTTCGCCTTCGTAGCTTTGTTCAACCAGCTGTTTAGCGGTTATCTTAGCAGATTGCTGCAGGATATACTGCCATACGGCGGCCTGTTTATAATCCATATCGGTCTGACCCAAGCGCCCTTTTTTATCCGCTTCACAAACGATCAGCAGCTGATCAAAGAGATGCGGACGTCGATAAGCATCGGTTTTTTCAAGCAGCTTAACTATCGTATTTGGCCGCAGTTCAAACAGCCGATGTATCTCCAGATGATAACGAGAGGCCATGACTGCAAGCTTACGATACTCGGTCGGGATGCGCAAACGCTTGCACATCTCGTTAATGGCGTCAACCCCCCGGGCTTCATGGCCGTGATGGCTGGGCCATTCATTCATCGGTGTTAACGCTTTTCCTAAATCATGCACCAGTGCCGCAAAACGGATAACAGGATTTAAAGACTGGTTTACAGCCATCTTCAGCACCATCAAGGTATGTATGCCGCTATCAACTTCCGGATGATACTTCCTGGTGTTTGGCACCCCAAATAAAGCATCGAGTTCAGGCAATATAACTTTTAATGCCGCACAGTCTCGCAAGGTGGTGATGAATACTTCAGGATTTTTCTCCTCAAGGCTTCGCTGCCACTCCTGCCAGACCCTTTCTGCTACCAGATGATCGAGTTCACCCTTTTTCACCATGCTATACATCAGTGCACGCGTTTCCCCTGCCAGGCGAAAACCCAGATGATGATAACGTGCCGCAAAACGTGCAACCCGGAGTACGCGAACCGGATCTTCTATAAAAGCCGGGGACACATGCCGCAAAATTTTCTGCTCAAGATCGCGCCGGCCATGATAGGGATCAATCAGCTGGCCGTTTTCATCCATGGCCATGGCATTTATCGTTAAATCACGGCGTTGCAAATCGTCTTCTAATGACACCGAGGTGGCAAAGTCGCATTGAAAGCCATAATAGCCGGGTGCTGATTTTCGCTCGGTTCTTGCCAGGGCATATTCTTCACCGGTTTCTGGATGTAAAAATACCGGAAAATCACGCCCCACCTGACGATAACCCTGTTGAATTAATTCCTCAGGTGTTGCACCGACAACAACCCAATCGCGTTCCTTTACAGGATAATCTAACAATTTGTCGCGGACGGCCCCGCCTACCAAATAGACTTTCATTAATAGTGATGCCTTTTATAAATTTTAATTTACATTAAATTCTCGCAAAATCATAATCATTGCGTATAATTTAAAATTGAAACAATTATAGTATAGATCCCTACCATGAGTAAAAGACGAATCAGCAAACAGCAATCAAAAAGAATTGCCGACAAACAAGAATCCTACCAGCAGGACACCTCGAATCAATCCGAGTTAAATGATGGTTTGCTCATCAGCTGCTTTGGTCGCAAGGCAGAAATCGAAGATGCAAAAGGAAGACGAATTATTTGCGCTATTCGTCCGAGCATCGACCCCCTGGTGGCAGGAGATAAAGTCATTTGGCAGGCTGAGGAGGAGACGCATGGGGTAATCATCAGCCGTTATCCCAGAGAATCGGTGTTAGCAAGGCCAACTGTTCGTGGTCCGGATAAGCCTGTGGCAGCAAATATCACTCAAATGATCATCGTCGTAGCTCCCAAGCCAGAGATATCCTGGTCTCTACTGGACAGTTATTTGATCATGTCTGAATCCTTAGGCATACAGGCTGTTATCTTACTGAATAAAACCGATATACCCTGCGATCTCATCAAGGAAAAACTCATTTCTATTTATCAACCTTTGGGTTATCCTCTGCTGTTTACTTCAAAGGAAGATGATAAAAGCTACGAAAAATTGACCGGCGTCTTAAACCATCAGGTCAGTGTCTTTATCGGTCAATCCGGCGTTGGCAAATCATCATTGATCTCTGCCATTTTACCTCATGAAACGATAGACACGCAGGCCATCTCATCGATAAGTGAACTGGGAAAACATACCACCAGTAATTCCCGTTTTTATCATTTAAAGCCCGGCGGCGCACTGATTGACTCGCCCGGCGTCAGGGAATTCAATCTGGTTCAACTTGATCAGAAAACAATTACCAGAGGTTATGTAGAATTTCGACCGTATTTGTCAGAATGTAAATTTCGCAATTGCAATCATATCGATTCCTTAGGATGCGCAATCCGAGTGGCCGTTGAACAACAACAAATATCGCAACTGCGCTACGATAATTTTGTTAAATTATCGCGGCAATATGCTAAAAATTAGCTTAAGACATGATATTTGAAAAATAGTCTTCCTCTTCTGCAATCAGCTTAGCCCGGCTTTCCTGCTGCGTTAAAATCGGGGCTTCGAGTGATCTGAGGTAAACGGTATTTTTATGGATTTCTGCAGTGCTCAGGGCCGATGATTTATACAATCCCCTTTTCAGGCTATCAATGATTTCTTTTATCGATGCCGGTGTGGATGCCTCATTTTGCTCTGAAGAAAAGACCGTCGATGTACTCTTCTCTTGCTTTCCTGCACTGAAAAACCGTCCTGATTCGTGGGAGTTCTGTTTTAAATTTTCCATTTCGCCGACAATAAAATTCCTGACGTCTCTATATATATCGACATGACGGACAGGATAATTAAAATCAGACATTGCGTCCAACAGTTGTTCCGCCTGATTCATTTCAAACGATGAAATAAATTTGATGAGAATAATATTTGCACGTAATTTTTTATCTAACGCATGTTTTTCCTGGGCACAGGTTCTAATCAATTGAGAAATTATATTTTTGAAACGAAAGTTTGAAAAATCTGGTTTAGCATCTAAAGACAACAAAAATTGCAGCAATTGCTCTGGCTCATAATATTTAAATTCTCTGGAAAATAATTTTACCTCTTTGATATCAATCAACCATCTGTTGAAAGTATCAGAGCTTGTAACCCTTACAGAGAAAGGCTTTGCCGCCAATGCGGGTTTAATAATTGACTCCATGATCTGCGCATAAACAAAGCGGCTGTTTCTGAAATCCTTATTTTGAATCATTGGGATCAGGTGATCGAAAATCTGTTTTGCGACACCATGAACTGAGTTTTCACAGTCCCAGAACTCAAGCGGTTTGCCACAAAACAGTCGCATTTTAAACGAATGCGTCATCAATGATAAAAATATCAGCTGACATCGTCTCTCAGCGTCTTTCTTCGAGAGGTTGTTGTAATCACTGAATACCTGATGCGTGCTGTTTTCTCTCATTAAGGCAATATCTTTGCTTAGTTTTTCTTCTATCTTTGCTGAAAATCGCCAAGCAGGGGCGTAATTCAAAACCAATTGCATAAGAAAAAACCCAAAAAGCGCAATACACTCTCTATTAATGACCGCGCCCTCCCAGAGGCTCTCAAAGGTTTTCCGCTCACCACGATAAATAATTATCTGCTGTTTAAGTACATCCTGCTCATCTTGCTCCAGGGAGAGGTAATAATCAGCAAAAGCTAGTACTGCTCTTTCAGCTTCTTGAAGCTCACTGGCATTGTATTCGTTGCCAAAATTTAAACCTTTTGGGTATAAACAGCCATCTATCAAGGTCTTAATTGCTTTGACCGTCGTTAAACTGACCGAAGGGTGCCTTTGTTTTGATAACTGATCCTGATAATAGCTTGCAAATGCTTTTGCAGCGTATTGAACGCGCTCTATTTCAATCGCTGAAAGCGACATCCATTGTTCATCTTTCCAATACCTGAACGTTCCTTTGGAACGATAATGACTCACACAGACATCCAATAATATTAATCTTGATTTATCTTCGCTCAGTACATAATGAGACAGGGGATAATCTGTAACCGGGCAGTCAAAAACGTCTTCCTGACTATTTTGGATAGTCGGCATGAGAAATTGATAATAATTGCTATGGATTCTGTTTGAGCCGGCAAGGTATTGCGCCAGACGAATCCACGACTCGTTGGCATGGGTTTGCAAGCGCAGGTAATCCAATGGGGTATCTAAAACTTTAGCCCATCTTAAAGTATAAATATCCCGTAGCTGTTCAATCATTCTTTTCTGTAGAGAGGCTGTTGATTCAATGTCAGATAAAAGAATTGCCATCTTTTCAGTTATTTGATCATCAACTGTATAATCACTGGCGCATTTTTCTATTAAGCGCTTCAATAAAGTCTGTGAGAGGTGTTTGCCTGAGTCCATTTCTTGATAAAGGAAATCCAGTGCCTGGTGTTCAACCACATAGCTTGGATTATATTTATTGAGCCATTGTGCAATGGCGGCGAAGTGCTCATCCAGGACAAACGTTTTTGCCTCATGTATATCAATCAGCAACTCAAGAAGATAATAATTTTTTCCAGACAAAGCAATTTTTACACCATACAGCTGATTGACTTCACTGACAGAGCATTCATATAAACAGCCGAGCCAATGGCGAAATTTCTTTTTAAATTCACTAAAGTCTGTACATGCGGCTTTCATTTCAAAGTATGTCGTCATCAGTTCCAGAAAAGGAGGTAATACAGTTATTGGAATGTCGCCATAGTGCTGTAAATGGGGAAACACCTTTTGTGACAGATACTCCCAAAGATTATTATAAGCGCTGTTATCAATTAAGAAGCGATGCCCTGCACCTTGTCTGAAACGAGACAGTTCAACCAATGAAATCGGAAATAATTGTGTGAAATTTTTACGGTACGTTGATAACGGGTATTTTAAGAGATGGGCTAGAAAATTACGGATAGTATAGAGACTTTCGTTATCTGGCCCTAGATATAAATTTTTACAGTCTAACTCCGCTTTATCACGGGCTGCATCATCGCTATCGTATTCGATGCTATTCAAACCATTTGGATCTTTTTTATCAATAACCGTTGGAAAAAGTAAGTGGATAAGTGATAAATCAGCATTAGCTTGAGCCAATTGCCTGGCCCAATCTATCCAGAGGCTATTAATGCCATGATTCACGCGGGTGTAATCCAGCTCGGTATCAATGATCTGTTTGCCACGGGTCTCAAAGATATCGTTTATAAAAATAAAATCATCTTCATTCAGATGTTCTTGATCTAAATGGGCAAATCTTTCGATTAGCTGGTTTATCAAACCGTCATCGATAGGCGTGTTTTCGGGGTAGGCAGATAATTTCGTTATGAAATCCGTTACTTCACTTAAAAGCATAACATCTAACATCAAATCATTTGTTGGTCAATTATACAGCACGGAAAATCTAAATGCGAGAATTAAAACATCGATTTGATACGTTTTACCATGATCATAATTATTAAACCCAACGCCTAAATTATATCTGAAGTATTAGAGCGAAGAATAATAAAGCAATCATTCATTCAACGTCTGGGCATTAAACTGCGAGATTCCTCATCTGAATCGAGTGCGTTCGGATAATCAGTTTGAGAAGATTGCGCAGCATCTGATTTGGTTTGTTCTATCGAGTGTGAAAAGAAGCTGTTTGGACCGCCGGGATGATAGGGCTCGTCAACATTCTCGAGACTAAGCCTTTCAGCTTTTTCAGGGTCATGGATATCGGCCTCATCAGGTTCACTGGGATCTTCTGTTAAAACTTTCATGTCTTTATATTGCTTATATTCCATTTCCGTTTTAGATACCGAATCAATAAAGCTGCCAAGTAGAAGAAATGTTCCAAATAATAATAATGCTCCCCCTGAAAAAGCTCCTACACACACCAAAGAAGCAACCATACCTATGGGTGCTGCCATCACCGGGAGTGTCATTATGAGTAGTAAGTTTATTAAAGTGATCACTGCAATTAACTCTCCCCCCAAAAGCAATGTTTTTCCTAGAGCTTTTTTTAAAGGCAAAGTAATCGAATCATCGGTTCTCAATGTACTACGAAGAACACGGTTCTTATCACGCTGAGAAAACGGCTCATTTGTGATGGGATTTTGTCTTTTTCCTAGTGAAAACGATTGTTGTAAAGCGGTTGCATCAAATCTATGTCCAGTAGACACAGTAATGGTATTTCCAGGCTGGATTTCCTCCAGTGTGATTGCACATATAATTTTACCATTTTCCGGGGCATTTAAAGGCTTCCATTTGGCCAAATAAATCAAGGTATTGTATATTTGTTGATAATGTTTTTTTGTTAACGCTTTTATTTTCCCTTCATAATAGTCATTATTGATTTTTTTGTCTGTTTCTTCTAAGCACATAATATTTAATAATTCAGAGCGAAATTTATTAATAAAATCATCATGCCTACGATGATCCAGTCGGTTCAGATAGTTATCAAAAATATATTGTGGGCTTACTTTTTTACCTTCAACAGTATGTTTAATAGCTAAAGTGATTAATGGATTAAAATCTGACGGCAGTGGCATTTATTCATTACTATAAAGACTAGGGGCTTAAATATTAACATAAAGGACAATAAATTATCAATGCTTATAACAGTTTTTTTCCTTTAAAAACATCTTTTGCAGCCAAGAGTGCATTGGTGGCTGCCGGGAAACCACAGTAAGCCAGCATTTGAGTAATAATTTCTACAATTTCATCCTTGGTTGCCCCGCAATTCAATGCACAGCGAACATGAAGCTTTAACTCCGGTAAAGAAAAACCCTGAACAGTTAAAGCCGCGATAGTAGCCAACTCTCTGGTCTTTTGATCGAGGGTGCTTTCATGCCCATATAAATCGCCGAAAGCAAACTCAACATTCACCCGTGCAAATAAAGGGGATATCTCTCTGATGGTTTCCACGTATTGATCCGCTACCTCTCCCAGATGTTCACGCATCACTGTTAAGCCTTTTTCATAACGGTCCATAGCCTCGCCTTTTGTCATATAAATTTAATGAATCAGATCTGTATTCACCATTGCAAACAGCTCTGTGTTATCGCTGTAATCAATAGGTACCCCGATCAATACTGGTCCCTTGTGCTGCTGTGCTTCTTTTAATGCAGGTACAATCTCCTCAGGACTGCTTAAAGTATAACCCTTGGCTCCGAAGGCCTGGGCATAATGAACCAGATCGACCGGCCCAAAATCAACGCCGCTTTTGCGTTTATATTTCATCATTTCCTGCTCAAGGACCATGTTATAGCTGCCATCCTGCCAGACAAAATGAACCAAAGACAATTTTTCACGCACAGCGGTTTCTAACTCCTGTGCAGAAAATAAAAAGCCGCCATCGCCTGAGATAGAAATCACCTGTTTTTGTGGATAAATCATTTTGGCAGCGATTGCCCATGGCAGACCGACACCCAATGTCTGCTGACCGTTGCTGAATAATAAATGATGCGGCTGATACGATAGAAAGTAACGCGCCATCCACATATAGACCGTGCCTATATCACAGGTTATCAGTGTTTCATCATCCACGTGTTGGCGAAGTTCATAGATAAAACGAAGCGGATGAATAGGCATGCCGCTTTTTTGTTTTCCTTTATCAATTTTTTCGTTTAACGCGTCATGGTAAGGCTTGACCTGTTCCAGACTACCAAAAAATTGATTGGTTTTTAATATGTCTGTGAGCTGTTTGATATTTGCAGAAATGGAACCTGACAGCTCGATGTCAGGCTGATAGGTATAATGAATTTCAGACGGGCGCGTGTCCAGGTGTATTATGGTTTTGTTATTTGAGCTATTCCATATTTCAGGATCGTATTCTACGGGATTATATCCAACGGTTAGTATGAGATCGGCATTTTTCAGTAACATATCACCTGGTTGATTAAAAAATAAGCCAACCCGCCCAGCGAAACAAGGAAAAAGTTCACGTGAAACCACACCAGCTGCTTGGTACGTGCTGATTGTGGGCAATTTTGTTTGTCTCAACAAGGCGCGTATGGCGTCTGTATTTTCGGGAATGCTGGCATCTTCCCCTAAAAAAAGAACCGGTAATTTTGCCGCTTCAATCATCGCTGCAGCGCTTTCAATCAATTGTTGCTCAGCTAACAATATCTCTTGCTTTCTGCGTGGTTCAATAATGTAAGATGTTGTTTCTTCGGTTAAAATATCTTGTGGAAAACTGACAAAACATGCTCCAGAACGAGGGTTTCTTGCCTGTTTAAATGCAGTAGCAATCATTTCACCTATATGACTAGCACTCATTGCTTCAACGCTGTATTTGGTAACGGCCTCCATCAATTTAGCATTATCCGCTGATTGATGTGATGTTTTAAATCGCATTGCGCGGGTGACATTACCGCCAATAGCAACAACCGGATCACCTTCAGTTGTTGCAGTCAGTAAACCTGTTGCCAAATTAGCAACGCCAGGCCCCGAGGTCACCAGCACCACACCGGGATTGCCTGTCAATCGACCATGAGCCGCAGCCATAAATGCCGCATTCTGTTCATGACGACAAACCACCAGTTTTATATTTGAATCAAGCAGAGCATTAAAAATGGCATCCACTTTCGCTCCAGGGATGCCAAAAATCGTTTCAACGCCGTGTGCCTCAAGGCATTTAACCACCAATTCTGCCCCTATCATATAAGCTTCCTTCTTTTAGATACGTGGATTTTATCGATTCTATATAAATGTAGTCTAGTTCATAGATGGAAAATGATCAGATCAAGGATGAGAAATACTATTCTGGTTTTTGCTGATCATCTACTTATGATAACAGACTATTTGCTTTGCATGTGTGATGGTGGACCTTGATGCGCTCCGCTTATCAAGGCTACAGGTGCCTGGGCTGTGCAGGTTGCGGTAGCCTTGATAAGCGGAGCGCATCAAGGAGAAAAATCCTGGCGTATGAGATGGTTTATCTATATTTTGAGATCGTTGAACCTTGATGCGCTTCGCTTATCAAGGC
>JAGXGR010000119.1 GCA_024636645.1 Legionella sp.
AGACCAATCGAAAAAATAAAACTGGCTTCTTAATTTTCCGCTACTTCAACTGTTCCGCTTCCTGACGGTCGCGGCTCGGTTCGATCGCAGCCCGGTTGTGGTTAGGTCGCGGCTCGGAGCAACCACCCTGGCCATTGCCAATTAATTTTACATTCTTATACATTATCGAACCAAGCTGTTGTGTTTAAAATGAATTATATGATATAAAAAGAGACACGAATTATTTTTTAAAGACTTGATGATTGACGATAGATACGTTACTCACTGAATCTGAATCCCTAGAGGTGATATTATGGCCGCGCAGAGCATCTTTATTCCACGATCTTTTCTGGAGCAAGATGGCGTGCGTGGCCAACAATTAGAGTCACAGGTACAGGTAGATAAAATAATAAAATTTATCTACCTGAAAACTAAATGCGAACGCCTGCTCTCCTATACTTATTATACCGCAGTGTTAGACAGGTATAATCCCGCCTGTTTTAAGTTTATGAAGCCAGAAGAACAAAAGCAGCTGTATTTTGACTTGCAGATGGCTTATTTATTGCTCGCCGTCAAAATTCTGGAAGAGGATAAATATCAAAAAAAAGAAAACCTTGCCGATCTTAAGGCGCAAAAGAAAAGTTGTAATAGGGCGTTGTCACGCCTGGATAACCTTGAGGCTAAGCAAGGCTCTAATTCGGATCTTTTACAGGATAGCCCAACAAACTATTTATATCTCAAGCTTGGTCAATGGCTGGGTGAAAAAATTCCTGAAGCCTCGAGTGGTAAAACTAAGTTTATCCGGTACTGGGTAGGGCAGATAAACGATAGACGTTTATATTGGGTTTGGGGGGGCGGTCTGCTTGAAACGGTTTTGCAAAACCATGTAGCTGATGATTTTTTTAACGCCGCCACGGCTAAAAATGAAATTGCAGCACTTCACCCTGTGACCGGTTACTTGAGCTTCTGTTTGTATTATTTTCGTTTTGGTCTCAATTTGTCGCTATTGCTGAAGCACACAATAAAAAATCCGACCCTTTTCCAAACGCAATGGCAGCAAAGAAAATTCATGCTGATCAATGACTCTGTCTGGGCCACAGCCAATCTGGCTGGTTTTTTCTGGCTGGTGGGAAGTACTGTCAAAGACCATGCGAATAATCTGCTGACGGTGGGCTTATTGCTCCTTGATTTGAGCCTCGCTATCTGGCGTTATTGGGAATTTGAAACGGAACATGCCGACCAACTGTTGGTCTTACAAGAAAGTGAACGGGAGTTACTACGAGAGATGAAGGAGGTCAAGAGAATAATAGTCTCGCCTTCTGAAGAACAATCTGCGATAGACGATGCTCAAAAGGATCGCATCCAATTAAAATTGCAAATAAGAAACCTCAGAAAAGACATAGCCAAAATGGAGTTTGACTGGAAGTATACAAAAAGATCGCTACTGACTGATATTGCCTATGCCTTTGGCTTACTGCTTAGCTTCACTTTTATGACCATACCTTTTATTCCTGTTGCCGCCCCTCTCGCTTTAACCTTCGGAATCATCGGCATAGCCGCCTGTTTTGTGCTGACTTCAATATACAGCGGATACAGTGCCTACATAGAAATATCCAAGGTAGAAACAAACAGGAAAGAAGTGGAAGCTGAGCGCAAAAGGCTGCTTCAAAAATGGCCAGCTATAATCGATGAGAATGAAAAAAAACAGCGCTATTTACAAAGGAAAGATTTAAAGGCTGAGGATATCTACGCAAAAAAAATGATTCATTATCAAAGTTTAAAACTGGCGCGGACCGTCATATTTGATGCAAGCATGCCGGCACTTATTTTTGCAGCTACCGTCTTCATGCCGATGGGTATTGGGATTGCGATCATTGCGGTGGCTACAAGTATTGCCTTGATATCAAAGCTTTTGTTGAATGTATTGGTTCAGCCACTATCAGCCGAGTTAGTCAAAGCTGAGTTTGATGAGCGTAAATACCGTAAATTTTGTCACAAGCACGGAGGGCATAAACCAGGATTTTTCGGATCACATAAAAATGATCCTGAAACCTCGGAGGCCGCTTTGCTTGAGCTGGATGCTCATGCTATAGGTCATTCTACCTGAGCGCATTACATGGACTCGCTAATCTACATTTAAGCACCTCGGTGTCTTTTAATTTTTGGTTTGACACAATTTCAAAAATTGATTGGGACTATGGCTAAAAAAAGTGTATAATTGCACAATATCTTGTGCATTTTATAGTCTCTTATGAATCTTGAAAAAATCTATGATGTGATTGTCGTCGGGGGCGGTCATGCCGGTACCGAGGCCGCCCTTGCAGCGGCCCGCATGGGCGCCCAAACGCTTTTATTAACCCATAACATGGATATGTTAGGGCAGATGTCCTGTAATCCTGCCATTGGCGGTATCGGTAAAGGCCATCTGGTGAAAGAAATTGATGCTCTCGATGGCGTGATGGCGAAAGCGGCTGATTTGGCCGGTATCCAGTTTCGCATTTTAAATGCCTCAAAAGGGCCCGCGGTTCGCGCAACCCGGGCGCAGGCTGATCGCGTGCTTTACCGCAAGGCCATTAACCATTATCTGCAGAATCAACCCGGATTGACATTATTCCAGCAAGCAGTGAATGATTTGATCATTGAGCAAGGACAAGTGACCGGTGTCATTACGCAGATGGGCTTAAAGTTGCGGGCCAAGGCCGTTGTCTTGACCGTGGGTACTTTTCTTGGCGGCAAAATTCATGTCGGCAATAACCAGTCTCCCGGTGGCCGTGCAGGTGATCCGCCCTCTGTCAGTCTGGCGCAGCGCTTGCGTGAAATGGAATTGCCCGTAGGTCGCTTGAAAACAGGCACCCCGCCACGCATTGATGGCAAGACGGTTGATTTTACCCAAATGACGGTTCAGCCGGGTGATGAACCGGTGCCTGTTTTTTCCTATCTCGGCGATGCCAGCCAACATCCCCGGCAGTTGCCCTGTCATATCACGCATACCACCGGGGCGACTCACGAAATCATTCAGAAAAACCTGCATTTGTCATCGATGTATGCAGGCCATATTGAAGGTGTCGGTCCGCGTTATTGCCCTTCCATAGAAGATAAAATTGTACGTTTTGCTGATAAGTCTTCTCATCAGATTTTCGTAGAGCCGGAAGGACTGAACAGCCATGAAATTTACCCGAATGGCATTTCAACCAGCCTGCCCTTTGAGGTTCAGGTGCAATTCGTCAGAACGATTAAAGGTTTTGAAAATGCGCATATCACCCGACCCGGCTATGCCATTGAGTATGATTATTTTGATCCGCGCGGCCTGAGTCGCTTTTTGCAAACCAAAGCTGTCGAAAACCTGTTTTTTGCCGGCCAGATCAATGGCACGACAGGGTATGAAGAAGCTGCGGCACAGGGGTTGATTGCTGGCATGAATGCTGCCTTGCAGACGCAGGACAAGCCACTTTGGTGCCCGCGTCGTGATGAGGCTTATATCGGTGTTCTCATCGATGATTTGGTCACCCGAGGCACTCAGGAGCCTTATCGGATGTTTACCTCAAGGGCTGAATATCGCTTAATGCTTCGTGAAGACAATGCTGATTTACGCTTGACCGAAAAGGGCCGTGAACTGATGTTGGTCGGTGATTTGCGCTGGCAGGCCTTTTCCGACAAAAAACAGGCAATAGAGCAGGCTCAACAACGGCTTGATTCAAGCTGGGTACGTATTTCTCATAATGAAATGCTGAAAGATACGTTGGAAAAACCTTTGCAACATGACTGCCGTGCCTCTGAATTTCTAAAACGCCCGGAAATTTCATATGCTCATTTATTGATGCTTGCTGATTTGCAATTGCCCGAACTGGACCATGCAGTGGCCGAGCAAGTTGAAATTCAAACCAAATATGCAGGGTATATTGAGCGTCAGTTGATGGATATAGAAAAAATGCGTAAGCAGGAAAATACACTGTTGCCAGAGTCTCTGGATTATGCAGAAGTGACCGGCTTATCCTCTGAGGTCATTCAGAAATTGAATCAAATCAAACCTGCATCCATCGCTCAGGCCGGACGAATATCAGGCATCACGCCCGCGGCTTTATCCTTGCTGGTGGTTCATCTGAAAAAAAGAAGCAAAAGCGCATGACAGACGCACAGAATCTGTCCGCCCGACTGGAGTCCGGCCTGGCGGTTTTTGACCTGACCGCTTATGCGCGCCCTTTGGCACGTTATTTACTGTTATTGGAAAAATGGAATAAAGCCTATAACTTGACAGCAATTCGCCAAATCGACGATATGATCCCGTTGCATATCTATGATAGCCTTGCCATTAAAGACTTCCTCCAAGGGCCGTCTATACTTGATGCAGGCAGCGGTGCGGGTTTGCCAGGCATTCCTTTAGCCATTACCCATCCTCATTTGAATTTTGTTCTTTTGGACAGTAACGGAAAAAAAGTGCGCTTTCTTCAGGAAGTCAAACGTCAACTGTCTCTAAATAACCTGCAAATCGTACAAAAACGCGTCGAAAGCTACCAACCGCTTCAAGGTTTTGATACAGTGATCAGCAGGGCATTTAGCAGTCTGCTGCAAATGGTTCACTGGACAAAGCACCTGATTAAAGAACAAGGCATATGGCTTGCCATGAAAGGCCGTTATCCAGAAGATGAATTAAAAGAGCTTGATCTGCCATATACCGTAAAATCCTATACGGTGTCTGGCATTGAAGCTGAGCGTTGCTGTGTTCTAATTAATAATAAAACCAAGGAATAATCATGGCGAAAGTCATAGCCATTGCTAACCAGAAGGGCGGCGTTGGAAAAACAACCACCGCAATCAATCTTGCCGCCTCCATGGCTGCAAACAAACAACAAGTGTTATTGGTTGATTTGGATCCGCAGGGGAATGCCACCATGGGCAGCGGCGTGAATAAAAATGAATTGGTTCATACCACCAATGATGTCATTTTGCGTGACTGTCTGGCAGAGCAGGCTTGTCTGTCAACCCGTTGCGGCTTTGATTTGCTGCCGGCGAATGGCGATCTCACCGTGGCCGAGGTTAGCCTTATGGAGAGAAATCATCGCGAAACCTTTTTGTATAAAGCCTTGCAGCCTCTGCAGAGCGCCTATCATTTTATATTGATTGATTGTCCACCGGCATTGAATACCTTGACTATTAATGCACTGGTGGCTTCTGATTCTGTTTTGATTCCCATGCAGTGTGAGTATTATGCTCTGGAAGGTCTGGCGGCCCTGATGTCGACGATCGAACAGGTCAAATCATCCGTGAATACCCGGCTGCATCTTGAAGGCGTTTTACGTACCATGTACGACTCGCGTAATCGATTGTGTGCTGATGTGTCCAGACAGCTGCTGGATCATTTTAATCAAAAAGTATATCGAACGGTTATTCCCCGCAATGTCCGTCTGGCCGAAGCACCCAGTCATGGCATGCCGGCCTTGCAATACGATAGAACATCACCAGGGGCTGCCGCCTACATGGTGCTGGCCGCTGAAGTACTTAATAAACAAACCGTAGCAGGATAACATAGGGGTAACTATGACAGTAAAACGTGGTGGTTTAGGTCGTAATCTTTCCGCTTTATTAGGTCAGCCAAGCGCCATGCTGCTGGCAGAAGACATGCCGGTAAACGATCCTGTAAAGCTTGCTGTCAATTGCCTGCAGCCAGGGAAATATCAGCCACGCGCCGCTATTGAAGACAGGCCTTTGGAGGAACTGGCTTCTTCTATCAAACAACAAGGCGTGTTGCAGCCTTTGATTGTTCGTGGCATCAGTGAGGGGCGTTATGAAATTATCGCCGGCGAGCGTCGCTGGAGAGCCGCTCAATTGGCAGGCTTGCAGGACGTCCCTGTTATTTTAAAGCAAGTCGATGACGAAACAGCCATGGCCATGGCGCTGATAGAGAATTTGCAAAGGGAAGATTTGAATGCCATGGATCAAGCAAGAGCCATGGAGCGTTTAGTGTCCGAGTTTTCTCTAACGCATCAGCAGATTGCCGACTTGCTTGGAAAATCACGTACGGCCGTCAGTAATTTTTTACGTTTGTTAAGCTTATCGGCTGAAGTAAAGCGCTTGCTGGAGCATGGAGATATTGAAATGGGCCATGCCCGGGCAATGTTATCGCTTGATCAAAACCAGCAGCATCAGGCGGCACAAATCATCATAGCCCGGCAATTATCGGTACGAGAAACTGAAAAACTGGTGACGCGTATCAAAACAGGCAAACCCTCAGAATCAAAGCGTCCTGAGATTCATCCAGCATTTAAGGAGCAAATCAGGATCCTTGGTGAACAAATCAAATCCAGTGTCAAGGTAAAGCCCTCCAGATCAGGAAAAGGTCATTTGATTATTCAGTATAACAGCCTGGATAATCTTGAAGATATTTTGAATCGATTTACTGAATAATAAATGCGCGATCTTTGGTTTTTAATCAATGAGCCGATTTAAACCAAATACGCTTTGTCTTTTCCACGAAGGCAATAATCTAGGTTGAAATTGACACCGAAACCACATAATGAATGGATTCCCACCTTCGCTGGGTGGCTCACGCCATCTGATGGTGTCGTTGCTATGGAAGCGAGTAAATTGCAATTAATAATTTTTTATCTGCTTGATGTCACGGCTATATTTTACAATAATGCAACAATGAAAGCCCATATTTAGCGCACAATTTATATAATCTGTGCTACAATACCCACTTTCTATAATGTTGGAGTATTTTAATATGCCATTTCCCCGTTCTTTAATTTCTCGTCGCGATGATGGTTTTTTTAAAACCTTTTCTAAAAGTCTTGCACGTCCTGTCTGGTCATTTTTTGAAAATAAAAATAACCGGAAAATTTTAGCTGCCGGCTTGGGCATTGGGGTGGCTATGGGCATTGCTGCTGCTGCCTGGCCTCTTTTTTCAACTGTTGCAATTACGGCCTTTATAGCAACGACTGTTTTTGCTCCAGTGTTTGCAGCAATCGGCGCAACATCCGTGCCGGCAGTCATTGCGGTGATTGCTGCGACAGCTGCCGCAGCATCGATACTGACAGGTTTTATTGGAAAAGGCATCTTAAATGGTTTATCAGCCTTAAGACAGTGGCAGTCCGGTTATCGAACAGTACCTGGCTTTCTTGACTCAAATGAGAGTGATGACCTTGAATCTGAGAAGCGTGATGATCTTGATGACTCCGTTCAGAATAACTTCATAGTAATGAGGGTAATCAGGGATCCTTATAAATTACCAGAACTCGGTACATCTTCTCGTACGATGGTGCGTATAGATGATGAAGAGGATAAAGACCTTTCTGCAGATGATGATGGAGAGGATAAAGGTCTTTCTGCTTCAAAAGTTGAACAACCTTTACAAGAAAATTCCAGTAACCCTGCTTCAGATATTCAAGTGAACTCAGTGGATGCGCAACCCTCAGCGCTTAGCAGAAAAAATAGCCGTTCTTCATGTAGTTCTCTTGGGTCTGCTGATTTATTGCAATCTACTTTGCTTTCTAAACAAAACCAGCATCAGTCCG
>JAGXGR010000120.1 GCA_024636645.1 Legionella sp.
ATCACCTATTAACGGTGGAAAGGATACAAGTCTACTTAATCAACAGGAACGGAAGGTTGATCGCAAAGCAAGAGCAATCATAAGCAGAGAACTCGGTCACTCTCGTATTTCAATCGTCAAAATTTATTGTGGTTAGTAAGTAAAAGTACAATAAAATCAGTACCTATTCATCTAACTGCTTTACATAATATTTCTAGTTATCTGACTTTAATAAAAAACCCTGTTTTGTTAGTTTGTATACTCGCTGGATACTATTGAATTTAGATATGGTGTTTGTATGATACATGCCAAGTTTTTCTAATAGCTTCCATGAATTTTGATTAGCCTCTTGAGTTATTGCTAAAATTTCTTCTAGCTTTAAGATTTCAAAACCATAGTAAACACAAGCAAATGTAGCCTCGGCAGCTATTCCTTTTCCCCAATGCTCGGGAAAAAACATATATGAAAGCTCGACATCATTTTCAGAGTAATAAAGGCCACAAATCCCAGTAACTTTTTCAGAATTTTTATCACGTACGGTAAATAATCCAAAATTATATTGATCCCAATGCTTCTGTATAGAGATTAGTCTTTCATTAATTTCTTCATCGACTACTGTTCCACCAAGAAACTGCCTTACTCGCTTGTTTCTCCAAAGTCCACAGAGTAACTGATAATCTTCTGGGATAGGTCTACTTAAATTTAATTGACTGGTTTCAATCATTAAACGCACATACTGTTATTCATTGATAGCAGTATTATATAAGTTGTTATGTAAACTGTTAAATGAAATGAGCTTTGAATTATTGGGATACTTATGCCGACTTTACATAATCACTTACTTTCCACAATAAATATTTTAAAATAACAGGATCAGTGGAGTCGCACTTGGCAGTCTAATTTTTTTATTAATGCTAATGCCGCCAAGCGACCCATATCTTCTTTTGGGCAGAAATCCATAGCAACTGAAAATCCAATGTAGTCATCATCTGGTAGAGTAAATTCTTCATTCAAAATTGGTTTAATTTTATTAATCATTGCTTGCATTGCTATATCATCAATTGATTTAAAATGTAGCTTCTTGCTAGATATCATTTCTCTCAAAGTGATGTGTAGAGCATATTTCAGCATATCCAACGCATACTCTTTTACTGGATCTATAACATCTATTTGGATTGGGCCTGATTCATTATATAAATGTGTGAATTCATAGTCGCCAGGTGAAAACTCTTTATTCAGGATATCGCTTTGTTCACTGAAGTTGGATCGACACCTAAAAAAATAGAGTGTCTCATAATTCTTATGTAGCTCAGTGACTTTAATACAGCCCTGAAAAATAGATGGATTTTCCCAAACAGCAACTAATACAAGCGTTTCAATGTTAAGTTCTACAAGTATTTCCTTGTTTGACATAAATATTTCAGTTACTTCAAAATTGTGCTTTATATTACCATGAGGTTCGAAAAAATCCCAAGTTACTGAAGCCCTGCGCCTGTAATGGGAATGATATCCACTTGACTGTAAGAATTATCTTACAAAAAATTAAGCCAATGCGCTCTTTCAAAACCATCTTATTTTGTTATGATGAATTCACGAGCAGAAATTGAGAATCCCACCAAGGATGGTGATAAGCCGAAAGGATTGCGGTTCTCAATTCTGCCTCGACCAATTAATTGCCCATATTCCTCCAATCTATAGTCCCTTTTGCTAAACTTTAATCATGCTAAAAAATTAACGGTATGATTAATGATGATTTTACTGAAGAGGCATAAGCCATGCCCCCGATGATGACTAAATCCAAGTTCAAATTGGCATGTGAGTGCCCTACTAAACTGTATTATGTTGATAAACCCCATTATGCCAATCTACAAGCTGAAGATTCCTTTTTAAAAGCCTTGGCAGAGGGAGGCTATCAAGTAGAGGCACTAGCTCGATGTTATTATCCTGACGGTCAACAAGTCGAAACCATTGATAATGAAACAGCCCTGGAAGCAAGCAAACGTTTGCTTCAAAAAGATACTATTACCTTATTTGAAGCCACCATTCAATATCAACAATACCTCGTTCGTACCGATATACTGGTTAAAAATAAAAATCATTTGAAGATAATAGAAGTTAAATCAAAATCTTTTGATAAGAAGGCTCTGGACAGCATTGTAAAAAGAGATGGTACTATTAATAGTAAGTGGAAGCCCTATATTGCTGATGTTGCTTTCCAAAAATGGGTCTTGAGCCACGCCTTATCAAATATCAAGTTATCTCATGTTGGTAGATAAAGAAAGCATCTGCCCAACGGATGGACTTAATCAAAAGTTCCTGCCTGAGAAAGACGAATCGGGAAAACTTAGAGTAAAAATTTTAGAGTCGCTTTCTGAGGAAGACCTCTCTGTTAAACTTCTAAAAGAAATCAATGTTGATCATTTGACTGATAAAATATGGTCTGAATGTGATGCCCGTGGTCGGCCATTTAAAGATGCATTTCTTGAATTCAGCCAGTTATATTTCAAAGATGAAAAAGTCTTCCCTGTTCCCCAAAATGCGTGCAAAACCTGCCAGTTCAAAATCCAGGCCCATGATAACTCTGATCTTCTTTCAGGTTTTCAGGAATGTTGGCAGCAAGCCCTGGGTTATGATGAGCAAGATTTTAAAGATCCGACGATCTTGGATTTATGGAACTTCAGTAAAAAAGATAAATGTTTTCAGGCAGGACTTATTAAATTAAAGGATTTTGAAGAAAGCGATCTTTCAATCACTCCAGATGACAAACCAGGCATATCCGCATCTGAGCGACAATGGAAACAAATTGAGAAAATAAAAAATAATGACGACTCTGTCTGGATAGATGAACAAGGGCTTCGCCATGAAATAGAGTCCTGGCAATTTCCCCTGCATTTCATTGATTTTGAAACGGCGATGTTACCCATCCCATTTAGCAAAGGTGCACACCCATATCAA
Source organism: Legionella sp. (assembly GCA_024636645.1). GTDB lineage: Bacteria > Pseudomonadota > Gammaproteobacteria > Legionellales > Legionellaceae > Legionella_D. Next base: position 2,935 of record JAGXGR010000120.1, read on the forward strand.
GGTATTGCCTTTCAATTCTCACATCATACTCTTGATGAAAATGGAGTGGTTAAACATGCTGACGAATACCTCAATACCGAGCCAGGTATTGACCCATCAATTGAGTTTGTCCGGTCATTAAAAACAGCGCTGGCAAACGATAATGGTACAATATTCCGATACAGCTCTCATGAAAATACATACCTGAATCAAATCCTAAACTTATTGAAGGATATGGCTGAGCCACCAGACGATAAAAAAGAGCTAGTTGATTTCATAATGTCGATTACGAAATCTACCAAAGATAGCCGGAAAAAATGGCTTGGCGATCGCTGTATGATTGATTTATGGGAATTGGTCAAACGTTATTACTATGACCCAATGACAAATGGTTCAAATTCAATTAAAAAAGTATTTCCAGCTGTCTTGAGCCGTTCCCAATATTTACAGGACAAGTACAGCCAGCCAATCTATGGTTCATCTGAGGGAATATCCAGCAAGAACTTTGAAAAATTTCAATGGATTGTTAGGCAAAATGGAGAAATTGCCGATCCCTACGCTTTACTTGATCCAATCAATAAAGATGTCCCCAACGATAAAATTGAATTATTGTTTGATGATGAATATCTTAAAGAAGGCGGTGCTGCGACTATCGCCTATGCAAAACTACAATTTACCCATATGAGCTCATTTGAACGAGAAGCTCTTAGAAAAGCCCTATTGAAATACTGCGAGCTTGATACCTTGGCTATGGTAATGATTGTTGAAGCCTGGATGGATATGTTACGTTAATATTTTACTCCTCGACAAAGAACTCCATATCCAAATCTTTTACTTCATAAGTCGCCGTAACGTTCAAACCTATATTATATTCCCACATTAAATCAATTAATTCCCGGCCTGAAATCAACACTATTTTATTGTCAATATTTTTCACATAATCTCGTGCTTCATTCGAAAAATCTGTGGTAGTAATAAATATGCCTTTCTTTGCTCGTTTTCCTTGTAAAGCCCCATAAAATTTTTGCACGTCAGGCCTGCCAACATTTGATTCAACCCGCTTTAATTTTGCTTGCAAATATATTAAATCAAGACCTAGACGATCTTCTTTAATGACACCATCTACGCCTTCATCCCCCACTCTACCAATGGCTTGGCCAGCTTCTTTTAAAGAGCCGCCATACCCCATACTGACTATAATTTTAACCACTAATTGCTCAAAAAATTGGGGGGAGCAAGATTTGATTTCTTCTAGCAACTCAGTTGTTGTTTGGTTTTTCATACTTTCATAGGTCTTACTCATAACCTCTTCTGGGGGCTCTTGGCTCTGATTGAAATTATCTTCTTGCTCTTGATTGGTTTTAGAACGATTGAGGAATTCAGTAAATTCTGAAAACTGCTTTAGATAATCGTTATTGATCGACTCTGGATTAGAATCCAGCACTTCTTTTCCCTTGGGCGTTAGTGCTACATATCCTCTCTCCGGATATCTCACTAACCCAGCTTGTTTCAAGTAAACTTTTGCCCAGTGTACCCTGGTTCTCAGAACGGTGGTTCTGCCACTGGAGAGCATCTCCTCTTTTTCATTCTCAGATAAGTTAAACCAGTCCCCCATTAAGCGTATTAATTCAGAAGACTTAATTTTTTCATGTTTCCTTAAGATTTTAAGCATAGGAAGCATGAATACTTGATAATTTGGTATTGCCATGAACGATCCTTTTGTTCTTTACGATACATTCTTTTCAAACATATCGTGCGATTATTATTTTCAGAATACCTTTTTAAAAAGATAGCATATTTATGTCATATATATCTGACCAGGATAAGTTATTTCATTTACGTACATGGATATAAAAGAAAGATTTTCCCTTAATCCACTTACACCTTCCTCAGTAACAAACAATATCAATCAATATCATTTGATATCAATTAGTTCAACTTGTTGAATTCTTATCTGTGACTGATAAAATCATATAGAAAGTAACTGATGAGCCAGCGAAATCCTGGCGAAACCTGTCAAGGTCTTACTATAAGCCACCTTCTTTCCCTAATCCTGTGGCTGAGCGTTGAGTCGGGAAAAAAATCTTGAATGGAAACAAGATTCTCACGGACAGTTTTTCACGGTGTTATACCGTGTTTTGCTAAATGCATACATTCTTTAATAATCTGGCAAATCAACTTTTATGGTTGATGATATTGCATAACCCAATGGGGATGAGTTTGTCCCTTTTGGGCATCTCTCCCTTTACTATCAAAGGAGCGATACGATGCAACATTTCGATTCTGCAGAAATTCAAATTGATCATTTACTATTTGAATTAACCCGATGTGTTAATGACCTACAAGGGTTTTATCGTCAATTGTCTATTGAAGATAGAAAACAGGTCGAACTTAGCCTGTGCAGACTGGAGTTCCTGGTTTCTCATTCAAACAGGTATCAAAACCAGCCTGCCCTTGCTGTAGTTTAATCTTATTTTTTTTCAACCCCCGCATAACAGAAAACAACTGCTTTATGCGGTGATTTTCCTGTTATGCAGCCTTTTTTACTAACTAACAGGAGAACGTAATGACAGCATCATTGAATAAGATCCAACTCATAGGCCATCTAGGTGCAGAGCCGAAGATCATCATTAGCCAAAACGGTCAGTCTTTTGTTACCGCAACCCTGGCAACCAATGAATCATTCAAACAGAATGAGGAATGGAAAACCAGAGTCGAGTGGCATCAACTGGTGATGTTTGGCAAGTTGACCAAAGTTGCTGAGTATTTACAGAAAGGCTCGCAAGTTTATGTTGAAGGTAAACTTCGCTCCAACCAATGGACTGATGGTGATGGCAATACCCGCCAAAGCCTCAGAATTGTTGTAAATAATATTCAACTTCTAAGTCAATCCAAACCAGCTGATGAGGCTGCTGACAAAACCGCTGAAAGAAATATGGCTCAGATGCGGGAAATGTTGCAAGCAGACTCAGAACACGTGCCGTTTTAATCATAACCCAGTGTGGGAGCATGCTCCCATCCGGGGCTTGCTCTCTAATTATTATTTTCAAGGAGAACAACCCCAATGGATAAACCGGAAATTTATGTTGCTTGTTTGGCATCTTATAATAACGGCTTCTTGCATGGTAAATGGATTGATGCAAATCAATCTGAAGATGCGATTATGGAAGAAATCCAAGCCATGCTTGAAGACAGCCCAGTTTCAGATCCAGGTGATTGGGCAATCCATGATTATCAAGGATTCGGTAATATTAAGATTCATGAATTTGAGTCTATCAGTACTATAACGGAGTATGCTGAATTTATTACCGAGCATGAGGAACTTGGCCAGGCATTGATTGCTGATTATGACCTTGAAGCCGCCAAAGTGATGATAGAGGAGCAGTATCACGGTTGTTATGATTCAGAAGTTGATTTTGCTCATCATATTATAGATGACTGCTATGGCGAAAAACTGCCGGACAATTTGATGAGATATTTCGATTATGAGGCTTTTGCCCGTGATCTATTTATCGATGATTTTTGTGCGGTAGAGTTAAA
>JAGXGR010000121.1 GCA_024636645.1 Legionella sp.
GCGCCACCTGGCTTCTGGCATAACTATCCATCAGTTGTTCCAGACCTTGATAAGCACGCATCAGGATTTTATGTTCATCATGGCGGGCCTGGTTTTGGATCATCCATAAAAAGATCTGGTTTAAATCAAAGGCAGTATGTCCGAGATTGATTTTTTCATAGAGATTTTGAAATAAAATCCATACGATTGATTGGCTGTTTTCACGTAATAATTGCCTTTCACGCATGGCTGCCTGTATGGTATCAGTCAGTGTTTGTTCCTTGCCTATGGTTAGACCCGCGCGATCCTGGTAAGGCCTTTTAACATCCGTTCCAGTGGTGCGGGCCAAGTCTAAAAACAGAAAAATCATGACTTCTTCCAGGCTGAAGCCTTGTTCTTGTAGGGCCTCGATGATTCTTGTCCCTTTGAGTACGACGGGTTTTAATGTTTTTTTGCTTTCAAGCCTCATGACATCGCCATCAAAAAACAAGGTATTGGCACGATCAATCTCATCTTGCAGTATGCCTTGGAGTGCATGTGATATTTTCTGGTTATCAAAGTTTGACAATAAAGCGCCGCGATCAATCAAAGCGGTCATTTTGAGAAATTGCTCTGGATTTTTCTTTTTGATGTTGGCAAAAAATTCTTCGGGAGAGTGAAAATCATCTATTATGATGCCCTGGCTATTTCTTTCACTCAGTAAAGTACTGATGACTTGCGCTTCAAAGTCTTGAGACAACAGGATATTTTCTGGTTTTAAATGCACAGGATAGGTTTCTGGCAAACCCGGTGTGGCAGTGAAAATGATGCTTGCCTTAAAACCTGCCTGCAGATCAGCGGGGGTTGAGATATAACGTTTTACAGGCGTTTTAATTTGCGGATAAGCATAGACTTTTAAGAAATGATCTATTAACGGCGGTGAAAATTGAACATCGATATCATCAGCCAGTTGATTGGGAACGAGAGAGCCAATATCAATATGCTGGTACTTCTCTGGTAAAAGTTTAATGATTTGTATTTCTGCCGCAGTTAATTTTGCTGACGATTTCACTTCTATCAGATGTCTGGCTTTCAAATCAGAAAATATTTTTCTAATGTATACCTTGGGAACCCCTTGCTGTTCGGTCATCTGGGTGGATAATGCCAAGGTTAACAAAGGATCAGCAAAATGACTGGACACCTCTCGTCCATCATGTTTCGGGGCTGCAGTCAAATCACCATCATGAATGGAGGTTCCATAATCGCGTTGGTATTGCAGGGTTAATATGTGTGGAAGATGGGTTTGTATAAATGACCGTGCAAAGACGATATTATCACTTAGATGAGGCTGTGATTGATGCAATGAATCCAGCCAATTCGGACGGGCTTTACTATCCGATAGCAGATAATCTTTCAATTCGTCACTCTTCAGATGACTGAATCCCACACGTAGACAAAGTTTTTCTGCAAGCAGATGTTGAATCGCTTTTAACTCTGATGCTGAGACAGATTTTTTGCTTTGATCTTTTATTCCGGATAATTCAACCAGTTTTTCACAGCCTTCAACTTCTCCCATGAGATAATGATAAAAATCCAGCATTAAATCGGTTTGTTCAACATGAAAAGCCTGGGTTGGAGCATCTGTACGGATGCACTCTTGTAAAGGATCGCTGATTAAATGACCCTCATCTTCCAGTTTGACGGTCTGGGCCGCGAAAAAATCAAGGATATTTTTAGTGGCAGCCGCCAGTTCGACATCATTCTCATCCAGTGCAGCTTTATAAGCAAGATGGATGGAGTGCCAGGTGACAGATTTTAATAACAGGCATTTCTTTTGTTTACGCCAGGTTTCCAAGTCATTAAGAAGTTGGTTACATTCTTTTACAGACCATTGAAAATCAAGCTCTCTTTCAACCACTTCCATGTTTTGATTAAAACTGTGTTTTAAGCTTTCGGGGATCTCCTGTTCTGCGATGGCATACAGTTCACTGGTATTCATGATAACCGGTAAATACCCTTTTTGAGCAAAACGCTGCGTCAGTATGGGAATCAATACAGCCGTTTTTCCACCGCCTGCCGCAAACTGAAGCAATGCCTGTCGATAAATGTCCTGATCTTCAGATGGGTTTTCAATGATGTCTATCAGTTTAATAATTTTTTCAGCCTGACCTTCGCGCAACAGATGCCCTGTTGCATACTCATAGACTAATAATTCAGGATAGTCTTTGGGTGAATAATTGCGTTTTTTTGCCAGCGTTTCACCAAGTAACTGTTCAACCCACTCAGGCAAGCTGTCAGAATGCTCGGCATAGCCGTCAACTAAATCCAGGGCTTCTTTGTATTGAGCAAGCTTTGATGTCAGTAAAGCATACTCACAGCTTAACTGAAGAAGGGTATTGACCTGCTCCTGAGTCAAGAAGGGATTGCTCTGAATGAGATCATTGGTCTCTTTTTTCAACAAACAAAAAATAAGTCCTGCCATGTCAATGGGAGGCCGTTTACCAGATTTTCGTGCTGCAATGATTAAATCACATACATTTTCAAATTGAGGATCCTTTTCCGGCAATTGATTTGCGAGCGTTAAGATCCTTTCCTGTAAGGTATCGATTTGCTGTTGATGGCTTGTCATTTGCGTTGATAAATAGTTTGGAATCTGTGTTAAAGCATCGGCCTTGAGACGAAAGGTCAGTTGCTCTCGATTTTGATTTATCTCAAATCCCTGCTGATAATTTTGAATAATTCTTTTTGCAACGGGTGACAGTGTTTGTTCTGGAGAAAGATTTAGCCTTGCAGTTTGTTCCTGGATGGCTACGGTGCTTTTTGTAGTCTCGAAAAATTGATCTAGCACATCTTTCAAAGGCTGTTTTATACTCTCATCAAGCTGGATGTGCCTTAGTGAGAAATCTGTCTCGTTCGTTTTATGAAGCCAATGCCTTGTTTTTTCTATTTGTCTAATGGAATAAGGTTTGATTTCAGCGGAAAAAAGTTCAGGATTTTGCAAATGCTGACGGTTGCCCAGACGTAATAAAAGCGCGTTTAGCAAGGTCTCTGTTATATCATTATGTGTTATATCAGCAAATTTATCTTTGTGATAATGCACATAGCGTAATAATGCAATGTGCGCTTTAAGTGCAGGCGTAGTTTTCGTATGGACGATGTGATAGAGATAGCTGTTAAATCGTTCGCTATCCATTGGTTTTTTACTTAAAGCCAATTCAAAAAGATTGACAAAATAGACATGAAGAAAAGTCAGAGCATGATCTGTATACCTGTTTTCAGGATCCTTAACTTCTTTTATTTTTAATGGAGGATAAAAAGGCAACTGTTCCTGCTTCTTATAGAGAAGAGGAAGCCTGTAGTCCTCAATGGATTGCTGATTGGTTTCGCTGAAAACAGGGTCGTTAAAAGCATGTTTAACGCGTTGGGTGTCTTTTGGAAGGAAATACTGTGGCGAAATATGTAAATATTCAGGAATAATATCTACGCCTTCACGTTCAGCACTGATGCATTCCATATAAGCGCTTAAATTTTTCATTGCGGCCTTTTCCAGGTCGTCCTGCTTTTCTTTTTGCAGCGGTTTGTAATGCTTTGTCCATTTGAAATCGTGCTCTAAAAAACGCAGGTGCATATGATAATAAAAGGCATAGGCGCTGGGAGTATTCGGCTTGCATGACTCGTATTTCTCCATCATTTTTATAATTTCAGGTCCATTGGGTTGGTGGCTGTATGAAACACCAAGACTTTTCATGGCCTTTTGGTAATCACCTTGCAAGGCATAAATGATGGCCAGATAAAAATTTACCTCAGGGGTTTTTCCTCTTAACAGACCCTCTCTGTCTTTTTCCAAAACATGACACGCATGGGCACCAAGCGTTTCCTGATGTCCTGCTTGGGGATTTCTGCTATAAAAAGGAGTGCCTTCATGATGAAAAGGCGTTTTTAATAATAAATATCTGGTTTCCCCTTTGTCATTATCAAGAAGCATGACGGAATTCATTCCATTCAATTCTTTTAGACCTTGTCGTAGACTCAGGTAGAATCCAGGGTGTTCGCGACAGTAAAGCCGATTCTTTTTCAAAGAAAAATGCAGCCCCCAGAGTGGCAAATGAAGGGTTTTCAAGGACAAATTACTGCTTTCAATGTCCAGACGAGCTTTAATTTCTATGTTTTGAGGGCTGGCAAAACGGGATAAATAATCCTGCCACGCTTTAATAAAGGGGTTGTCTTTGTCTTGCAGATCATTGAGCAGCACGGTGCCTTCTCGTTTCCATCCCTTGTCAGTCTTGTGCAGTGCATACCAGGCCCCGGTGCCGTCGCTCATCATCGCTTTTCCAGGCTTTTCTGGATGTTCCATAAACAAAAGTCTGGAATTTTCGTCATGCCATACGATTTGCGCTAAAAAAAATTGATTTTCCATATGTGACTGATAAGGATTAATTAAACCATGGTCTTCCAGAAGATGCGCGATTTCCTCCTCGCTATATCCTGAGCCATAACACATGACCAGACTACATAAATAGCTCTTGTTCTCAATGAGGATGAACTGTTTTATATTATCAATGTCGTTGTTATAATCTGTTCTTGAAAAGTAGAGTCTGTCTCCATTTGATGTATCGGCTTGAAATTGACACCCTTCAACAGATGTCGATGCAGGGATTGATATAAATTGAAGTTTCTTGAGGTCAATGTGAAGAGATTCAAGTATTCTTTTTCCCATGCCTGCGTTTTCAAGAGCCTGATTGCCGCTTGTCAGAACCTTACCCTCAAGAATAAGTTCACCACGGTTTAAATCTATACACCAATGGCCGTCCTCCGTTTTAAGCATAAGATCATCATACAGCCAAGTACCCTGTTCACCAGTCAACTGCTCAAGTCCCACAGTGCGAACAACTTGTTTGATAAATTCGTTCCTTTCTGCAGCGGACAGGATGGCAAGGGTTTGCTTGAGTTCAGGCTTTAATTGTTGCCAGGCTTCAGTGGCTTGCATTGCCACTCGGTTAGCGCTTAGTTTTTTTGTTTCCTTTTCAGGGAGTTGCGTATAAACCAAACGCGCTGCCAATAAATACTGCTGATCTTCTAACGATAAAGGGTGAAGGGTTTTTAAGTTTGCCAGTAATGACAGTGCAATGGTGGATTGACGCCCCCTGGCGGCACTCTTAAGTAATTCTCGAAGTTGTGTTTGACAGCTTGGAAAACTGTCATCAAGCAACTCAGCTTTACCCAAATCTGTCAGCCAGAGACGGTAGAAGGTTTCAATGCTGCAAAAATCCAAATAATCATCTAATAAAAATGGCGTTTTCGATTCAGCTATTGATTTAAGCAAATTCTGGAAATAACCATAACCATGGGTCATGGTTTTTTTCATTTGCAGATGGGTTTCTTCTGGTGCGCTAGTTAAAGCGTTATAGATTGCGCCATATTGAAATAACTGCTGAAACAGTTTTTCTCTGATGTTCAGGCTATTAATGGTAAATTCACTTATATTTTGTTCGAGCCAAATCAAGGCGCGTTGAAAGCTGAACCCGGCATCCAGCTGAATGCGTTTTAAAGTTTCATCAAGGGTTTTCATTTTAGGACCATGATTTGTTGCTGATAATTTCGAACTGACAGTTAAGTCACCGTCATAATTGTTGCTCCATGGGAGCACTGTCTTATCTTGTTCCATCATATAAAAATAAGGTCTGGTTGCTGTCAGACGTGTTTGTTCTGGTTGGTAGATGGCATTTTCTGCTAATTCTCTGATGGTTTGAACGCGTTGGGGTATTTGATTGAATGGAATGATGTCTCTGATTTTTTTTGTATCTGTACCTGCTTTTTCAGGCGGGGTTTCTGAGTAAATTTCTGCCAGAGCCTTTTGCTTCTGATAGGTATGCTCATTAAGGAAATATTCAGCGTTTTTAGAGGAATACCTGATCGTTTGGGCACCCTGAGCCAGGCTGGACAAAATTCTCATGTCTCCCAGTGACTTTGGCAGAAAGTCCATGAAATAAGTTGGTTTTTTAGACGTATCAGACGACGCTGCATCTTGATCGCAAACTGGACCGTTGCTTAAAAATAAATGAAGCCATCCCTGGAAAGACGTTTTGCCAAGTTTATCAAGAATTTGTTGCCGAATGTCTTCATTCAGTAATGACATCAGGTAATTTTGCATATTGCGTCTGGTATTCAGTTTATCATTTAGAAGCGTATGATTTAAAATCGCTGCTCTATGTTCTGAACGTTTTATAAAATTTCCGGCAAGATTTGAAAGGCTGAGAAAGGTCGAAGGTTCAAAAAATGTTTTATTAGAAAAGGTATCATCCAATCCAAAGCAAAACTCGGATCCCAGCTTCAGCTCAGGTATTCTTGTTGCGATTTGGGCTGCTATATCATAGCTTAAAACGGCCAGAACCAGATTGTGACTATCGCAAATAGATTGGGCTTTTTTATTTAATTTAACCAGTTTATCAAGAATCTCGGTTAAATGTTCCTCTGGAACGGCATCCCAATAAGGATCCTCTTTCATGGCAGTTGTTGGTGAAAGAGAATGCATGAATTGTATTAATTCATAAGCGGTTTGTGGTGATTCATCGGTTTTTGAAAAATAATCAATGCCTTCCTGCAGATAGGCATTGACTTCTGCGGCTGGGCAAAAACGAATCAAGATGTCTTCTTTTAACGGCCTTTGATCTTCGTTGACAGTCTGCGCTGTCTTTTCTGTTTCAGTTAGCATCAGAGAGGGTTGCCACTTGGTTTCGAAGGCAGGATAGGCCTTTTCTTGACAGACGGTTTCTAAAATGACCTGTTGATACAAATGGACTTGATGATGAATTTCATCAGCGTAGACTCTGATGTCTTTCAATTCTTCATCGCTTAATCCCTTGGGATGTAATTTTTCCAAGCGGACATACAATTCTTTTAAGGCCAGTTCGAGCAACTGCAACTCTGATTCATTGCTTTGCGCTTCATTGCTACTCATTAAATGTTTATAAGCCTGGACAATAGAAGCCAGTTTATTGAAAAATTCATATCGCTTTATCTTTTCCGGGGAAAGCCCGGAATGACAAACCAAGGCGTCTTTGATGGCGACTCGTGTGTTGGTCAGAGCGCAGGTTCCAGAGCGTTGGGGAGTGACCATGCGTTTTTCATCGGCATCGCTGGGTTGATATTGTCCATGCAAGGCAAGCAGCCCGTACAAATCCTGTTCGTCACAAGCGCCTTTCTTGTCAGTATCAAAATAAGCACCTAATCGTAAACCGAGAATGCCATGAAAAAAAAGTTTGGCGGAATCCGAGTTCAGATCAAATTGATAAACAGAGGATTGATAATCGTATTTGATTTTTCCATCAGAAGCACCAAGCATGTTATGATGGTTTATTCCTGCGCCGTGATTTAGAAAACTGACATCATAGCTGTCGTCAGAATTTTTCATGATTTTTAGAGTGAGATAATGACTGCCGTGCTTACTCAGCCAACCGGAAGGAAGATAACAAAAACCGGTTTGCTCACACTGCTGTTGAATTGCTTTAATTAAAAGATCAGGGCTTATTGTACTGTTGTTGTCATCTTGAAGTTCAAGACATTGCTTATAGATCGATTGAAAATGAGATAAGTTGTACAGGGCTTGCAGGCAAAGTTTTTTTTGATCTTCGTTTATGCCATTATCAAAAGCATCATTAGTGGCTGCAACAATATTTGTAAAATAAGCAAGCGATCGCTCCTGAACCTCTCCTTCCAGTTGACTGTCTCGGAGAAATGAAGCGCAATTCAGCATTGCAAACCCTTTGGGGTTATAATCTTCGGCATGCGTTCGTTTTATGAGGTTTTGAAGGATACTGGGCATCTGACTATTTATAAGAGAATGATTGTGTTTATATTATAAACAAAGTGGGCCATTATTGCAACTCGGATGGCAGGTTCAGGAGATATCAGGTTTATAGTCTTCTTGAGGACGTGTCAGCCGTTATAAGGAGCTTTAAAATGTATTTAAAAGGATCATGCCATTGTCGTGCCGCGGAGTTTGAGTGCGAAAGTCATTCACCATACCCGTATATGCAATGTTACTGCTCTATTTGTCGTAAGACTGCTGGCGGTGGCGGTTATGCCATTAATATTATGGCGGTTGCCGATACTTTGAAAGTGAAAGGCGAGGCGTTTATTTCCATCTATCATGCCCGGCTTGAGCCTGAGAAAAAAGAAAAATCTGAAACAAGTTCAGCGGCCAGGCACTTTTGTAAAATATGTGCCAGTTGCTTATGGGTTTCTGATTCCCAGTGGCCGGAGCTTATTCATCCTTTTGCATCGGCTATTGATAGTTTTTTACCTAAACCGCCAGAAACTGTTTGCATCATGCTGGCTTCTGCGGCTAACTGGTGTTCTTTGCCTAAAAAGAAAACGGCATTGCTGTATCAAGAATACCCGCCTTTATCGATTGAGGACTGGCATAAAAAACATCAACTTTGGTTGGATAAGCCAGAGTCTTAATCAAGGTTGGGCCACTCGCTTCATTTGGGCTGGTTTGGCAGCTTTAGAGGGTTTCTTTTTTTTATTGGGTATATGCAATAATCACAGTATGATGTGACTGGATTCTTATTTTATTTAACCAGGATAACGCTCAGAATATGGTACAACCACTTATTAACATAACGCGTAAACAAGCGCTAATCTTTGCCGTCTTTTTGGTGTTTTACGAGTTTCTGACCTATGTCGCCAATGACATGATCATGCCGGGCATGATTCGCGTGGTTGAATCCTTTAACGCGCCGGAATCCATGGTGGCCAACTCATTAACTGCCTATGTTCTTGGCGGGGCCAGTTTACAATTGTTATTAGGCCCCTTATCTGATCGCTATGGTCGACGCCCTGTCATGTTGTTTGGCGTGGCGTTGTTTTTTTTCTGCACCATTTTTATTGCTTTGTCTGGCTCTATGCAGCAATTTATTACCGCACGATTTTTTCAAGGCATGGGCTTGTGTTTCATTGGGGTGATTGGCTATGCCACCTTGCAGGAAATTTTTGCAGAAACCGATGCGGTGAAGTTGATAGCCATCATGGCAAACGTATCCATTCTCGCGCCTTTAATCGGCCCATTGCTAGGTGCCTTGATTATTCATTTTTTCAATTGGCGATTGATTTTTGAAGGGATTGCTGTGTTATCGCTTGTGACCTTATGGGGTTTATGGCGTTATATGCCGGAGCCTGTGGGTCAAATTAAAAAAGACGGTACTGAAATAGAAGTGGTTTCGCTTTCACCACGGGTGATTGCTTACAATTATAAACGCTTGTTGTTCAATCGGACCTATCTTTTTGGGGCATTTGCTATCGGCATTTTATCCGTTCCCTGTTTGAGCTGGATTGCTTTAGCACCGGTGATGCTGATGACCGATGCGAAACTCACCGTCATTCAATATGCCTTATGGCAAATCCCTATCTTTGGCGCCACTATCATGGGCAACTGGCTTTTGCATTATCTGACCAGTCAGCTTGAAATCCGCAAAATATTATGGCTTGGCTCTTTTATTGCCATTGTCAGTTTACTGGTAATCTCTCTTTTACCTTGGCTTATAAACTCATCCTTTGTTTGGCTAATGCCAGGATTAATCGGTTATTTTTTTGCTTTGGGCATCGCAAGCGGCCCGCTGCAGCGCTTGATTCTTTTCTCAACGCCCGTAGCCAAAGGCACTGCATCCGCTTTGATGACGATGATTATCATGTTGGAACTGGGTTTAGGCATTGAATTGGCAAATTTTTTATATATTGATAATAACCTGATGTTTGCTTTATTTTGCTCGATTGCGGGTATTATTTATCTTATCTTGCTGGTTATGGCTTTTTATTATAAAAAGCCTGTTAATGATAAAAAATAATGCGGCTTTTCAATCGCTGATTTGAAGCACGGTATCCAGGGTTTCAAAATAGATGGTATTGATTTGTTTGTCCTTATGCCAATACTTGCTGATAAAAAGGCTTACAGCCGCTTTTTTTGCCGCCGACGGATGCCTTGTTTCGGTTTCGAGGGTTAAGCAAACGGCTGATAATAAAACCGCCATGCACTCAACGATGTCTCTTATCATCAGTGTTTGTTGTTGATGGTCTGATGTTTTCAAGGCTTTCAACTTATCGGACAGTTCGTTGATCTTATCCTTGAACAATGATTTATTCTCGTTCGTCTCACTGATTTTATCAAAAAGCGCTGTAAGATGGCTTAGAAACACCTCATCCACTTGAAATTTGTTAATATCTCTTAAGGTTTGCATCCATAAAACAAAATGCGTTCCCTCCCAGTTTTCACAGACGAGACAATCTCTAAGTAAGCGCGGCAGGGAAGAAAAAGTCTCTATGGTGCCGTTGCCTGCGAGAATATCAATGCAATGATGAATATTTTCAACGCTGCGTTTTGCGGTAAAGTATTTATTTAAATTGGCTAATGTTCTCAGTAACAGCTTTTTTTCCTTGTTTTGTTTTTTAGCCGCTAAACAATCCATTTCATCCTGCAATTGCACCACATGGAAAACAGAGGCCAGCATGGCAAGGTTCTCAGACTTTATTTCAGCCAGTGTTTCTTTTACCAACGGGTAGGTGATTATCTTATGTTCAAAAGATGAGCGGTTTAAGGCATAATAATAGGCAATCTGATAAGCACGCCTTGCCATCCCCAAGACAGAAAAGGCATTAAACAGCCTGGAGAGATGCAATACATTTTCCATGACCAGATGAATGCCTTCTTCTACAGGCCCCATAGGATAAGCCAAAGCCCCTTCAAAACCGATTTCGGCAGTGGCCATGGAGCGCGTACCAATTTTTTGTTTTAGACGGCGTATTTTATAGTGATTCGGTTGTCCGTCAGCTATTTGTGCGGGTACTAAAAATAATCCCAATCCTTTGGTGCCCTCGATACTCTGATTAAAACGTGCAGTCATTAAGATCAGTTCGGCATTCGCATTAGAGCAAAACCATTTTTCGCCGCTGATACGCCATTGCTGTTGTTCATCCTGTATTGCATGGCTGGCATTTGCACCGACATCAGAGCCCCCTTGTATTTCTGTCAGAAACTGGGCTGCTGTGAAGTTTTCACGAAAGGATGGTCTGGTTAACTTCTCTAAGTAATCATCGGTTTCTTTTAATTGAGAATGGTGCTTTAGCACACGGATAAGGCCTGCAGAGCAGGCAATGGGGCAGTTATGCCCGGCTTCTCCTGCATGGCTTGCCAGAAGAAATAAACCCAGCGTTTTTTTCATCTGGCCAGGTTTGAGTAAATGCGCCATTAGCCCTGAACCATAAATAATATCACCGGCTTTGATATAGGACGGGTGATGAAGCACACGATCATTTCTTTCTCCAATAGCATTGTAATGCTGAAGACTGGGCAGATTTGAATCGATATTATTTTCCATGACCGCCGGTTCCAAATCATTGGCCACGGTCTTTGCAAAATGCTGAAGTTGTTGAAGGAAAGCAGCATCTTTGGAAAAATAATAATGATAGGTATGCATTAAACAGGAATTATCTTCCAGAATAGCTTTGTTTAATTGTTTCTCCCAGGCTTTAAATTCGTCCTGCGCTTGTTCGTATGGAATCAGGTCGTCCATTTTTTTCCTTAACGATATATGGTTCATCATTAGTAATATAGTTCAAGTTCCTTCAAAAGCATACACTTCACATTTTGAAGAAACTTGGGTATTAGTTCTTGTAAATACGCCTTAGAAAACGTATTTACAAGATACCGTTTAAACGCTATCCCGGACTTGATTGAGTTTTTCTCTGACGCGTTCTGGTGCTTGCGTTAACTGTAGCAGTCGCGCCTTATCAACAGTCGTTTCCCTGTTCCTGCTGACGGTTTCAATCAAATTCAAACAGGCATGATCGATGTAGTCGAGATGCTCTGTATTTATTTTAATGCGTTTTGAGAGAGGGATAGTTTCCAGTGCATTAGCGAGCTTCGGCAAGGCAAGAAAAGTCGCGGCCCCAATAAGCTCAACCTCAGTGATTTCATTTTCTCTTACATGAATTTCCAGCTGTGATCGGAAATGCAATGTTTTCAGCAAAGACAATATGAAACCCACGATGACACCCGTCAGCAAATTCGAAGCGACAATGAATGACAAGGTGGCAAGATAGATAACAGCCTCGGATTTGCCGTGTTTGACAAGCGCACGAAATGCAGTAACATTCACCA
This sequence comes from Legionella sp., assembly GCA_024636645.1. Lineage (GTDB taxonomy): Bacteria > Pseudomonadota > Gammaproteobacteria > Legionellales > Legionellaceae > Legionella_D. The sequence continues at coordinate 12,113 of JAGXGR010000121.1, forward strand.
GCTTATAACCGGTATAAACCAGAATGCCTGCTAAAGCCGCGATAGGGATCAATTCCATAACGAAAGGTAACAGCATGACAAAAATCAATATCCACCCCCCATGCAGAATAGTTGAAAGGCGTGTTTTTGCCCCTGATTGAACATTGGCCTTGCTTCGGATGATAACACCGGTCATCGGTAAAGCACCAAGAAAGCCGCAGAGGATATTACCAATGCCTTGAGCGGTTAATTCCTGATTGTATTTGGTACGAACACCGGTATGCATTTGATCGACGGCTGTCGCACAGAGTAAACTTTCAGCACTGGCAATAAACGCCATCGCAAGGCCTGCCCCTATAATATCCCAATTGATGGTATTTATAATTGAACCAAAGCTTACGGTATGAATAGAATCCATCAGATTGGCAGGGACTGTAACGAATTGAATGTCTGGTGCAAAAAAACCGGCAAACACCATGCCGGCAATAACGCCTATTAAGGGCCCGGGAATGGTTTTAAGTGATTTTGTGGGCAATTTATCCCATGCAATGATCGATAGAATGGTGATGATGCCTGTGAATGCGGCCAATTGATGCACTCCAGAGCCTGAAAACAAGCCTATGATGGCTTCTGGAATCGTTGCAAGGTTTTTGACGCCTGAATTTAGAGGAGCATGATCCAGCATGACATGGAACTGGCTGGCAAGGATTAATACCCCAATACCGGCTAACATTCCCTGGATGAGAGAGGGAGGCACCGCCCTGAACCACTGCCCCAGTTTGGATGCGCCCGCGATTAACTGCATCAGACCCGCCACCAAAACAATGATCCCAAGGGATTCTATACCGAATTTTTGCACCAGTTCCCAGCATATTACGGCTAGACCCGCCGCAGGGCCGCTGACTTGAAGTGGTGATCCTGAAATAAAGCCGACAACCAGGCCACCAATGATACCTGTAATCAAACCGGAGGCAGGCGGTACGCCAGAGGCAATGGCTATACCCATACAAAGGGGCAAGGCCACCAGAAAAACCACGATCGATGCGAGAACGTCTTCTTTTTTTTCTTTTAAATTTGTTAGTGAAAAAATAGTACTCATTATAGACCTCTTCCTATGTGATGCCTGAGTGAAAAAATATGCCGATTATCCAATGGAC
>JAGXGR010000122.1 GCA_024636645.1 Legionella sp.
AAAAATTCTTGTAAAAAGAGAGGCATTGGATCTAACCGGCTCATCAAAATCCAAATATGGCATTTGATCTTGCTTCTTATTGTTCGTTAAACAAATCCAAATCTAATAACTGGATTGTTGGGCCAAGGCCCAACCTACAGCTGTTATTATTGCTGAAATCATAAAAAACTTAAATGAATTTAAGCGTAATTAACACGGATGGGTATTTTTTACTCCGGGTTTTCCGCCTTGGCAGTCTGTATTAATTCATTAAAATGTTTGGAATGTAAGATGTCGAGAATTTTATCAGAATAACGCGGATCCGTTGCATAGTTCGCTTGCTGCAAGGATTGCAGATATTGCCGAGGGTCCTGTGTATTGGCACGCGCTTGTTCATACCTTGGATTGGTTTTAATAAAATCAACATAATCATGGAAACTTTCTGCATAGGACTGGTATTTACGGAAAGACGATTTTTCCATTTTGAATACGCCGTCCTTGTCTTCCAGCGCATTCGCTACCGCCCGCTCTTTCTTCCAGGAAGGGTCAGCTTTAATATTAAATAAATTATAACTGCTTCCCTTCTCAGCCTGAGAAATAATCTGTTTGCCCCAGTTCGTTTCAAGTGCGGCCTGAGCCAACAAAACCCCGGGCTGTAAACCCAGCTCATTGGCGGCTGATTTGGCAAAAGACCAAAGGTTTTTAACAAAATCGACCGGACTATCGAATAAAGAGGCTTTATTTGTTGCAGGTTTCGTTTGAGAGGCCGTTTTTTGTTCGGGTTTAGCAGGTTTTGCTGTTGTTTCTTCCGTGCTGGCCGAGGGACTGATGCGTGTTAAATACGCTTCTATCTGTTTGGCAATCCCTAATCCTGACGGTGTCATCGACAATTGCTTGTCAAATAATTCCTGATACATCTCAAAAGCATCGCTGTGGCCTTCTTTTTCACTAAAAGCCTGGTTGGCAGCACGCATGCTTTTCATCATCATCTGCACCATCAAGGCTTCAAACTGCTGCGCCACTTCCCGGGCCACCTGCGTGGAATTATTTTTCATCTGTCCCTTCAAGGCCGTCAGGCCCTGAATATCGGTATAGTTTTTTGCATTAAAATGTACATTGCTCATTTGTTCATCCTAAATCACTTCCAGCTCGGCATGCAAAGCGCCGGCTTGTTTAATGGCCTCAAGAATGGACACCAAATCACCGGGGGCGGCCCCCACACGATTGATAGCATCCACCAGCTCTTTAAGAGAAGCGCCTGATTTTAACAAAAATGCGCGGCTTTTTTCCTGTTCTATATTGACATTGGAGTCCGTGCCTTTCACGGTGCGACCGTCTGCGAAAGCATTCGGCTGACTGACAAAAGGGGTCTCGGAAACAGAGACTGACAGATTGCCATGGGCTACCGCAACCAACGATATGCGAACGTCCTGACCGACGACAATGGTTCCCGATCGAGAATTTACAATCACTTTCGCAGGCGCACCCGCAGGTTTTACGGGTAAATTTTCCAAGCCTGATATCAAATTAACAAATGAATTTCTAGCCAGAAAATTGTCTTTCTTTAATTCGTCTTTTATTCTGACAGCTACAGCACCGGCATCCATGGGTTGGGCAGCTGTATATCCCATTTCTTGATTAATGGTATCTGCTATACGCTGGGAGGTTGTAAAATCCGGTTGGTGGAGCTCAAAAATAATCATATTATCTTTGATATAAGGCGCAGAAATGGTGTCTTCCACTGTGGCCCCGTTGGGAATTCTACCCGTAGCGGTACTGTTCACGGTCACCTTCGACCCATCAGCCCCTTGCGCACCAAAGCCTGAAACCACCACATTGCCTTGCGCCATGCCATAGATATGATTATCCGCACCTTTCAAGGGCACCAATATTAAACTGCCGCCGCGTAAACTTTTGGCATTACCCAGTGAAGAGACGGTGATATCGATTTTCTGGCCGATTCTTGCAAAGGGCGGCAGGGTGGCACTCACGGCAACGGCGGCTACGTTGCGTAACTGAAAGTTCTTCTGCTTTGGCAGGCGAATGCCAAAATCAAGGATCATATTACGGAAAGACTGGTCAGTAAACGGGGCTTGCGCGGTCCTATCGCCCGTGCCATCAAGGCCCACCACCAGACCATAACCGATCAACTGGTTGTCTCTCACACCCGATAAAGAGGTAATGTCTTTAATACGCGTGGCATGCCCGTATGAGACCATAAGCCCCATCACTAAAATTAAAAAACGACGCACACTGTCTCCTAACCGCCCATCAACATGGGATACATGGTTTCCTGAATTTGCAAATAAATTTTCTGTGTTAATTGCAAGGCAATATTTTGCTGCGATATCTCGGTTAACACTTGTTCGATATTAACATTGGATAAATTTCTTAAAAAGATTTCTTCGTTTAACTGCAGATCTTCCGATAATCGTTTCTGATTATCAATGACCGTACCCTGATTCCCTGTTTTTTGTTGATAGGTGCGAAACTGCGTTGCCACCTGTTCGAAATTTTGTTGCAGCTCACCCAGTTTTTGCTTCAAATCTGCTTTGGATTTGTCAGAGTCTGCCGGTGCATTTAATGTTTGTATCAAGGCATTTAGTGAAGAAAAAACACTTTCGTCCTTGCTTGGATTGACAAAAAAGGTATCGCCTTCATCGGGAGAACCTGTCATTTGAAAGCTCATGCCGTTAAATATGATATCTTCCCCACTGATATAATCAGGCGCGTCAGCTGGCGCGCTTGCCGGCGGTGTTGGTATGATCTGGCCGCCGTTGGCGCCAGTCACCTGATAAGCCAGATTACCAGAACTATTGGTGACGATGCTAAGGGTATAATCGTCCTCAACATAGCTGGCATGATCAATGAGCTTACCGCCTGCAAATACACCGGAGCCGGTATTGTTTATCGCGTCCGAAGCTACTGTAAAACTGCCGTTACCCGTTGGTATTGCGCCAAACACATCGTATCCCGAATCAGAATATTCAACTTTAATATCAAGGCCGATAGCAATTTTGGAGGTTCTGTCACTGCCTTGATAAATGTATTTTCCGCCTTCATTTCGAAAGGCTGGGCTATGAATATTAAACCCGCTGAATATGTATTCGCCATTGGCGTCTGAGGTGTTTGCCGCATCAAAAAACTGCGATGCCAGGCCCTCCAGTTCTTTTGAGATGGCTCGGCGATCATCTTCATTATTGGTATCATTTTGTGCCCGCATCAGCAGTTCCTGAATACGGTTTGTCATATTAATGGACTGCACGGCAAGCGCTTCTTTTTGACTTTGCCGGCTTTCAGCAAGCGATAAATTATTATCAAAGCTTTTCAGCCGGCCGATGTGGTCCTGAACCGATTTGATGTTATCGGCCAGGGAAGGGTTTTCTGATGATCGGAGAATCTTTTTCTCACTGATAGCCTGCGTTTGCAAATAACCAAGCCGTTCGTATTGAGAAGACAGCATTTGAGCTTGCACTCGAAACTGTGACAGTGTTGGTAATCTCATCATTATCTCCTTAATAAGCCAAACAGGGTATCCATGGTCTGGCTGACGGTATCCATTACTTGTGCATTGGCCATGTAAAATTCCTGATAGCGAGACATGTTCATCATCTCTTCCATTAAACTGACACTCGATGCCTCATCACGCCTCATTTGTGCCTGTTCGAATAAAATATTGCTTGCTTCAAAATTAACAGAAGCCGCATTTGTCGCCGAGGAAATATCGAACTCAAAGCCCTGGTACAATCTGGAAAACCCCGGGAAATCACCAGACTGACGGTACAGGTCAGCCAGTTTCATTCCGTTGCGGTTATCACCCAGGCCGTCTGCATTATAATTGATATTAAAACTGTCTCCGGCTTTCATTTGCCCACTGAGTTTCACCCGATAACCGGGATCATAGCCGCCTGCAGATGGAAAAACATCACCGCCGTTTGTCGGGTCATAAGCCAGATTATCTTCAATAATACTGTTGTCATTGGCATTCACCAGCCGATAGCTTGTGCTGGTGATAAACTCTACCCGCACGGGTGGATTTAATTGCTTGGGCTGTGAAAACGCCGTGGTTGCGGTATCTATAACGGCTTCCAGTTGAATGTCTCCATCGCCTTGATTGGTTTTAGACGCGGAGGTGATAACAGGCCATCCCAAGGCCAGTTTTTCACCGTTATTCATCGCCATGTTTAATTGCCTGGCGGCATTTTTAGCCGGTGAAATATTATAGCTGTCCCCTGCAGTAAAACTGCCTGAATCGATAGTAACAGAGAAGCCCTCTGCATCGATACGATGTGGAAAGCCCAACACATCGCCGCTCCCAACCGTCTCACCATCTGATTTACGGACAAGATTATAATGCGTCGCACTATCAAAGCTCAGTTCATATTCACTGTCTTTAAGAAGCTCCGGTGAACTGACATTGGTCCTCATCACAGCACTGCCTGTATTGGATGTTTCGGCAGTGACTCGACTGGCGGCAAGCGCTGGATCATTAATGTCTGTAAAAATCCGTCCCCCCAACGCACCGTTGGCATCCACGCCTAACTGATTTTGCGAATTGAGCTGATGGGCTATGGTCATTGCAATTCTATCGAGCTGCATTTCGGATTGCTTCAAGGTCGCATGAAAGTCCATCAGGCCTCGAATAGAGCCGCTTGAAAAAAAGTCATTGACCCGGGTGATACCATTTTTTGTCTCAATGCCGATATCAATGTCTTTTGGATTGCCTTGCATCATGGTCAATTTTGCCGGCCTGTTATCCACTAACAGCGATAAACCGTTATTTAGCTGAATATCCAACTGGCCATGCTCATTGACTTGATATTCAAAATCTATCAAACCACCCAGCTCAGAAAGGTATTTGTCGCGCTGATCATATAAAGCCATTTTTGTGGTATCTTGCTGACCGTTTTCTGCGGCTATTTTTTTATTCAACTCAGACAGCTTCTCTAATATATGATTCGCCTGGTCAAGGCTTGCGCCAATTTCATTTTTAGTGACGCCAATATCTGATTTCAAACGCTTGTCCACGTCCTGAAAACGATGTGCCATATTGTCTAACTGATTTAAATAATGATTGCGGCCCTGAATGGAGCCGGGGGTCGCGTTTAAAGAGTCCAGGGCATTAAGCGATTCATTGATAAATTTGCTGACACTGCTGTCTTTATTGTCGATGAAGGTTTCAAGGTAGCTTAATCGCTCATACAATGTTTTTTTCTGGGAGATATCAAAGGTCTTATCCAGCAACTGCTGATCAGCCATTGAATCTACAATGCGCCGCACATCGCCTATGTTTACCCCGCCGCCGAATTGCCCGAATGCAAACTCGGTAAACTCAACGCCCCGACGTGTGTAAAAGGGGTTGTTGGCATTTGAAATGTTACTCGCTGTGATATGTTTCGCATACTCTGAGGCACGAAGGCCGCTTAGCGCTATATCAAATAAAGACATTGTATTATCCTTAATCTAATGTGAAATTTTTTCCGTACAACGCCCTGGTATAATCCTGAAATCGCCTACGTGCCGCGCTGCCGGTTCAGTCCTTGATGCGCTACGCTTATCAAGGCTACATGTTTTTGAAACTGCGCCTCTGTAGCCTTGATAAGTGCCGTGCATCAAGGACGACTCCATCAGCTTAATACAAAGCAAAACGATTAAATAATTTAGTCACCAGGCCCCCGCGTGTAGCATATCCTGCCTGACCTGCTGCACCATAGGTGATCTGAGCATCCGCAATTCGCTGAGAGGAAATGACATTATTTGGCTCAATATCCACTTGCCGGACAATGCCTCTGAGCTTCATGTATTTCTGCCCCTGATTAATCGTCACCCAGTTTTCGCCCTGTACCACCAGATTACCATTATTTAACTGGCTTACGACCGTCACCGATATGGTGCCTGTTAAGCGATCACTTTGATCACTGTCGCCTTTGCCGTCAAACTTCTGCTGGGTATCGGTTTGCACTTCAAGTTCAGGCACCGAATGGCCGAAAAATGTTGGTATCGGGTAGTTCAATTGTGCTTTTTTATCGGTTTTTGTTTTCGCCCGGTATTCGCCACGGGTCGATTCCTCCAGCTTAACAGTCAAAATATCACCTATACGGCCGGCGACCTTATCATCATACAGATGCAGGGAATAACCTGGCTGATAAATCGTACCGTTTGTTTTCGGCGGCGGCGGAATATCTAAAGGCAGCGCCGGCGGATAGACTGGCTCGGCACAACCGTTAAGCAATAATACAAACAAAAAAATAAACGTCTTCAATCTTATGTTTCCCTATCCAGTTTCTGATACATGTTATCCACGGCAGAGACTACTTTTGAGGTCATTTCAAAGGCGCGCTGCGCTTCAATCAGATTCACCATTTCTTCCACCACATTCACGTTGGAGGCTTCCAGCTGACCTTGTCGGATTTTCCCCAGGCCATCCTGCAGCGGACTGCCTTCAATGGGCTGACCGCTGGACAATGTTTCCTTGTAGAGATTATCCCCTTGCGGCTGCAAGCCCGAGGGATTGATAAAATCCACCAGCTCCAGTCTACCAATCTCTTCTGGCGTGCCCTCGCTTGAGGTGATGTTGATGATACCGTTTTCACTGATTTCAATATTTTGCGTGCCTTCAGGAATGGTCACCGCAGGCTGGACGACATAACCATTATGCAGTACCAGCTGCCCTTGTTCATTGCTATGAAAAGTACCTGTTCTGGTGTATGCAAATTCACCCGTTTCTGGCAGTTCTATCTTGAAAAATCCTCGGCCTTCAACCGCAACATCCAGTTTATTGTCAGTCAAAAGGGCAGGACCCTGAGTAAATATTTTTTTACTGGCAGCAACGCGAACCCCTGTTCCTAACATAAGGCCTGTGGATGATTTGGTTTCATCTGTGGTCATGGCACCGGGCTGCTTGATGACTTGATAAGGAAGATCGGCAAATTCCAGGCGATCTTTTTTAAAGCCCACGGTACTGGCATTCGCCAGATTATTACTGATGGTAGCGATGTTCTTATGCTGTGCTTCAAGACCGGATTTTGCTGACCATAAGGCTAAATCCATTGTTCTCTCCTTGCGTCAATATGACAGTTTAACGTTGTAAATCCAATAAACTGTTTGCCTTTGTGGCATTTTCTTCGATGGTATGCATTAATTTGGTCTGGAAATCAAACTGCCTGGAGGTGTCCACCAGTTCAATCAGGGCACTGACCGGATCGACATTACTGCCCTCCAGTGATTCAGGAACCAATGCCACCTCTCTTGAGGAGGCAATATCCGCACCTGCCTTTGGATAATATAAACCGTCTTCGCCCTTTTCAATATCGGTGACCGAAGGTTTCACCAATTTAATGCGGCCTATTTCTGCAACCGTTGACTCCGGCTCACCTTTCAGTCTGGCAGTCACTGTGCCGTTTTGAGAAATGGTCACCTGAGAGGCCGGGGGAATATCAATGACCCCGTCTTCTCCCAAAATCAAATCACCATTTTGAGTCACCAGCAATCCCTGAGAGGTAATATCAAAATTACCCGCCCGGGTAAGCCCCTCTTGACCTGCTTTATTTTGAACCGCAAAAAACCCTTCGCCGTCAATGGCTACATCCAGCTCACGCCCGGTATAACTGACAGGACCGGATTTATGGTTGGTATAGGTTTCACCAAGGGTTGGAATGGTGCGTGATTGCATGCCGGCCGCATTGACCTTATTGCTCACCATGGTTCCAAAATCCGCATGGAAACCCACGGTGTTGATATTGGCCAGATTATTACTGAGCAAATGCGTTTTACGCAAAAATTCCTTGGCGCCGCCTACATTGGTATAAAGTGCCGAATCCACCATTATAAGTTCTCAACCGTCTGCATAACCTGGTTATAGGTTTGCTGGACTTGCGCATTGGCTTGAAAATCATGCTGCGCACCGATTAATTTCACCAGTTCTTCGGTTAAATCAACATTTGAATACTCAACGGTATTGCCGATAATTGCATTTTGACTGGTATCGGGACCAACAATGGCAGGGCCTGAATCGGTGCTGGGCAACCAGGACATGTTATCTGACTGCAGCAAACCCTGGGTCGATTGGAATTTGGCAACCGCAATCTGACCCTCAACGCGTGTCAGATCGTTGCTGTATGAGGCGATAATTTTTCCATCGTTGTCGATCGATACACCAATCAATTTGCCTGAGGTCATGCCGCTATGGCTGTGATCATAGACTTTATTATCCCCTGCATACTGGGTTGTGCCGGTCAGTTGAACTTCAAAAGCCTGTGGGGTAGCGGCACCATTCCCCGGTGTCCAGCTCAGACCGGACAAGCCTGTCGCCGATGCCATGGAGCCATCGCTGTTGAAACTGACGTTGCCTGAGCCAATCAGCGTATCATCGACAGCCACTTGGGTAGTCCAGGTATTGTCCGCGGTTTTTACATAATACATGGAGGCCACATAAGAGTTTCCAAGGCTGTCATACATGGTTTCATCGGTGCGGTAATTGTAAGTATCTGGATTATCCTTATCAAAAGCATCAGTAATCACTGTTGCATTGGAATCAAGATTGATTCTAAAATTGAGCTTGTCCGTGGCCTGGGCTGGGATGGCAGACACCGGCACTTGTAAATCGGCCAGATTTCCTGTGGTGGAAATCACACCGTTTTTGGCAGGATAGCCTTGTACTACACCGTTCAATCCGGTTAAATACCCGTCTTTATCAAAATTCATGCGTCCGGCGCGCGTATAACGAACCATGCCGGATACAGAATCTTTCTGCACAAAAAACCCGTCATTGGCCAGCGACAAATCCAAAGGGCTTTGAGTGGATTCCAAACGGCCGGTTGAAAAGTCCTGTCGTATGGAGTGGACACGGGTTCCCAAACCTACCTGCTGACCGCCGCCGGCATTTCCTGCATAGATGTCTGCAAAATTGATCTGATTTTTTTTATACCCCAAGGTATTGACGTTGGCAATATTATTACTGATAGACTCCATATTTGTCAGTGCCGCTTTAATGCCGCTTGTTGCTATATTTCCTATACCCATTGCTGCCTCCCTGGCCTATGCCTTAAAGAATTTTGATGACTTCATTCATGCCTATACCACCCAACCCATCGACGTTTAGAATAACCCCGCCGTTTGTTCTATCCAAAGCCACGCTTTTGACCTGATACACAGCAGCTGTTGGTAATCGTATCTCTTCGCCGCTCAACTGGCTGGTTGCAGACATCGAATAGTAGCCTGAATCAAGCGTTTTTCCATCTTCATCCTGGCCATCCCAGCTGAAATCGAGGACCCCTTCACTGGGCGCGTCGAGATTTAAGGTTCTGACTTTGTTTCCAGCGCTGTCAAAAATCGATACGGCTATTTTCTCTACCCCCTGGGGGACAACCACAGCACCGGCCGCAATTTTATTTTCATCCAAATGAAGGGTATCTGTTGCCAGCTGTACGTTTTTACCTACGATTTGAGAGGCCGCCAATACCTGGGACATGCCGCTGTTGGCATTCATCGACTCCACGCTGTCTGCCAGTTTTTGTGAGGCGCTTAAACCGGTTAACTGAGCAATTTGCTGCATCATGGTACTGGCATCAAAAGGTTTTAACGGATCTTGTGCTTTCAATTGCGTCAACAGCATGGTCATAAAGCTATCCTGTGACAACTTGTTTTGCTCCATGCGGCCGGCGCCTGGCTGATTTGACGGCATATTCCCTGTAATATTCATCACTCTCTCATTTTATAAATTATTAATCGCGCGAAGTGTTTGCATCAATAAATTTTTACTGGTATTCATCACTTCCACCGCGGCTTGATATTGCCGTGAGGCTGAAATCATATCCGCCATTTCTTCCACTGGATTGACATCGGTCTGATAAATACGTCCTTGCTCATCCGCCAGCGGGTTATTCGGATCATAGCGCCAGCTCAAGGGCTCTTTGTTTTCTATGACATCGGTCACACGCACGCCACCGACAGGTTGTTCATTTTTAAGCAGGCCATGAACCTGCTCTTTCACTTCGGCAAACACCGGATGTTTTGCATGATAAGTATCGGCTTCACTGCCAGCGACGCTTTCAGCGTTGGCAAGATTGGATGCGATGGTATTCATCCGCAGACTTTCAGCAGACATAGAGCTTGCCATCACATTTAAAATATGTGAAATCGTCATGCTATTCTCCTTTGAAGGCTTTGATTAACTGATTCGCTCTGCTCTCAAGAAAACCAACGCCTGCTTGATATCGCATGGAATTATCTATGAAATTTTTACGTTCAATTTCATCATCCACCGTATTTTCATTCATTTTATGCTGCATTGGCTCCCGATAATAGATACGGTTGGCCCCGGCACTGGCACTCATTGAAAGGTGTTTGTCATTAGTGCTCTGCAAATTCAATCCGGACGTTGCCTGCTGCATGGCTTCCTGGAAATTCATATCTTGTGCCTTGTATCCGGCGGTATTGCTGTTTGCTATGTTTTTAGCAATCAGCGATGCCCTTTGTTCACACAAGCTTAATGCTCTGGCTTCCTGACTGAATGACAATATCCCTGTCATATCTTCTTCCTCTATACGTAAGTATCGATTAATGTTTGTTGTTGTCTAGCTGTGCTCAGTGTCTGATCCGGGTTATGGGTTGCTGTGGTTTTTAACCCCGGCTGATGATGCTTTGCCTGTCTTTGTCCTTGCTGTGAGTTATCCTGCTGTGAGGATTGTTCCTCCACACTCGCTTGGGTCAAGGTTAAATTAGAATCATTGAAAATGGCTTTTAGCTGCGACAATTGCCCTTGAATCATCTGTTTTGCTTCAGCATTTTCGGCAATGAGGGTCACAGATGAGCTGTGCTGATTCATTTCAATCTTTGCAGTAATCTCACCGATATCTTTCTGATGGATACGAAGGCTTGCTTTATTACCGGATTGATCCACCGTAAATTTAGGTTCAATGTTGGGCTGATAATCCGTCTTGGCAGCCTCTGTGCTCTGCAGCCGTGTTTGAAAGGGTTTGGATGATGATAAGGGTAGCATGCTTTCTGCAAAGGGGGCCTGTGGTTTGCCGCTGGCGGTTAAGGTATCCTCTCGGCCTGGTTCGCTTTTCAGCAGCTGATCAAAGGATGCGGCGTCTTTTTCAGACGATGATACATCCTGCGGCTCTAATGCTCTGGAATCATCAAAGGATTTATCGCCGGATAAAAGGTCTGCTTTTGATAGTTGTACTGTGTGAGGCGTGAGGGTTTGATTTTGTTTAAACAGATCTGAAAACGGCTTGTCATCCTTTATCTCATCCGGGTTCTCACCAGGATTTTCTATACTCTGAGCCATTGAAAACAGTAACTGCGGCCGGTTTTCCTCAGAAACGGATTGCATTGCTGCCTGGCTGTAAAATTCCGGGTTTTGGCTTGTCTTTTGTTCCGAATTTTGCTCGAGAACTGCATCACTCCACCCTGTTGACGGTATAACAACCGCTTCTGTTTGAAACATCTCAGCCACAAAACGCGGCCTGTAAGCCGTTTCTTTGATATCCTGCAATCCCATGAGAGGGTCTATTGTTTCGGATGTGTCAGTGAAAAAAGAGGGCGCATCGGAAAAGGATGCATTAAAAGAAACAGGTTCGAGGGGCATCTCCCCAGGCAACGTGACCGGGAGTAACTGAAAAAAAGCGGCAGGTGTTTGTTCACTAGCGCGTTGCTCATCCAAAGGCTCGTCTTTGGCATGGCGTATTTCGTTCAAAAGGTCATCAAAAGCCACTTCGCTTTGTTGCGATAGCTCTTTTTCGTCCTCATTGCCTGTCATCAATGCAGTGAATGCATTGACACCCGCTTCGATCAGCATCGACTATCCCTGTTTTAAACTAATTTTATTTATACCATTTAAAAAAAAAAAGTCATAGCATTTCTTGGGTTTTTATTCTAAGTCTATGATAAAAAATTATTTTATTTCTTTTAATGAGCGAAATGCGATGGTCATTTGGGCATTTATTCTTCGGTTGACATCGTGATCCCGTAATACGCTTCGCTCCTTACGGGCTACGGCTTTGTAGCCCGGATGGAGGCGGAGCCGTAATCCGGGAATGCGGTGGTTATTTGGGGCATTTAATCATCAGAAAAGGGCTGTGTTTTCGGCAGGATAATGACTTTTGTTCCTTTTTTTTCCGCGCCATTCACCGCTATAAAATGGCTGTTTAACCACTTGGCATCCGACATCAACAAGCGTACGCAACCATGGCTGGCGTGGTAGCCGGGTAACGAGTGGCTGCCATGCAATGCATAGCCTTTATGAAAAAACATGCAATAGGGCATGTAACCGCCGCCATTTTTTCCAGAGGCTCTTTGTGGAAAGCTGCGTGAAAAGCAGTCTTTGCCACCTTTTCGAGTGATGTAATAGCGGCCGGCGGGCGTTTGGCAACCGGCACTTGACTCAAAACATCGGGAGGCACCAGCGGATACCGGTCCCCAGCGTAATAATTCACCGGCATCGTTGTACGCGGCCCAGGCGAGTTGCGCTTGATCTATGACGATCATTTTTTCGCGTTTTGTTTTTAGTTTTAAGGGAAAAGGAGAAAATTCATAAAGGTATCGACCGTCCAGTGGTTTTTCAGGCACGGCAATCACCATGCCAGCCTTTAGAAAATCATTGGTTCGATTAACTCGCTTGATTAGTTCGCGCTCATCGGGCTTGGGAAATAAACCGCTCCAACTGTCGGTGCGTTTTATTTTTTTACATTGATAGCCCTCTTGTTTGCATAAAGTTTTGCCATAGGCCTCGACTTTTGCAAAGGCCGTGTGCACCGTCAAGATTAATAAAAACAGTACAATCCATTGATAAAAATAATTTTTTTTCGCCATAAGGCCGCCTCTGTTCATTAATGATTGCGATCTTTGTTTTTTTCATAACGCTTACGAAAATCCTCCGGGATTTGCAAATCGTCTATGGCCGGTGGTTTCTCCCCTTGCCCGCACTGATAGACCTGTAATTGCATAATATAAGATAAAACAATAGCCACAGCCATATAAAGCTCGGGATGAATGTGCGCTCCTACCTTGCTGCTAAAGTATATCGCTCGTGCCAGTTCAGGTGATTCATATATGGGAATGCCGTGTTTTTTCGCCAGCGTACGAATATGCAAGGCCATATGATCCGCGCCCTTGGCAATAATCTTCGGCGCCGTGTCCACAGCATCTGTATAGCGAAGGGCGATGGCGTAATGCGTGGGGTTGGTTATCACTACAGATGCCTTGGGAATGTCTTGCTGCAAGCCTTGTATGGCAATGGCCTGTTGATTTTGCCGTTGCTTTCTCTTGACCTCCGGATTGCCATCGGTTTCCTTGCTTTCGTCCTTCATTTCCTTGTCTGTCATCATGGCTTTTTTGTGATAATTATAATAATTGAACGCCCCGTCAATGGAGGCGATGATGGCAATGCCGAACACAAGATAAGACAGATAGTGGGCCATCAAGTCCAGGCTATGATGAATAGGCTGCGCATCGCTGATTTTCGCTAAACTGAGTATTTCCAGGTTATAGTAATGCAGAAAAAACAGCAAAATGGATATAAATAAAAAAATTTTCAATATGGATTTCAGCACCTCAACCAGATTCTGTAAGGAAAAAATTTTTTTAATATTTTTAGCCGGACTGATACGATCCGCTTTAAACCCCATGAGTTTTTTTGAGAATTTCAAGCCGCCCATGACATATACCGAAAGAAAAAAAACCAACAGTATCCCAAAAAATAGCGGGAACAGTTGATACAGGTTATTTTCAGCCAACTGTTTGAACAGCTTGCTTTCTGTCTCTGGTTCATAAATTAACAGATGCAGGCGTGAGTAGGTGAGGTAAAAATTATTCGAGAAGGTCTGGTAAAATTGCCCGGAAAGCGAAAATAACAGCAGCAAGGCCGCTATCAGTGCCGCACCGGAATAAAATTCTTTGGCACGTAAAAAATTACCGTCTTTTTGAAGCTCATTGAGCCGCCTTTGCGAGGGTTTATGTTTCTTTTCGCTGCTGTCTTCATTACTCATAAATGCAATTGTTCCACAAAGTAAATTAACTGATTAAACAGGACATTTCCATTATCTACAATCACATCAAAACTGATATAAATAATAAAAAAACAAATGATCAGCGAGATATTGATACCGATGGAAAAAAGATTAAGCTGCGGGGAAAATTTGGTTAATATCGCCAAGGTCATGTTTGACAACATCACCGAAAACATCACCGCAAGCGAAAGCATCACAGACCCTTCAAACAGGATGCCTGAAAAATCGAGGATTTTTTTAAATATTTCAGGATTCAGGCGGGTTGGCAACTGCGGCATCAAGGTGATCGATTGAATGATCATGTGTATCACCACCAAATGACCGTTGATCGTAAAAAAAACCGCCGTTGACAATAACATGAAAAATTGGGTCATTGGCGAAATATGGCCAATTTTGGGTACGAAAAAGTTCACAAAACCCAAGCCGGCCTGCATCGATACGATTTGACCGAAACCTACAAAATATTCCAGAAAAAAATTAATAATCAGTGCAGTGATGATACCCAGAATCCCCTGGCTAATCATCATGAGCACTTGACTGGACAGTTGATCTTCAACGGGTAAGAAGCTGTGATCCATGGTCATCAAAACAAACAAGGACAAAACGAAGGAAAAACCAAACATGATTTTTTTCGGCACCCATTCCCCACGAAGAAAAAAGATAAAGCCCAAGGTTGATGCCAATCGTATCTCTATGAGTAAAAAAGAAATGGCATGTCGAACAATGTAATTTAAAAGACCCGCTAAAGTAGCATCCATATTGCGTCAGAATAAAAATCCATAAAAATAACCAGCATACTGCCTTGCGCATTGCAAATAATCAATATAGATTACTGATTTTTAAGATATTCCGGGGATGGCGCATGAAAAAATGGATGTTTTTTTTAGTTTTACTGAGTCAAATGGCTTTTGCTGCTCCCTTCGTTTCTAAAGTCATTCCCATTCACTATGTCAAACCCGATTTACTGGTTAAAACCTTGCAACCGATGCTGAAAAAAAATGAAAGCATCAGCCGTTTTGAAAACAATCTGGTGGTGAATGTCAGTGCTGAGACCTTAACCACAATACGCCCTATTATTCATCAGCTCGATAAACCGAAACCTGTTTTCCATATCTCTATTCATCAGGATTCTGATAACTGGCTAAAAGAGGGTTATGCTAAAGCCGATGTCTACTCAACAAGCAGTACCAGAGCCGAAAAAGACAATCAATCCATTCAGGTCATGAGCGGCGCCTCTGCATTCGTATCCACGGCACGTAACTATCCGGTGTTGCAATATGGCGGTATTGGCTGGTTTGGACCGAGTGTAGGGTATGAGCGGATGCAATCTGAAAAAGGCTTTTTTATCAAGCCAGTGCTTCAGGGACAAAAGATAAGGTTATCTATAAAACGAACGTATTCAGAACAGGATCAAGTCAATAGTCAGGTAAACAATCAAAACGCCTTTGAAACAACCACGGTAGTGCCGTTAAATCAATGGGTGAAGCTTTCAGAAACCCATGCCCCTGATGAACAGAAGAGTGCAGAAAGTTACAGTTTTCATGCCGGCGGCAATCAGGGGTATAAAGGCAGTTTATATATCAAAATATCCATTGTGAGGCCTTAAAAAACAATGACTGATTTATTTCATAGCCTAATGGCACTGGGCATTATCATCCCTCTGATCGTAGCCGTAGTCTATATTTTAAAGCGCTTTTCCTCACTGCAAGTCAAAAAACCGCGATCACTAAAATTGATTGATCAATTATCCTTAGGCTCAAAGCACTATATTGCCATCGTTGAAACGGAGGATGTGCAACTGATTCTCGGCATGTCGCCCAATCAAATGGATATTTTGCATCAATCAAAGATCACGTCTGATGGGGCAAATCATGATTAGAATTCTTTTTTTTATTCTATTTGCCAGCGTTTCACTGTCTGTGGCAGCGGACTCGCCGACTATCCCGTTAATAACCAGCAGTACTGCCTCAGACGGGGTCACCTATAGCGTCAGCATCAAAATTCTGCTGTTTATGACCATGTTAACGGTACTTCCCGCTTTGCTGATGACCATGACCTCTTTTACGCGAATTATTATTGTCTTTTCCATTTTAAGACAAGCCATGGGGATCCCGAATGTGCCCAGCAATCAAATTCTCATCGGTCTGGCGTTAATCATGACCTTTTATGTCATGACGCCAGTGTTTACCATTATCAATGACAACAGCCTTCAGCCCTACCTTAATGGCAAAATAAATGAAGAGAAAGCCTTGGCAAACGCCGGAGAAACAGCGCAGACGTTCATGCTGAAACAAACCCGGCAAGCGGATTTGAACATGTTCATTAAACTGTCTAAAACCACTATCAATCCGAATGAGGCATACCCTTTCCATGTCATTTTGCCTGCGTTTATTACCAGCGAACTCAAAACGGCGTTTCAAATTGGTTTTTTAATTTTTCTGCCTTTTTTGATAATCGATCTGGTGACAGCCAGTGTGCTGATGTCGATGGGCATGATGATGCTCTCGCCCATGATCATCTCGCTGCCGTTTAAAATTTTATTTTTTGTCATGTTAAACGGCTGGTCTTTAATGATCACCAGTCTGGTGAACAGCTTCAGGATGTGATCAGGCTTTCACATAGTGGCTTATTTTTGACAAATTGCTTAATTCTTTTTGTATGCCTTGCTTTTGTTGCTGTAGCCACTTCATGTTTTGTTTATCAATGGCAGAGATGGCTTCAAGCAGGGCGATATTATCCTCTGCCAAGCCTTGTTTTATTAATTGATCCCGGTAGGTTATTATTTTATCGACCTCTTCTTTTTCGGCAGTCTTTAACAGCAAGCACTCAAGATTTTGCATTGGTCCACCACTGTATCAGGTTGTTGGTTATCTCAGCTGCCGCTGTCAAATACTGCGGGTCGTTTCTTGCATTCGCTAAAAATAATATTTTTTGCAGATGATCATAAATCCCGTCCAGCTTTTGGCTCAGTACTTTGTCGGCATCGTTTTGAAGGCATTCACGTAAATAGCAGACAATATCCTCCGCACGAAGTATTTTTTGGCATTTCAAGCTGACATTGTCCTCATGCATCGCTTGTTCTGAGAGTTTAATGCATTCCTTTAATTTATCCAAAAGCATTTGAATTTGCTGCCAGGGACTGGCACCCAGCACTTCAGTGGATACACTAATGTCTTTGTAGGTATTAATAAAACTCATTTTTATTCATCCTTATTTTTTTCCGGGCGGCTTATAGAGTGATAATTGTTGATCAAGAAAATTACCGATAGCATCATAACGGGAAATGATTTCTTCTACTGATTTGTATTGATTTATCAGATGTTCCCGTACCTCCATAAGGCGTGCTTCTTCTTTGTATATGCTATTATCAATCTGCCGTGTTTGCTGGCCGATGATTTTTTCTCGATTGCTGATGGCATGATTTTCAATATCGTCAATGGTCTTGTCCAATGCCTTGACCAGGCCATCGTTTGTGCTGTTGAACAGCGAGCGCACGTCGTCAAGATTGCTCTTGATCATTTGACTGAAGGTCTCTTTATCGAGGTCCAGCTTGCCGGTCACCGCATATTCCTTGCCTTCCTGATTGGTAGTGACCTCAGCACGCGCGGTTTTTACACCGATATCCAGTAAACGGTTCACGGTTCCATCGCCATACTGGTCACTGATGGCATTTTTCATATGCAATTGAATTAAACCATAGGTGCTGTCGCGAAGCAGGCTCTGTGACTGGTTTTGGGATAACAAATCCATTACGCCGTTATAAGCATCGATAATCGACTGAAAGCCATCGGAAATCACCGCTTCTTCGTTTTCAATATCAGAGCTGATGGTGATGTTTGCCTGGCCTGTCTGGCCGTTTAAATGAAAACTGACCCCATCCAGAACATCACTGATATTATTGCTGCTGCGTTCTATCTGGAAACCATTCATAGTAAATTTTGCATTGCTTGGGGCTGATAGTTCATGGGTCAGGTCTAAGCCTGCAGCGCCTGTTCCGCTTAGGGTCATGGCATGATCAACGCCGGTCTCATCGGCTGATAACAGCAGCCTGTATTCATCAGAGCCATCGGCTGCCGTCACTTTCAATATACTGGCGGTCACGCCGGGATTATTCTCGGAATGATTAATATTATCCCTGATGGTGCTCAGTGTATCGGTTTCTGAAAGATTAAGTGTCAGTGTTTTTCCATTGGTCTCTATCACCAGATCACCGGTTAGCATCAATGCCTCGCTGTTGGTGGTCATTGCAGCCGATGATATTTTATGGGCTTGTGCCAGTTGGCTGACATCCAATTGATATTGTCCGCTAGCGACTGTATCAGAGGTTGTCGCTACACTGACGATGTTTTCATCGGAACTTTGCGACTTGTAGTGATTTTTATTTAAAATCGATTGAAATGACTCCAGTTTATTATGAAAATCGGTAAACCGGTTTTTTAATTCGGTGTAGGCCTTTTGCTGGTATTGATAAAGCCCTTTTTTTTCATTCATACGGTCCAGTCCCCTGGATTGATATTCCATAAGACCATCAACAATTGCACGAACATCAATACCCGAACCTATTCCACTCACCATGTCAAAACCTCTTATCTGTTATCTAATGAATCATCAAAATAAAGAGGAGGAAAAAAATCCCTCCTCTTGTTTGCTGAATTATTGCAACAAACTCAAGACTATCTGACCGGAAGAATTAGCCTGAGATAACATGGCAGCACCGGCTTGCTGCATGATTTGCAGTTGCGCCAGTTTAGAGCTTTCAGACGCATAGTCGGTGTCCATGATCTGTGATTTGGCTGAATCCAGACGTGTCACACGATCAACGTTACCAGTCACTGCCGCTTCGATGTTTGAATGCGCCGCACCCAATTGCGCAAGACCAGTGGTTACTGTGGTTAATGCAGTGCCCAAAGAATCCAGTGCTGCCTGAGCATTGACCTGGCTTGTCAGATCATTAAGATCAATAGCCAATGTTGTCGAGTCTGTGGTAGCTGTGGTAATGGTTAATCTGTCATTGGCTGTATTACCAGAACCCACCTGAACATCGACTGTGTTGCCTGATAATAAAGCAATCCCGTTAAACTCAGTCGTTGCCTGGATGCGATCAACTTCAGATTTCAGCACCTGGAATTCCTGATCAAGGTTAGCCAAATCAGAAGCACCATAGGTTCCTGTGGAAGCCTGAGAGGCCAGTTCGCGCATTCTTTGCAGCATGGTCAACGTTTGGTTCATGCCTGATTCAGCGGTTTGAATCAATGAAATGCCATCATTACCGTTTCTCGCCCCTTGCGTTAAAGCACGCACACGAGACGTAATCCCCTCTGCAATGGCCAGACCTGCCGCATCATCTTTTGCATTATTCACCCGTAAACCAGAAGACAAGCGATTCAAAGTGGTAGACAGCTTACTTTGAGTCTGGTTCATATTTTTCTGCGCAACCAGCGCAGACACATTGGTATTTATTGTTAAGGCCATGTTAACCCCCTTCATTATTAGTAGATGATACTCACCTTATCCAAAACACATAAAACATCTTTTAAAATGAGTTCATAACTAGTTATTGCTTGATTTTTGCATTTCCTTAAATTTTTTTCTGATTTTCTCTCAACTAATGCTTGCACTAAAGCCGCAACTGGAGCAAAATTTAAAAAAATCATAATAAACAAAGGGATGTGGATAGTTATGGTGACAACAGCCGTAGCAAAAGCTGATATTGAAGCGGTTTTATCAAAAATCAGAAGCCTTTCTAATCAAGCCGGCCACCTGACTGAAAAAAAGCCCACGGAGGCGTCATCGAATACCGGCTTCAGTAGCATTATTAACACGGTCAAAAACAGCCTCACGGCTGTCAGTAATGCCCAGAACGATGCCCAGACATTAAAATCATCTTACATAAAAGGTGATCCCGACGTCTCTTTATCTCAGGTTCTCGCCTCATCTGCGCGTTCCAAAGTCGCCTTTGAAGGCTTAATTACTATAAGAAAGCATTTTATTGAATCTTATAAAGAAATCATGAATATGCCGATTTAATGGAATAAATACCGATGGGAAGTCACCTGGAAAGCACTGCCGAGACCATAAAATCAATTTTCAGTTTTGATATTGTACGGCGCATATTTTTTCTCGGAGGAATAGCGGCCAGTGTGGCGGTCGGTTTTGGGCTGTATCAATGGATTCAGGAACCCATCTACCGTCCTTTGCCTTATTACATTGATACCCATAACTTACAACAGACCATTCAGGAACTTGAAAAAAACAACATCAATTATCGTCTGAATGAAGCAAACCATAGCATCAGCGTCGCCTCCTCCGACATGGAGCAAGCCAAACGGGCCCTGGCGCGTGCCGGTATTAAAAAAGACAATGAATTCAATTTTTCCTACCTCAATGAGCAAAACAAAATGGGCGGCAGTCAATTTTTAGAAAATGCCCGCTACGTTCGTGCTTTGGAATCTGATTTGGCCCGAACCATCTCTGACATACAAGGTGTTAATGCGGCTAAAGTGCATTTGGCCATTCCTCAGCATAATATTTTTGCCGATGAAAAAAGCAAGCCTTCCGCCTCGGTCATTGTCAATCTGACGCCAGGCTATGAAAGCAATAAAGAAAAAATCCGTGCCATTATTCAATTGATAGCCGCCAGCGTGCCAGAACTTGACCCGACTCGGGTGATGATCACCAATCAATACGGGCATGATCTCAGCGCCGCTATGAAGTCGGATTCCTTTTTAAACCGTGAACACCTGGATTATCAAAACAACCTGCAAAACTATTATGAAAAGAAAATACACCATTTGATAACACCGATTATCGGCTCTGATAATACGTCCATCAGTGTGAATATCAATCTTGACTTTACCCAACAGGAAGAAGCCAAAGAAGAGTATGATCCCGAAGGAAAAATTCTGCGCAGTGAACAAAGCATCACAGAAAACAATAATGCCAGCACAGCGGGGGCTGTGCCTGGTGCTTTAGCCAATACCCCGCCAACCAATGGCGCTGGAAATCAGCCCAATGCCAGCAGCGGCCAAAGCCGCTCGGAAAGCATTAAAAATTATGAAATTACCAAGTCCATGCGCTATGTCAAAAATGGCAGTCCCAAAGTCAAAGGCTTTTCGGTTGCCGTTGTTGTAGATGATGAACATGTCTTTGATAAAGACGCCAACAAAACCGTAACAAAACCCTTATCCAAGGAAAAACTGGCAAAATTAACGGAACTGGTCAAATCAACCATCGGTTTTGATAAGGAGCGCGGGGATCAGGTAACCGTCATTAACAGTGTTTTCCAGGCAGAAAATATTGACATTCCAAAGCAAAGACCGCTTTGGGAAGAGCCCTGGTTTTGGGAATGGGTGAAACGTGTTTCAGGGATGCTGGCAGGATTTATATTTATTTTCATGATGTACCGTAAATTCGCGGCTGATTTTAATCCAAAACAAAAACAAACCGCTATCCCTCAGAGCATTTTCAGCGGTGATAACACGACCATCAGTCCGGAAATGATGGCCTTAAAAGATGAGCAAATAAATATCATAAGAGAACTGGTTGCCAAAGAACCTAACAAAGTCGCTGGGATCATTAAAAAATGGATAGCAAAATAATATGTCTACTTTAAAAAATGCAGCCATCATATTGCTTGGAATGGGGGAGGCCTGTGCGGCTGAAGTCTTGAAAATCTTAAACTATAAAGACGTTGAAGCCATCATAGAAATCATGAATAACATGGAAGAGGTATCCGAAGAGGATATCATCAAGGCGGTCAATGCTTTTTTCAAAGAAACCAAGATGCTTTCCGGGTTAAACTTATCATCACAAAATTATATACGAAGCACGCTGGTGTCAGCCATTGGAAATGATAAAGCCGGATCACTGATGGCAGACAGCAGTCTTATCAACCAGATGAACGGCATCGAATTATTGAAATGGCAGCCCTTGCATCTTATCATTGAAGCCTTAAAAAACGAGCATCCCCAGATTGTAACGGTCGCCATTGCCTGCCTTGACAGTGATAAGGCCGCAGAAGTTCTGGGGCTTTTGCCCCAGGATAGCAAAAACGATATTATCAAGCGGCTGACGCGGCTGTCGCCTTTATCACAAATGGCCATGGAAACCTTGTCCGATTATCTGGAACAGCAATTTACGCAACTCAGCCGATTTAAAATTCTAGTTCCTGATACCCTTAAGGGCGCGGCAGATATTATTTCCCGACTGGACGCGCAGACAGAAACCGAGATCATCCGTTATATCGGCCTGGAAAATAAAGCACTCTCGGAAAAGCTGCAGGATAAACTGTTTCCTTTTGAAAAACTGGCCGAGCTGGATAGTAAAAGCCTGCAAATCTTACTCAAGGAAATACCTAACGAACAATTGGTGCTGGCACTTAAAGGGGCCGATGAAGAACTGAAAAATCAGCTCTTCAAATGCATGTCCAGCAAATCCGTTGATTTACTGCAAGAGGATTTGGAGTCCATGGGCCCTGTGAAAATTGAAGACATTATCGGCGCTCAAAAAAGTATCATAGAAAAAACCAAAGCCCTTGCTTTAGAAGATAAGTTATCTATCCCCTCCCACCAGAAAAAACAAGCAGTCAACACATAGAGGCAAGCGATGACAAACGAAGATATTGTCATAGAAAAAGCATCCGAGGCATTCAAGGTATGGACCTTTCCTCCTTTAACGCAGGAGGAGAACAGGAGCACCCCGTCCTCCGTTGACCGCCATGATGCAATGGGCGAGGCAAGTGAGGAAGCGGCAGCAAAGTCAGCGCCTTTGGTTGTTGAACAAGAGATCCTGGATTTAAAAAATGAACTGCAAGATAAATTACAAATCATTGGCGATCTTCAGACCAGGCTAAACACAGCGCTCAAAGAAGTAGACGCTTCATTGTTACAGCAAATGGTGAGCTGTATAAAAAAAATTATCTTTCAAATTATCAAAAAAGAACTGGTCGAAGATAAAAAGGCCTTCAGTCTCATGCTCGAGGCGAGCATTAAAGAGCTCGGAGCACAGCAACACTGTAAAATCCTGCTTTCACCGGCCGATTATCAAACCCTGGAAGCCGAAATTCTGGATAATCCCTTGCTCAGCTTTCAACAAGACCCCACGCTTCATTGTGGCGATTATAAAATCAGCACCCCCACGGGAGATATCGTGGCCATCCTTGAGCAGCGGATTAGTCAATATTTTGGTTTGTCATCATGCGTTTAAAAGCCTATTTTGAGCAATTGGAACAGGGCATTGAGTCTACCTGCAATACGGTGATGACAGGAACTGTCAGCAAAATATCCGGCGTTTTATTGGAAGCGCAGGGGCTTAGGGTATCCATTGGCAGCATTTGTCAGATCTTATCCTCACAAGACGAGGTATTGATGCTCGCCGAGGTGATTGGTTTTTCTAATGATTCGACCTACTTAATGACCTTTGAAGAGCCTTATGGCATATTACCGGGCGCGCCAATCCGCTATGTGGAAAAAAAGTTTCATGTGCCGGTGGGCGAGGCGCTGATGGGGCGAGTCATCAATGGCTTTTGCCTTCCCATCGATAAAAAAGGCCCCCTCAACACCCGCCAGAAATATCCGCTGTCCAGCCCTTCTATCAACCCAATCGAACGCAAACGAATAACCAAGCCTTTGGATGTGGGCATCAAAGCAATCAATGGCTTGCTGACGGTCGGTACAGGACAACGTCTGGGGATTTTTGCAGGCAGCGGTGTCGGTAAAAGCATTTTGCTTGGCATGATGACACGCTTTTGTGAAGCCAAGGTTATCATTGTCGGGCTGATTGGTGAAAGGGGACGAGAGGTCAAGGAATTTATTGAAGAAAATATTGGCGAGGCGCATCTGAAAAAAACGGTCATTGTCACAGCGCCCATTGACTCCTCGCCTTTAGAACGAACAAATGGCGTCTTATCGGCCGTCACTATTGCCGAGTATTTTCGCGATCAGGGCATGGATGTGCTTTTAATTATTGATTCTTTAACCCGCTATGCCCAAGCCTTAAGACAAATGTATTTATTGCTGGGCGAGCCGCCGTCCACCAAAGGCTATTCGCCTTCGGTTTTTTCTAAACTATCGCAATTGATTGAACGTTGCGGGCATGGCAATGACAGCCAGGGCTCGATCACTGCATTTTTTACGGTGTTGACCGAAGGGGACGACATCAATGATCCGGTGGCTGATCATGCGCGCTCTGTACTCGACGGCCATATTGTACTTTCCAGAGCACTGGCAGAGGCCGGGCATTATCCGGCGATCGACATCAATCGCTCTATCAGTCGCGTCATGTCTGCTGTGATAAGCAACGAACACCATGATCAGGCCATGCATTTTAAACGCCTGTTTGCTCATCTGACACAAAATCAGGATTTGATTAATATGGGCATGTATAAACCGAACAGTGATCCCTTACTGGATGAAGCAATCAAACATCAGGATCATTTAAATCAGTTTTTGAAACAGACGGTGAGTGAGCGCGTGTCCTTTCCAGAAACGCTGGATAAACTAAGCAGCATTTTTTAATGCCCTTGTTTAAATCGTCATTTTATCAGGAAGAATCATGCCGCCAAACAAAAAAAGCCGACAGCTTAATCTGCTAAAACGTTCCATCGAGGTGAAACAGCAAACCCTGCAATTTCGATTGAAGCAAATGAATCTGTCACTTGATAAAATAGAACAAACCATAGAAAAGTTCAGCCAATATATACAAAATTATGAAGAGAGGCTCTACTCACAACAGCCCAAGAGTTCAGGCCATTTTATCAATTACCAGGCATTCCTTGATCAGCTTTCAAACACCCTTCATCGTGAAACAGATGAACAAAAAAATATTCTAAGCAAAAAAGAAAGCCTGTTGGAAGAGCTCAAGCAAAATTCACATCAAATCGATGTCATAGAAAATGCCCTACACCGTTTCCATCAAGAAAATAACCAACAAAAAAATAAATTAATTGAACAAATTGAACTTGATCAATGGCTGGCCCACTCAAATGACAAATCCGATCAGTTTTCATAAGGAATCATCATGGAACAACTTACTCTGCTGACTGCATTTAATCACAGTCTGAAACTTATTATCTTCGCAGTATGCATCATTACCTTACCGACATTGGTGGTAGGGATTCTGATTTCTATCATGCAGGCCGCGACCCAGGTCAATGAAATGTCACTGACTTTTATTCCAAAACTCATCGTTTTGTTTACAGTGCTTTTTCTCGTCCTTCCCTGGCTGCTGACCGAGCTGGTCGATGCAACCCAGTTGCTGATGTATGATTTGCCCAATTACATCAGATAAATCAAGCGCTTATCACAGTTATTGCATTTAAATAATTAAATTACGGACGAAGTATCCGAGCCGAGATCTAACCGAGCCGCGACCGTCAGGAAGCGGAACAGTTGAAG
>JAGXGR010000008.1 GCA_024636645.1 Legionella sp.
ATGTGTATAAGAGACAGTTTTAATACTGTTTGAATGCTACTAGTACCGTTTCCATTGGGTTTTGACCGGTTGATCCGAGCCGCGCGCGTGAGCAAGCGGAAATTTAATCAAGTTTCCGCTTGCTCACGCGCGCGGCTCGGATGGAAATAATCTATTTTGTATGACGCAACCGGTCAAAACCCAATGGAAACGGTACTGGTTTTTTTATTTTATTCACTGGCCCAGTTCATCAGGATTTTTAATGTCCTTGAGCTGTACTTCATTGTTAATAGTCACTCGCGTACCATTTTGTAATTTTAGCTCCCCGGAGCTTACCACCATCTGACCGGGTTTTACCCCTTTTTTAATCACCGTATAATTTCCTTTTTGTTCACCTGTGCTGACAAAAATACGCTGGACTTTAAGAATATCTTTGCCTTGCTTGTCTTTTTTGCCGTCCTTGTCTTTTTCGATGATAAAAACAGAATTACCATACAGACTGTAGGAAATGGCCGTTGAGGGCAGCACGACCGTGTCAGGGATTGCCGGTTGACTGACATCAATGGATGCAAACATTCCTGGCAGAAAGGTAAATCGGCTTACATCGTTTGCGCTATTGCGTTCTGAATCGCAGTGGACCATCGTATGGCCGTTTTGTTTTTCCAAGTGAATAAGCGGTGATTTTTCATGGTTTTTAAAGGCATCAGCCGGACAGTTAGGCAGCTTGGCCTGTACCAGAATATTATGTGTATTGGGATCAACTTTGGAGTTAATGGCCGTTACTTTCCCTTCAAAAAGCGCATTTTTATAGGCTTCAACAGAAAAACTGATGTTCTGGTCGATGTGAATTTTTTTAAACATTTGTTCAGGCAGGTAAAATTCAAGATACAGGGGATCAAGCGATTGCAAACTGACAATGGTGGTTTCCCCAGGATTGATAAATTGCCCTAAATTGAC
Organism: Legionella sp.; assembly: GCA_024636645.1. Lineage (GTDB taxonomy): Bacteria > Pseudomonadota > Gammaproteobacteria > Legionellales > Legionellaceae > Legionella_D. Next base: position 937 of record JAGXGR010000008.1, read on the forward strand.
CTGGCGAATGCCAAGACGTCCTGTAAAAGGGGCTTTGATATGTTTTTGATTGATTTCGGCCATTGTTTTTTCAACATTGGCCTGGGCCTGCTCCAGATTGGCTTTGGCCTCATCAACGCTTGAACTGGGGGTTGCCCCTCTTTTATATAAGTCGGTTTGTCTTTTATAACTGATCTCTTTTAAAGTCAATTCCGCCTTGTTAAATTTTAAAGTGGCTTGTTCAACGCTGTCATCTACGTCAATTAAAGGCTGGCCTTTTTTGATATATTCACCCGAATTGAAATGTATTTTGACCACATTTCCAGACACTTCTGAAGTGATATCAACACCATTGATGGCCACAAAATTACCCACGGCTTCAATTTTGGGCTGCCAATTGATTTCTTTGGCCTCTACAGAGGATACGGTCACCGCAGGCGGGACAAAACCTGCAAAAAAACGCTTGATCATAACGGCCTTCAGCAGGTTATATCCTATGAGTCCGCCAAAGACAACAATTAAGGCTATCACCATAATAGTCATGCGTTTTTTCATGGTATGTTCCTCGAATCTGGCTGATAAAAATCGAGTGATGAGCATAGCATAGAAATTTTAGGACTTGAATAAGTCTTAGGTGTCTAATCCACGGCTGTCGCATTAAAATTTGATAGATCTGCAGTAGGTTGGGCCTTGGCCCAACCTACTGCATTGTTGGGCCAAGGCCCAACCTACAGCAGTACACACTGCTACGTCCTGACCATAAAAAAATCCTGTTGACTAAATTCAAGGCTTTGTTACTATGTGGCTTCCATTTTGTGTTGAGGAAATTTATGAAATTTAAATCTTTACTGCTAGTCTGTTGTTTTGTCATGGCGCCAAGCCTTTATGCCGCTAATATGCACTTGCATCCTAAGGCATCAAACGAAACAACACAGTCAACTGCCAAAAAAGCGCTGACTCCCGGATATTGTGAAATTGAAATTATCAATGACAGCTATGATGACGTGACCGTTCACGGTACTTTTGATGATGGCTCTTACGTGAATTTCAATGTATACAGTTTTGAAGCCCCTCACTATATCAGCTTGTACTATTACGGCTATTGTCACGAGAGCATGTACGTTGATATTTATACACCGTTCTACAAAATCTATTCCAATTACACAAGACCAGGCAGCACGATAAACATCGTTCCCTACCTTGATAAACAAGCTAAAGCCCGTATTAGCTTTAAATAATTATCTAAGATAAGTTGCAAGGCTTAGCCTTGCAACTTTTTTCCGTTTTTATGAGGATGCTTTTATGAAATACCTTATTGTCACTTTATCTCTATTGCCCTTACTGGTCTCCTGCGAGATGGACAGTGATTTTTACGATCCTGCACCACCGCGCGTTCAGCTTGAGCGTAATAACCATCATGAGCATCAGAGCAGAAGCCGCAGCACATATGACAGAGAACCTGTCCAACGCTACGCTGAAAACAGAAGCCGCTTTGATAGACCAGCTGCCAGAAGAGCGATTGAGGTGTCTCCAAACGTTCACCAACATCCCGCGGCTCCCGCTGTGAGACGAGCTAGGCCAGGTGTCAGGATTGAGACGCCAAGAAACAGCCACGGCCATCCAGAAAATCCCGGTGCGGCAGTCGTGATTCGGAAAAAGCCTTCTCAACATGAAGATGTGCAAATTGAAGTGCAAAAAAATGTTCATGGCCATGACTGAACTTAATCTCTGTGATACTCTTTTATTTTTGTAAAAATTGAAAGAGGGATAAACGATGTTGAAAATGAAAATAATAAGAAATTTGCTTATAGCCGTCCTTTCTGTTTCTGTCATCGCCTGTGCTGCATCGCCAACCAGCGAGAGTACAGGTGAGTATCTGGACAGCTCCACTGTCACGGCTAAGGTCAAGGCCAATCTGGTGGATCAACTGGGTACAAAGGCTTTTGCCATCAAGGTCAAGACATTTAAAGATGAGGTACAACTCAGCGGCTTTGTTAATAACCCGCGTATAAAAAGGAAAGCAGGTGACATCGCTGGTGGTGTTTCAAATGTAAGACGAGTCATCAATAACATCATAGTCAAGTAAACATCTATTTGAGAGGGAAAAGCATATGTTTGATGAAGGGTATACCATTGAAGGGTTCGATAAGGAACTATGGCGGGCAATAGAAGATGAAAAGCGCCGACAGGAAGATCATATTGAACTGATTGCTTCTGAAAACTATGCAAGTCCCAGAGTGATGGAGGCGCAGGGTTCTGTTTTAACGAATAAATATGCCGAAGGCTACCCTGGCAAGCGTTATTACGGGGGCTGCGAATATGTTGATATAGCCGAAGAGCTGGCGATAGAGCGCGCCAAGCAATTATTTAACGCAGACTATGCCAATGTGCAACCGCATTCTGGATCACAGGCAAATGCCGAGGTCATGATGGCGTTGCTGAGTCCTGGTGATACGATACTGGGTATGGCGCTGTCTCATGGCGGCCATTTAACACATGGATCCAAGGTCAATTTTTCAGGCAAGCTATACAACGGTATAGAATACGGCCTTGATGTCGATACCGGCTTGATTGATTATCAGCAGGTCGAACAATTAGCGATGGAGCATAAACCCAAATTGATCATTGCCGGTTTTTCAGCCTATTCCCAGATTCTTGATTGGGCAAAATTCCGTGAGATTGCTGATAAGGTCGGCGCTTATTTACTGGCAGACATGGCGCATGTGGCAGGTCTTGTTGCCGCTGATCTCTATCCTTCTCCCATTCCCTATGCTGATGTGGTGACAACGACCACGCATAAAACACTGCGTGGGCCTCGTGGCGGTTTAATCCTTGCCAGGGCAAATGAAGCGATTGAAAAGAAACTTAACTCGGCAGTATTCCCAGGCATGCAGGGCGGCCCTTTAATGCATGTGATTGCGGCAAAAGCGGTGGCCTTTGCTGAAGCCTTGCAGCCTGCATTTAAAGAGTATCAGGCACAGGTTCTGGTGAATGCCGGTGTTATGAGTGACACACTGAAAGAGCGGGGTTATTCCATTGTCTCCGGTGGCACGGCCAATCACTTGATCCTGGTTGATTTAATCAATAAAGATATCACCGGTAAAGAAGCCGATGCCGCTCTGGGTCGTGCACATATTACGGTGAATAAAAATGCGGTTCCAAACGATCCCCGCTCTCCCTTTGTCACCAGCGGCTTGAGGCTCGGTACACCAGCTGTGACTACCCGAGGATTTAAAGCGCCGGAAATGAAACAGCTGTCTGGATGGGTTGCTGATGTACTTGATGCTTTGAATGATGAAGCAACGATAGCACGGGTTAAAGAGCAGGTGACGCTTCTTTGTCGAGAATTTCCAGTTTATGGGTAGTAAATTATGTATTGTCCATTTTGTCATGCGGAAGAAACAAAAGTTATAGATTCGCGATTAATTTCTGATGGCGCACAAGTGCGCCGCAGACGGCAATGCCTGGCTTGTCTTGAGCGCTTTACAACCTTTGAAACTGCTGAACTGTTGATGCCTGTGGTTATTAAGCGGGATGGACGGCGCGAGTCCTTCAGCATTGATAATTTGAGAGCCGGTATGCTGCGTGCTTTGGAAAAAAGACCTGTTAGCATGGATGATGTGGAAAAGGCAATTATTAATATTACTCAGGCCATCCGTCGAAGCGGAGAGCGAGAGGTGGATTCCCAGCTCATTGGTGAGTATGTGATGAAGGCATTGTATCATCTTGATCATGTCGCCTATGTACGTTTTGCATCAGTGTATAAACGCTTTAAAGACGTCAGCGATTTCAGGGAAACAATTGATAAAATGAAAAAAACAGATGATTGACCTTGTATTGTAAAGGTTTGATCGGTTCATTAACAAAATACAAACTGTAACAGGATAGGGATGAGCGGTTACAAAAAAGTTTACTTGGTGAGGCATTTGTGGAAAAAGAAAACATTCGTGGAAAAAGAAAAGCGCGTCGATTAGCCTTACAAGCGTTGTATCAATGGCTGATGTCAGGGGCTGATCTCTATGAAATCGAAACCCAGTTTCGAGTGATGAATGACATGTCAAAGGTGGATACAGAGTATTTTTGTAAACTCTTATATGGCGTTCCCAAACATTTGATCGCTATCGAAGACGAACTTAAGCCCTTTATTGATCGTGATATCAATGCCCTCAATCCTATTGAGCTGACCACCTTGAGACTGGGTGGTTATGAATTACTTTATTGTCCTGAGATTCCTTATAAAGTGATCCTGGATGAATCCATCTCTTTGACCAAAGCGTTTGGATCACAGGATGGCCATCGTTATGTGAACGGTGTTTTGAATCAGGTAGCAAGACAGGTGCGTTCTATCGAGATAAAATCCGACCATGAATGAATTTAAGATTATCGATAATTATTTTAAAAATGTAAGCGTTGAAAGAGACGATGTAATAATCGGCAGTGGTGATGACGCTGCTTGTCTTCAGGTGCCAGAAGGCCAGCATCTGATAGTAACCACCGACACCCTCGTATCAGGAGTGCATTTTCTCCCCCAATGGCCTGCCGAAGACATTGCTTTTAAATCAGTCATGGTGAATATCAGCGATATCGCGGCGATGGCGGCAATCCCTTGCTGGGCCAGCATTGCACTGACCATGCCTGAATCGGATGAGGATTGGTTAAAAGGCTTTTCAAAAGGGCTTGAAAAAGCATTAACTCCCTATAATATCAGTTTGATAGGTGGCGATCTGACCTGTGGGCCTTTAGCTATTACCATCACGCTTCATGGTCTTGTGCCCGCTGGAGAAGCAGTGAAGCGAAGCGGTGCACAGGCCGGTGATTTAATTTACGTCACCGGCGAGTTGGGCACGCCGGCTTTAGCAGTTAAGTTATTAAATGAAAAAGGCCTGGATAAAGACTTTGAAACGCTGTTAATGAACGCCTTGTTGTATCCGACGCCAGGTGTTGCCTATGCTGAATGTTTAAGGGCTTATGCCACGGCAGCCATTGATATTTCTGATGGTTTGAGCGCTGATTTACAGCATATCTGTAAAGCCAGCGGGCTGGGTGCCTGCATAGAGGCCGCGTGTGTGCCCATTCATCCTGCAGTGAAAGACTATTGTGGAAAAGAGGGTGCCCTTGAGTTGGCTCTAACCGGCGGGGATGATTATCAATTGTGTTTTACGATTCCTGCTGCAAAAAAACAGCCATTTGAAGACAGCTGCGCTGAAAAAAAATTACCGTTCTACTGTATCGGCATGATGGAAAAGCACAGTGGATTAAGATTGAAAACGGCGGATAACAAAATTCACGCTTTTAAAGCGAAAGGCTATTCTCACTTTTGATGTATACCCAAAATAGGTTATGATTGTTTTATTCCAAAGGACATGAAGCCCGAATGTGCTCAAAGAGACGAAAGGGCCGGTGATAAATGATCTTGACTATCGAATAAAGGAAGGATAATCCAATGAATTACATAAATTTATCTCAACGCGTCTGGCAGGATCCGGTGTATTTCATTGCTTTTGGTTTTGGCAGTGGACTGATGACAACCGCTCCAGGAACCTGGGGAACATTGGCTGCCATGCCCGTTTTTTTACTGATGGCAGGCCTGCCCTGGTATATTTACCTTACCTTGGTTGCCCTGGTTTTTGCCCTGGGTGTTTGGGTCAGCAATGTGGTTGGAAAGGACTTGGGGGTTCATGATTACAAAGGCATCGTCTGGGATGAAGTGGCCGGTTATCTGTTGACCATGTTTATGGCGCCTACAGGATTTAAATGGATGATCATCGGATTTCTGTTGTTTCGTCTTTTTGATATCTGGAAACCACAACCGATACGCTATTTTGATCAAAACGTCGGTGGCGGCTTTGGCACCATGATGGATGATATGGTGGCGGCGGTTCCCGCCTGGATTATTTTGCAGTTACTTGCCTGGAATTTTGCCTGATGAATGAAAGCCATAAAGAAATGATTGGAATAGCGTTAACCATCGGCATTGTTGTTCTGACGCTATATATTATTCATCGCTTTATTCCCTCGTTGGTTTGGGCGGCTATTATCACCATTGCTACCTACCCCCTTTATCGACAATGGTGCAGACTTTTCGGTGCTAACAATAGCCTGTCGGCCTTTTTGTTTACTTTGCTTTTTTCTCTGCTATTGCTGCTACCTCTCAGTTGGGCAGTAAATCTGGTCATTAAAGAATCGCAATTGTTTATCAACTACTTGCAGCAATTAAATCGTGAGGGAGGAAATGCTCCTGATTTTTTTCAAAAACTGCCATTTTTTGGTCAAGAGTTGACAAGTTACTGGAATGAAAATGTCGGCGAACCTGGCCAGGTCAAGCAGCTGTTATCCAATATTCATTTATCGCTGTCTTCTGCCAGTTATTATATCCGTCAAATCGGGGTGGATCTGGCGCATCGGGGATTTCAGTTTGGATTTACCTTATTGATATTATTTTTCTTTTATCGCGATGGTGATAAATTATTTAAGCAGATAAATCATATTGGCGAATATTGTCTTGGACGCCGTTGGTTTCGATACGCTGATCGATTGCCTAAAGCCTTGCGCGCAACGGTAAATGGAACGATTGCTGTTGGCATCGGGGTAGGGTTTTTGATGGGTTTATGCTATTTGTTGCTTGATTTTCCTGCACCAACCCTGGTGGGCTTTATTACGGCTATTGCTGCGATGATTCCTTTTGTGGTACCGCTGGTATTTGCGATAGTGGCTTTGATCATGTTTTCCATGGGACAACTCATTGCTGCCATTATTGTGCTTATCTGGGGAACGGTAGTGATGTTTGTGGCCGATCATTTTGTCAAGCCGGTATTAATTGGCGGTGCCATTAAATTGCCTTTTCTGGCTGTGCTGTTTGGCATTTTGGGCGGGGTGGAAACACTGGGTATTCTCGGCTTGTTTGTCGGGCCGATTATAATGGTGTTGTTCATCACCTTGTGGCAAGAGCCGCAAAGTGATGAAATGATCAGCTCATGAAGCCTTCAAAAGAAAAATTTATGGTGAAATTGAGGGTATGAAGCTCATAGCGTTTGTTATTGAAATCTTTGATGTTGTTCGTAGATATATAGCGATAATCCATCGAGGCCCAGGTAAAATCATCCATAAAATAACTGAAGCCAATGATTCCCTGGGCACCCGCATCGCTTTCAGTGCTACTGACGCTCCCTGGAGGGATAGCAACGCCATTTTGGTAAAATGTTACGCTGTTTTTCAGGCTGATATAGCCGATACCCAAACCAAGATAAGGCGCAAAACTACTGTCTGTACCCGAGGTCAGAATATCATAATAGGCATTAATAAAGCCGGCCACGACATTGGTTTTGCCTGTCATGGTCAGAGGCTTTGAGGTATCGCCAGCAATGTTCCGATCTATAACCAGATTACCCACTTTAATTTCATCGAAGTCATTGCTATTGAATAAACCTTGTACCTCTACTCTGAAATTATCGCTGATACGGTATCCTAGCTGGCCGCCGCCGCCACCGAGGATTTTATAACTTAACTCACCCGGAATGGGTGTCAAGGAAAAAGGAGTGACAAGCGCCTGGAAATCAATACTGGGTGCGTAGCTGACTTCGCCTAGCAAGCCACCGTAAAAGCCGCATATGGGATTGACTGCAAAGCTTGCGCTGGCAAATAAAACACCTGCCAGCCCAAATGGTATGATGGGTCTCATGGACTGTCCTTATTTATAATTTCCAGCATCAAAACGATAGACAACACCCGCATTGGCAATATGTGCCTGAAACACTTTGCCCAGATTATCAGCCTGCTCGGTTGCCGCATAGCGGTAAGCCAGATTGGCAGCCCAGAATTCATTGAAATTATAAGTAAAGCCGGCTGTTCCCTGATAGGCAAAAACATTATCAGAGGCTTTAAATGCAGTTGCGCCAAAGGGTCCCTCACTGAACAGTCTGCTTTCAACATGCGCATACCCCAGGCCGACACCCACAAAGGGTGCTATGCAAGGGACCATCTCAGGAAAATCATAATAGATATTGGCCATGGCCATCAATGCGGTGGCATCACCGGAGACATTAACCTGTGGTATATTATTGACATTAAAATGTTTTGCATCGGCGTGAAGATAGGTCAACTCGGCTTCATAACGAAGCGGATTACTTTTGTAACCAAAACGTCCGCCTACATTATAACCTTCTCTATAATTCGTTCCATCTCTAAGAACGCCAAAGGTCGTGTTGCTGACGATGTCCGGTATATAAGTGAAGCCGCCAAACACTTCGCCATACAATCCATCAATCGGCGCTGCTGCTGATGCAACGCCAGAGGCTAATAATGCAGCTGAAAGTAGTGTAAGTCTCATAATATCCCTTTTTTATTATTATCAAAACCATAACATGTTATCGATTTCCAATGATATTGCAAGAAGGTTTTCATGTTGATTAAAAATGATTTAATCATGAGCCTAAATATGTTACACATAAGCAAGCTTTTCCTGAAGGATATTTTATGGCCTCTATGAATTACTACTTTTGTCCAAAGAACAATTTTAACTATTGTTTTGTAATTACTGAAGATAATCAGCCTCATTTATATGTCAACCCCCCTGATGAAAATGAATGGACTCACTGGCCTGTCAAAGCGGCCAGGTTTTTAACATTTAAAAATTACTACAAACTGTTTTCTTCGGATCTGCAAACCAAGGCCTATCTGCATATGCCTGTTAATTCAATCGATAAACCCTGCCTTGTTTTTAAAAATCAATCGTTAGCTGGCAATACCTCGGAAATGTTGTTTTATCTGGAAAAAATGGATTTACTCTCATCCACATCCGAGGCCGTAGCCGATGAGCAAGCCATTGCTGCTGTTCCCTCTCATTCAGAAGCCCCTGAGAGATTGTCTGAACTGCAGGATGAGCAATTTACAGCTTCCGAGCCCGTGCCGAATAGACTCAGTGATACACAGCGTAAAGCCTTAGAAGAACACCTATCCAGACTGCAAACGCGTCATTTTGAATACCGCCTTCTCAGCTATTTTTTTAAAACCGGTTACTCGCGAACGGAAAAAATACGCGAAATCAGTAATTTGTTGGAAGGCCACGATATAAATACAGATATTCTTCATCAGGGGAGAACGGGAAAGATTCTGAAAGGGCTTTAATCAGTCAATACATAACGATAAAGCCAAGCTGCATAATAGATTCACCGCTTGTATAAAATTTTCAGTGTAGTAATATAAAAGATTATATACAGACAAGGAGTGTTTCTATGCCAGCAACGAAGCGGTTGAAAATTGAAGAACGTATGCTTTCTGAAATAGCTGATTCGATCATCGCCTTACTCATTAATGAGTCGGAGGAAAGTCTGGAAAAAATTAAAGGCGCGGTGAAGCAGGCAGGTATAAAATACAATGGAGAAGAGTATAACTGGCTTATCAGTTCTATATTAACCTATTGGCGATCTCGAAAATCTGAAACAAAAAATACCGAAAGAGATATCAATCATTACACCGATGTATTAACACGATTAAAAGCATTTTCAAACGTATTTCTCAATCCGGACGGCGCATGGGAATCTACTTCTTATAATACGATGTTGATTCTTCATTTACTGGGAGCCATTGATGATGAACCTGATCCCTGTGATAAAGCGTTCTATTCCCACATTGCATCTAAATTGGCCGTACCTTTTAAATTAAAGTTGCAAGAATGGGTACATCAGTATGAATATGATCAAAAAATGGCCGAAGCCAAAGCGCGCAGCTTGAAAACAATGTCAGATAAAACCATTGAAGCAACATTGAGTGCGATAAAGTTATTTGCAGGAAATCAAGAAGCCAGTCACTATGCCAGGAAAAATCCCGATCAGGCTGTTTTCCGTTTGTATCAGAAAGAAAAGCAATGGCATCTGCTGTGGTATGATTTGCTGGGCGAAAAAAATGCACTTGATGTCAGTGATGATTTGAAAGCACTGCTTTCCCGTTCAAGCTCGGATTCAAGTTATTTAAACAACGCGGATGTGAAATCAGAATGTCTCAAATTAAGAGATGTTCTTATTGAGGGAAGGAAGGTCTTAATTAATCCACCTGCCTCTGAAATGACTGATTTGCGCACGGTTTTTGTCCTGAAAAAAGCAAAGAATGATTACGCTTTGGATTGGTATGATTCTGATGGACTATGCCGGCCTATTGATTTAAAAAAATACCCTGATTTTGTTGAGTTGCTTGAGACAGTCGATAGCATTGATGAGCAAAATAAACAACAAATTGAAAGGCATTTACGACGCGTCAATGTACTGACCAAGACTGAAATTAAAAGCCATATAAAACGGCTGGATAATTTTTTCAAGTTCAAAGGAGCAGAATCCGCACCCACATATCAGCTGATGGTCAACCCCGCCAGTCACCAATTAGCCGGTCTGGAATCAACCTTTATTCTGTACAAGAAGGACGAGAGCTTACGCCTTGAGTGGTATGATGCTTTTGGCAAGGGCCAGGAGATTGATATTGCAGCTTATCCGGCAGTGAACGATTGGATTAAAGCACGGGATGAGATAGTAAAAGAAGATTACCCTGAGTTAAAACAATTGCTGGCAAAAATTGATACCTCCAAAGCCATGGATCGCTCCGAGTTTAAAGCGCAATTAAAAGCCTGTCTTGAAAATAGTCTTCATAAAGAGGCATCCGATCCACGGCCTGCGCCTGAGAAGAAAGAGGGCGTAAAGCCAGGAAAGTTAAATGTGAATGAGTTTGCTGTAGCGCGTTTGTTCGGTCATAAAGAGAAACCAGCGGCCCTCGAACCTGACGCACAAAATGAGATCTCTGGCCCAAAGATGTAGGAAATTAACACAAAAAATTGCTTAATGACGCACAATCTCAGCGCAGGACATCCGAGCCGCGACCGTAAGGAAGCGGAAAAGTCAGATGGCTCGGATACCTCGCTCGTAATATGGTTACTCCACAAAGGCCCCTGAGGTAATAGGGAAACGCCAGTCCTTACCGAAGGCACGCGGGCTTATTTTTATGCCAGGCGCCGATTGTCGGCGTTTATATTCATTGCGAATGATCATTTTGATGACCCGTCTGACGGTATTGGGTTCATGACCCCGGCTGATAATGTCTTCTTCACTCAGATTCAATTCTACAAAACCACGAATAATATCATCGAGAATGGCATAATCAGGCAGGCTATCCTGATCCCGTTGGTTTTCGGCCAATTCTGCAGAGGGTGCTCGCGTGATAACGCGTTCGGGTATAATTTCTTCCTCGCGATTCACATAACGGGCCAATTCATAAACCTGGGTTTTTAATACGTCTTTTAAGACAGCAAATCCACCGGCCATATCACCATACAGTGTGGCATAACCCACGGCAGTTTCACTTTTGTTGGAAGTCGTCAGCACCATTTTACCGGTTTTGTTGGATAAGGCCATCAACAAAATACCGCGAATTCTTGCCTGAATGTTTTCTTCTGTTGTATCTACCGGTAAATCTTTGAATTCTGGTGCCAGTGTAGCTAATAAGCTGTTAAAAGCAGGCTCAATAGACAGGTTGCTATGGGATACATTCAATGTTTGCAACTGCCTTAAGGCGTCCGTTTTGCCCATTTCTGCGGTATAACGCGAAGGCATCATGACGGCATGCACTCTGTCTGCACCCACAGCCTCGGTGGCAATGGCCAAGGTCAGTGCAGAATCAATCCCTCCTGATAAGCCCAGCAATACCCCCGGGAAGTTATTTTTCAACACATAATCGCGTGTGCCGCAAACCAATGCATTGTAAAGTAATTCATAAGGCGCCTGCAGGGGCGTGACATGCCCTTGAACCTGTCTGTTTTGCAGGGTGATGCTTTGGGTGGTTTCGATAAAAGCCGGGGCTCTTGCGCAGACGGTGCCCTGGTCATCAATAGCGAAAGACTGACCATCAAATAAGAGTTCATCCTGTCCGCCAACCTGGTTGACATAAATGATAGCCAGACCCTGACGGGTATAATGCTTTAACAGGGCTTCGCGATGATCATACTTATTATAGTCAAAAGGGGAGGCATTAATGCACACCGCTACATTGGCACCGGTTTCAATAAGCTGTTCAACGGGACCTGGCTGCCACATGTCTTCACAAATGCACAATCCAATTTTATAATCATTGACTGAAAAGGTACAAGGCTTTGCCTCGCCCGCGCTAAAATAACGCTTTTCATCGAAAATACCATAATTCGGTATATGCTGCTTATGATAAACCGCAAGGGTTTTTCCCTCGGACAGGATAGACGCGGCATTAAAATGCTGGTGCTTGACGCGTTGCGGGTGGCCTACGATGACATGGCAGTGCCGAACCGTCTTTATAATAGAATCCAGGGCCGCTTGCACGGCTTGATAAAAATCATCGCGAAGCAGCAAATCTTCGGGTGGATAACCTGAGACCGCGAGTTCCGGAAAAATAATCAGATCATGATCATGTTGATGTTCCAAAATGATCTCGATGATTGCTGATGCATTGCTTTTCATTGCCCCGACTTTGGGGTTTAATTGAGCCATTAAAACCGATAGTTTATGCATAATATATGTCTAATTTAATTAAAAAAGTTCATGAAGTGTGAAGGATAAAATATTCTGGCTTTTTTATAAACCGCTTTTTAGTTATAATCGATCTTTTTATCTGGGAAACCCCTACGCATGTTACTAGAAGCCTTTTCTCGCATGCCCGATGTTTTTGATAACAAAACCTTGTTGAAGGGGCGGGATTATTACGATCAGGGCAAAGTACTTAACATTCGTTTGAGCGATGGGCTTTTAAAAGCCCGTGTCAAAGGCAGTTCAGGCCAAATTTATAATGTTCATATGGATTTGAAAATATGGCCGCAGCAAGCGGCGCGCTGCAGTTGCCGTGTTGAAATTAACTGCAAACATGCAGCAGCAAGTCTTTTTGTATTTCATGAGCGTGAAAGGCAAAAAAGAAAACCACAGGAATCAGGCAAGCTGGATAGAAAACTTGATATTTGGTTAAAAAACCTTAGTGCCCAGGAAAAACTCAAGCCCACACAGCAACATAGCCATCGCTTAACTTATTTGATTGAACTGCGTATGGACGGTCATGAACACAAGCTGTTAGTCCGTCTGGCCCTGTCCAAAATATTAAAAAAAGGCGACATGGGAAAGAAAATCGTATTTAACCAGTTATCAAACAGTAAAAAACAACATTTTGTAGGTGAAGATGAAGATATCGTTGCTCAATTAATGTACCGAGCCGAGTTGCAGGGATGGTTCGACGCTATTACCATTCGCAATGGTAGTTTGTTAGAAAAAATCATTAACACAGGCCGGGCATTTTTTGAAGAAGATTCTTCTGATCCTATCAAAGCAGGCAAGCCCTTAAGTGCGGAATGCAAATGGAAGTTATTGCCAAACGGCCGCCAGAGAATTCAATTACAATACCAGGAACAAAAACTCACACCCCTGCTGCTTGATGAACCCTGGTATCTTGACAAGGACAACCATTGCCTTGGCAAGCTGGATATTCCATATCCCAGTCGTCAACTGCACCATTTGCTGGAAGCGCCTCCCGTGTCGCTTGATCAGGCAGAGACCCTGGCCAAAAAAATGAGCCAGACCTTTGCGGATTTTCCAAGCCCTCTGAGTTATGAAAACAGGCAGGTTCATCAGATTAAACCCGAACCTTATCTGATTTTTAATGCCATTGATTTTTCAGAAGTGAAGTCAAGCGCAAGAAAATCTGAAACGCAGGACGCTTCCGATATTTTGTATACCATTGAACCGGGTTTCAGTTATGCCGGCATCAGAATCAATGCCGATGATCTCAGCGAGCAAGTGGTGAATTATCAGGAAGGCATTCTCCACCAATACCAAAGAGATGAAGCGTTTGAGAAAAGCCGGATGGATGAACTGAATAAAATGCTGCCCTCTCGCCGGTTAACCCCTTTTGAAAGAAGGGTCAGCGGTAAAGGAAGCTCTCATCAATTTGTATTGGAAACGTTTGAACAACACGGCGGTCTTGATAGCTTATATCAGGACATCATTCCGGATCTGAAAAGCAAAGGCTGGACGATAGAACTTCAGAGCTCTGTTTATGAAGAAATCATTGACGAAGATGCCATCGAATGGTTTTCTGAATTAAACGACAGCGGGCATGATTTCTTTTCATATCAACTGGGCATCGTGGTCGATGGCAGAACCGTCAGTATTGTTCCGCTGGTGGTTGAGTTGATTGGTCAATACGGCAGTGGCAATGTACTTGATCAATTGCCTGATACGCAGCTGGTTGATCTGCCTTTGGGCCATGCCAAAGTGCTTCGTATACAATTAGGCCGGATAAAGCCTTTGATTCGACTCTTGTTGCAATATGGATTGCGACATATCAGCAAAGATGATCAGCAATTGAAAATCAGCCGTTATCAAGTGCTGTTGATGCAAGAGGCAGAGCAGGCCATGGCCGCTACTTCTGCAAGATGGCAGGGGGCAGACGATCTTCGTCAGCGCTTGTTGCAATTAGCCAATAAAGATTACCTGCCTGAAATTCCCATACCGAAAGGATTAAATGCCACGCTTCGCGATTATCAACATGAGGGACTCAACTGGCTGCAGTTTCTGCGTCAAAATCATTTTGGCGGTGTACTGGCGGATGATATGGGGCTTGGTAAAACGGTACAGACGCTCGCGCATCTTCAATATGAGAAGGAGCAAGGAAGGCTGAATAAAGCCTGTCTCATTATTGCCCCGACCAGTCTGGTTGGCAATTGGCAGGCGGAAGCGAAGCGCTTTACCCCGGATTTAAAACTGTTGGTTTTTCATGGCAGCGACAGGTATCAGGATGATTTTGATGCCTATGATATCGTCGTTTCGACTTATGGTCTGGTACAACGCGATAAGTCCCGTTTTCTGGATTATCAATTTTATTATCTGATTCTTGATGAGTCGCAATTTATTAAAAATGCCAGAACCAAAACGACGCAGATTATTCAGCAAATTCCTGCCGTTCATCGTTTATGCCTGACAGGTACACCGCTTGAAAATCATTTGGGTGAACTGTGGTCGCTGTTTCATTTTCTGATGCCGGGATTGCTGGGCGATAGCAGACAATTCAGGCAGTGGTTTAAAACACCCATAGAAAAGCATGCTGATGTGGAAAGAAGGCATCTACTGGCCAACCGCATTAAACCCTTTATACTGCGCCGTAATAAAAACGAGGTAGCCAAGGAGTTGCCACCGAAAACAGAAATGACACACCGTATTAAAATCACCGGCGCTCAGCGTGATTTGTATGAAGCCATTCGTATGAGCATGGAGAAAAAGGTACGGGAGGCTATTGCCAAACAAGGTTTAAATAAAAGCCATATTGTTTTGTTGGATGCTTTGCTGAAATTAAGACAAGTCTGTTGCGATCCCCGATTACTCTCCTTGCCCGATGCTAAAATGGCCCATGGCTCCTCTGCCAAGCTGGATGCTTTAATGGAGCTGCTGGATAACCTCATGGAAGAAGACAGGCGGGTGCTGATTTTTTCTCAGTTTACCTCCATGCTGGCATTGATTGAAGAAGAATTAAAGAAAAGACAATATAGCTATCTAAAACTAACAGGACAAACTCAAAACCGTCAGGCTCTGGTTGAACGTTTTCAACAAGGAGACGTGCCCATATTTCTGATTAGTCTGAAAGCCGGGGGAACCGGCTTGAATCTGACACGTGCGGACACGGTGATTCATTATGATCCCTGGTGGAACCCTGCAGTAGAAGACCAGGCCACTGACAGAAGTCACCGCATTGGCCAGGACAATCCGGTATTTGTCTATAAGCTGATAACCGAAGGCACCGTTGAAGAAGTGATTCTTGGCATGCAGGAGAAGAAAAGGCAGCTGGTAGAGGGGGTGTTGTCTTCAGATGTTTCAGGCATTATCAGTTTGACAGATCAAGATATCAGGGAGTTTTTTACGCCATTGTGATGGATAATAATCCATAATAAACGCAGGCAAATTTTTTTTAAAAATAAATTTATTTGCAAACGGACAAGACTTCCCTTATGATTTTTTAGAGTATAACTAACGGAGAAAGTTGATGAGATTATGGAAAGTGATGGTTGTATTGTTTACTGTACTTTATTTGCCTTCTGCTTTGGCTTCACCCCAAGGGAGATGGGTAACTATCGATGATAAAACAGGCAAAAAAAGAGCAGTTGTTCAGGTGAGTGTCTCTGGTAATCAATTGAGCGGGCGGATTGTAAATGTTTTCAAACAGCCTGGCGATACAGGCATCTGTGGCAAATGCCCTGGACACTTCAAGAATAAAAAAATCGAGGGGTTGCAATTTCTCTGGGGCCTGAAAAAAACGGGTGAAAATACTTGGAGCGGTGGGAAAATCCTGGATCCTAAAACCGGTAAAATTTATAAAGCCAAATTAACCGAAAAAGGCAATAAGCTGCATGTTCGGGGTTACGTTGGTGCGTCTTTATTTGGTCGCACGCAGGTCTGGCATAGACAAAGATAAAAGCGATTCAAGAGATAAAAGACACAGGAAACTGTGTCTTTTTTTTTCCAGAGTATTACAATACGATGACAAACACTTATTGATGCAGAAAATATGTTCGAACTACAAACGAAAAAACAAGCCATTGATCCCCTCAAGCGTCCTCCTCATTCCGTAGAAGCAGAGCAATCCATTCTCGGTGGCTTGATGCTTGATAATCAGGTTTGGGACAAAATTAACACCAAACTATGCGAAGCTGATTTCTACAGAAGCGAACATAAGGTCTTATTTCGAGCCATAGCTGAACTATCACGAAGAGAGCAACCCTTCGATGTAGTGACACTGCTCGACGCGCTGAAATCGTTTAATGATCTTGATGATGCCGGTGGCGAGGTGTATTTATTTGAACTGGCCAATAACACGCCTAGTGTTGCCAATGTCACCGCTTATGCTGATATTGTCCGGGAAAAGTCAGTTCAAAGGCAGTTGATTGCTGTTGCAGGAGAGATTGCCGATTCTGCTTATAATCCTAATGGTCGGGAGGTTCCTGAATTATTGGATTATGCAGAAACCAAGGTGTTTGCTATCGCAGAGCAGACAGGCGGTGATGGCGGGCCTGAAAGTATCAAAACCATTCTGGTGAAAGCGGTTGAAAGAATTGATGCGCTGTATCATAGCGGCGATACCATTACCGGGCTTGCAACAGGCTTGTCTGATCTGGATGAAATGACATCCGGGCTGCAGCCCTCTGATTTGGTTATCGTCGCAGGACGGCCGTCAATGGGTAAAACCACCCTGGTGATGAATATGGCAGAAAATGCAGCCATTAAAGAAAATCGACCGGTGCTTGTTTTTTCCATGGAGATGCCTTCCGACTCGCTGGCCATGCGGATGATGTCTTCTCTCGGGCGTATTGATCAGCATCGTATCAGAACCGGTAAACTGGACGATGATGATTGGCCGCGGGTGACTTCAGCCGTACATATGCTCTCCGAAGCGCCGCTGTTTATTGATGATACCCCGGCTTTAAGCCCTGCGGAAATGCGCGCAAGGGCGCGCCGACTGGCCAAAGAGCATGGGCAGCTCGGGTTGATTGTAGTCGATTATCTGCAGTTGATGAAAGTACCTGGCTTTAAGGCCGACAGCCGTACAGCTGAGATTTCAGAGATTTCACGGAGTTTGAAGTCACTGGCCAAAGAGCTGGAAGTGCCGGTGGTTGCTTTGTCACAGTTAAACCGGAGCCTTGAGCAGCGGCAGGACAAGCGTCCTGTGATGTCTGATCTACGGGAATCAGGCGCTATCGAGCAGGATGCGGATTTAATTTGCTTTATTTATCGTGATGAAGTGTATCACGAAGACAGCCCTGACAAGGGCATTGCCGAAATCATTGTGGCCAAGCAGCGTAATGGCCCTATTGGTAGAGTGCGTGTGGCCTTCCTAGGTAAATACACCCGATTTGAAGATTTAGCCTTCAATGGGTATCAGGGGATGGATTAACAATGGCCCGTCCTACCCGGATTATTATCAGTCAAAAAGCCTTGTTGCATAATTTGAACAGGGTAAAAGAACTGGCCCCGGGAAAGCAAATCATTGCAATGGTCAAGGCCAATGCCTACGGTTGCGGTTTTAAAGAAGTCATTCCTGTCTTGAAAGACAAGGTAGACTGTTTCGGGGTGTCAAGCCTTGAAGAAGCTCTGGCTGTCCGTCAATTGGACAGTCAAACCGAAGTTCTTTTGATGCAAGGTGTCATGTCGGCAAAAGAAGTTCATCTGCTGCCTGATAACAATTTTTCCTGTGTCATTCATCAATCCTGTCAATTGGATTGGTTACTTGAAAAGCCACTGGAAAAGCCTTTGAAAGTCTGGGTAAAGGTGAATACCGGCATGAATCGTCTGGGCTTTATGACCCACGAGGTGGCGGGGGTTCTCAAGGCCTTGCAGGATTGCCCTTGGGTCAACCCTTCGATAGGTATCATGTCCCATTTTGCCTGCGCTGACAGGACAGAACATCCACAGAATCTGTCACAAATAGAAACTTTCAAGAATTTACCTTTGGAAGGGTTCAGCGAACAAAGCCTTGCTAATTCAGCGATGATTTTCAATTTTCCAGCATGGCTTGGCAATGCTGTGCGTCCTGGCATTATGCTGTATGGCGTATCTCCGTTGCCTGATAAGTCAGGCCAGGACTTGGGATTAAAACCTGTCATGCAGTTGATTTCCGCCATTACCTCTATCCACCATTATCCGGCGCATTCCTTTGTGGGTTATGGCTCGCTATGGCAGAGTGACCAGCCTTCTGTTGTCGGCATTGTTCCTGTGGGTTATGGGGATGGCTATCCCAGGCATATCAGCAGCAATACTTACGTTTGGGTTGATCATAAAAAAGCCCCGGTTATAGGTTTGATATCCATGGACATGATGGCTATTGATTTAACAGACATTGCCGATGCAAAGCGCGGTGATGCAGTTGAGCTTTGGGGCGAAAATATCCCCGTGGAAGAGGTCGCTCGTTCTGCTGGAACCATTGGCTATGAGCTGATTTGCCAGGTGACAGACCGTGCTCGCTAAATGCACACAGCGATATTATCCCAGCCCCGAGAAGCAACCCTATCAAGAATAAAAAAGGAATCAGTTGAAGTAGCCGCGATCTAACCGAGCCGCGCCCGTCAGGACATACCTTTATACA
>JAGXGR010000123.1 GCA_024636645.1 Legionella sp.
GCTTGATTTGAAAATGACCCGTTTTTCTTTCAATAGTAACGCCAGGCCAATTCCCTACACGCTGATTATCACCTGTCAATCCATTAAACAGGGTTGTCTTTCCGCAGTTGGGATTGCCTACTAATAAAATCCGGGTCATGCTCGCTCCCACATCAAATGAACCGCTTCTTCCTTACGAAGTGTAAGGGACGTTCCACGCACTTCAACTTGAACAGGACAGCCTAAAGGCGCAAATCGGATGATCGTCAACTCAACACCTCGCGTCACTCCAAGAGACAACAGACGTCGTTTATAAACAGCCGACGTTTGACCGAAATCAAGCAGTCGAATCCTGTCACCTTTTAAAAAATCAGTTATTTGCATGGTTTTTATGTCATCTGTTTTTAATAGTACATATGTTAGCACAAATGATTATGATAATCATTCTCATTTAAAAAATATTTTATCATCAGAGCACCGAATGAACTAAATTTTACACAATGATGTCTTGTCTCGAATTCCCATGACTTGAGCATCCGGATTTGTTTTAGAATGCCTGTTCTCCTCGACGTGGATGCCGATGCAGATAATCTGCCGACTGCATCTCCTGTAAACGGCTTTGCGCTCGTTTGAATTCCTTGCTCATTTCACCCTTAAGATAGAGGTTTTCCACCGGCACCTCTGCAGAAACAAGCAGACGAATGCCGCGGTCATACAGCACATCAATCAGTTGAACCAATAAAATAACAGCCACGGTGTCATTTTCTCCTAACCTCGGAACGCCTGCAATAAACACCGCATCAAAACGAGAGGCGATTTCCAGATAATCCAGTTGGCTGCGCGGCAAATTACAAATGACAGAAAAATCAAACCATACGGCTTTATCCGAACATTTGACATAGGGAATCGTGCGATGCTGAACTTTCAGCGTGCCCTGCTCTTTAACGTTTTCGGCAAGGGCTTCAAATTGCCGGGCCAGTTTTTGTTCGGTTGCTGAATTCAAAGGATAGAGCCAGGCCTCAAACTGAGGCTCTCTTCCCAGCCGGTAATCTTTTTTGTTTTCCATGTGCAAAACGTCACAGTTTTTTTTGATTAAATCAATCACCGGTAAAAAACGGGCACGCTGGACGCCGTTAAGGTACAAGTTATCGGGGGCAATATTTGAGGTCATTACCAGCACCACCCCGTTTGCCATAAGCGCCTTTAATAAATCGGCAAGGATCATGGCATGGGCGACATCATGAACCATAAATTCATCGAAACATAAAAGCCGTGTTGATTTGGCAAAGTTTGCAGCAATTTTTTGCAAGGGATTTTTTTCGCCTTGCAGACGCCTTAACTGAGCATCCACCTGCTGCATGAAATGATGAAAATGATAACGTGCCTTGTAGCGATAGTTCAGCGACTGATAAAACAAATCTATTAAATAGGTTTTGCCAATACCTACGGGTCCATACAAATAAATGCCTTTGAGCTGCGTTTTGCGAATTCGAGACAGCCAGGATTTGGATTTGCCAAGTTCTGAAGCCAGCCGCTGCAAATGTTGCAAAACACAGCGTTGTTCCGGATTATCTTCTATATCCCCTTTTTGTATGGCTTGTTCGTAGGCTGTCAAAATGCTCATAGTAACCCGGATTGCTCTTGCATGAATTCAGTCAATCTTTTCTTTAGTTGCACGATTTTACCATGAAAAAAATGGTCAGCTTGTTTGAAATGGAGAACGATAGGCTCTGGTGTCACTTCTCTGGCAAAATTAGACACCAGTTCTTCGGGCACAACCTCATCTTCATCGCCTTGAATAATCAGCCAGGGGGACGGCTGGGGCGAGTATTCACGGTAATTATAATGATGCACCGGCGGGGCAACACTGATCAATAAATCATGTTTTCTTTGCGCCGCAGCCCTGTAGGCAACATAAGAGCCAAATGAAAAACCGCCAAAAATACACCGGCTGTCTGGGAACTCATCAAACCAGAGATCATACAAACACAGCATATCCTTGCTTTCTCCAATACCCTCATCGTATTCACCCTCGGACTTGCCAACCGCTCGGAAATTAAATCTGATTGAAGGAATGCCCAGGTCCCTGAAGGTTCTGGCCATGGTGGTGACTACTTTGTTGTTCATGCTGCCGCCTTGCAATGAATGCGGATGACCAAGAATCGCAACAGAATGGCGACTTATTGTTTCAGGCACGGTCAATATTGCCTCAATCTTTAGTTCCTCAGCACCTGTGAAAAAAAAAGAATGTTCGCCTGGTTTATCTAATTTATCTGTAAATATCATATTCAGCTCGAAAATAATTAAACTTTGCATCATAACCGATCTTGCAATTTGATGCTTGTTCTTTTAATGTTAGCCGGCTTTGAGGGCTTTGGTAAATTATTTTTCTTTTCCCTCATTGCTTACAAAAAAACCAAATAAAGGAGGACTTGATCCATGCGACAGGTACCGGCAGTTCCTTATCCTCTTAAAGCGATTTGCAATGGAGGATTTTTATGAAAATTCAAGATTTCACTACAATGAAACAACAGCAAAGCAAAATCAGCATGCTGACTTGCTATGATTATCCCTCTGCCTGCATCCTGGCCGCGTCAACAATCGATTGTGTTCTTGTAGGGGATTCGGTTGCCATGGTGGTGCACGGTCATCCTAATACCTTGATGGCCACAGTGGATATGATGGTGTTGCATACAGAAGCCGTTGCGCGCGGTTTAAAAGAACAGTTTCTGGTGGCTGATTTGCCCTTTCTCAGCCATAAAAACAGCCTCTCTGATACGGTCAATCACGTCCGGCGACTGTTACAAGCCGGTGCTCAGGCCGTTAAAATAGAAAGCGGCGATAGCCATACACTGGATACCATAGCCTATTTAACTGCTAGCGGCGTACCGGTGATGGGGCATATCGGGCTGACCCCTCAATCACTGCATCAATTAGGCGGCTATCGGGTGCAGGGTAAATCAGCAGAACAAAGCAATGTGTTAATCGAACAGGCGAGCAAACTTGAAAAGGCGGGTTGTTTTGCCGTTGTCATTGAATGCGTTCCCAGTCATTTGGCTAAAATGATCAGTGAACAAATCACTATCCCGACCATTGGCATCGGTGCAGGTCCTGATACCGATGGGCAAGTCCTGGTCTGGCACGATATGCTCGGCATCCAGACCGGCTTCAAGCCTAAATTTCTAAAGCAATTTACCCAAGCCCGGGAACTCATGCTTCATGCGCTCAATCAATATGATGAGCAGGTTAAAAGCATTCATTTTCCCAGTGCTGAACATGCTTATTGAGGAGTGCGTTAATGGATATTTTTCATGATATCGTTGAATGGCAGCAATTTCGTCACCAACTGCCTGCTACAAAACAACTGGGTTTTGTGCCAACCATGGGTAATTTACATCAAGGGCATGCCTCATTATTTTCCCGCAGTTTGAAGGAGAATGATTGCACCCTGGCCAGTATTTTTATTAATCCCACACAATTTAATCGCCAGGAAGACTTCAAACATTATCCCCGTACTCTGGAAAAGGATTTGGCTTTGTTGGAAGCGCTTGGCGTTCAATATTGCCTGCTGCCTGAGGATAAAAAAATTTATCCAGATGATTATCGATATCAAGTCCAGGAAAATCAGCTGAGCCTGCTGATGGAAGGTCAATCTCGCCCAGGCCATTTTTCCGGTGTGTTGACTGTGGTGATGAAATTACTGAATCTTGCCAGGCCGCAGCGGGCTTATTTTGGTGAAAAAGACTATCAGCAATATCTGTTGATTCATGACATGGTTCTGGCCTGTTTTATGGGCATTGAAATCATTGCCTGTCCCACAGTTCGGGAGTCCAGTGGTCTTGCCTGCAGTTCTCGTAACAATCGCTTGAATGCTGAGCAACGAAAAAAAGCTGATCGTTTTGCCGGCATTTTTCATCAGAATAAAAGCTGTCAGAAAATTGCTGCTGAATTGTTAGATGAAGATATAACGCTTGAATATATTGAAGAGGCATTTAACAGGCGTTTTGCTGCTGTGATGATAGATGATATCCGCTTAATTGATAATTATGCGCTGTAGCCAAGACATTTGCTTGCTGGTCGAGGGCATTGTATTTAAATTAACAAATTACGGGCGAAGTATCCGAGCCGTGACCGTCAGGGAGCGGAAAAGTTAAATGGTAATAGAATAAATTGATAGGCACGACAATCCTGTATTTGAACAAAAAACCGAATATTTAATGCTGTCATCTAACTTTTCCGCTCCCTGACGGTCACGGCTCGGATTCAAAATGAAACAGAGGATCAATCAAAATTTCATTGAGGCGTTAGCTGACGGGTTATTATCTGTAATTTTAAAAGCAAATGGCGCACCATAGTAAGGTTTCATCAAGCCTGTAATATTGAATCCATCGGATGCCAGTATTGCCAAAAGCTCATCAACTTTTCCACTTAATACCGGCATTTTATTATCTGCATCCTCTTTGGGATTTATTGAGATGAGCGATTGATTAAACTCAGCCATGGCTTCATCAAAATGATTTGCGTTGGGGGAAGGTGCTTTAACCCAGCCCTCTTGGGTTAACCCAAAGCGCTGGTGGACAAAACCGGCCTGATGTTTTGTTGACTCATGACGATAATAACTGACTGCAATCTGATTGAGATAACTGGAACTTTGTCTTAATAGCCATACGGCCTTATCAGCACTGATTTCGGCCTTTCGCATTTTCAAGCTGTCTATGGCCTCAACCGTGGTCATCTGGGCGCCATGAATCAATGTCTGCGCCTTGTTATTAAATTTTAATTTGGTTTGTTTAAACATAAAAAAATCTTATTACAAATTTGGCGCTCATTTTAAATGGTTTTACGCATTTTTACCAGTTTCCACAGGGCAAAAAGAATACTGTAGGGTGGCGCAAAGCGCAGCGTGCCCACCATAGTGGCAAAAGAACTCGAGTGGTGGGCACGTCGCTACGCTCCTTTGCGCCACCCTACGTGGCCATGTTCTGTTTTTAAACTTTGATGCGCTTGCTTTGCCAGTTTCCATTCTCTTATGGGTGCAACTCACACATAAGCAATAAACAAAGAAACAGCAGTGGTTAAAAAGGACGACCTTGTGTCAACAGAACATTTTCAGCTCATTTTACGCAATTTTATCGTCCCCGCGCAGGCGGGACGACATTGCATATATATGAGCGCTGCACCCTTCTCTTATAGTGATGGGGTATTTTGCTCTGCATGTGCGTCTGGATTGTTCTTTTCAATAAAATAAATTCGCCTGGCTAATGAGCCCTGTGCATTTATCGGCTTAATTTCACGCAGCTTTTCAAGAAGCGAATCCACATCTTTAATCTCTGTGCCAATTTTATGAACCAGTGCATTGACTTCCTTGACATGATGCCGACCCAAATGAGCATGAAACAGGCGCAACAGGAAAGAATTATGCTTGGTATAATCAACCAGTAATTCACGTGCTTTTAATAATGGATCGTTAACTTTATCATAAAGTCGTTGATAAGCAGCGTGTGTTTTTTCAGTTATTTCAGGGGCATCCTCTGGGGTATTATAGATATCATAGTCATATGGATCATCGGCATCTGGGGCTTCATGGCTTGTATCAGGGCTTGCTGATGATGCGTTCCTGTTATCTAAGAAAAGAAGTGAGTCGAAGTCTGAGTCAGAGTCGGAAGAATTGTACTTATTCCTTGCCACAGGGCCAACATTGGCCTTTGAAACGGGTGCAGATGATGTGCGAGGTTTTGTTAACGGTTGGTCTTCATCATCTGAGCAAGAAGAACTGAGCGTCTCATTTTCCACAGCGGCAACACTGGCCTTTGAAGCGCGTTCAGAGCCAGGTGCTGCAACCCATGAGTGGTTTTCAAGAGCCATCCGTTTGCCTTCAAGATAATATTTGAAAAAAATATTTTCATTATCCTGTTCTCTGGCCTCTTCAGACAAATCAAAAAACTGGTTTAATATATCGAGTTGGTCAATATAATAACCAGCCAAGGGTTTATTGGCTGCTCGTAACACCCCGCCCCAAAAACTGGGTTCCAGTTCCTTGTCTGCTGCGTTTTCCAGGCCTTTATCAAAATATGTAGTATTCTCATGCTTCCTGACAGGCAGCATTAATTGAAATCCAGCACCAACGGCACGGTATAAGTCAGCCATCGCGCCATCCACTGTCTCTTTGATATTTTGACTGATTTCCCACTGCTCCATATTCGTTGTCGGTAAACTAAGGGTTGGGTAACCTTTTCTGCCTATATTGGCAGCGGCCTGCGCAAGTCCTGCGCCGCCCTTGTTGGAAAATAAAGTTGTTTTAGATGTATGATGGCTTTTATTTCCAGGAAATAGAAAAACCACCTGTTCAGGTTTAAAACCCGCCTCACGCGAATGATCTTCAAATCGGCTTATATCCACCTTATTAGATGGGTCAGCCAGGATATAAATCATGGGCATTTTATTTTCCCTGCAAATCGCAACAATAATCAATTGGTTTAATTATTGCACACCCATCTGGCTTTTGTCAATGCACTTGCAAGTCAAGCTACGCGCATTGTGTATATTTCACGCAAAATCAATTGTTATACCGCGCGTCAACAGGAAAAAAACTGCATGGTTTATCAAAGGCTATCTTTTATCCATACAAGCCAGGGCGGCTGCGATAACCGCGGCTGTATGCTGAGGTAAAGATTTATTTGAGTAACTCAACCATTCGGGATGGTTTTCAACCAGGGATGTCGTCAACTGCCCCGACTGCAGTTCATCAGACTTCAACATTTCCAAATAATATTCAATGGTTGTCTTTACGCCAAACAAACGCATCTCCTCCAACGCGCGTCGAGCACGATTCAAAACGGAAGGCCAATCCAGTGCCCATACCGTTAACTTGGCACAGAGTGAATCATAATCCGGAGGAATGGTATACCCGGTATAAATGGCGCTGTCGGTTCTTACCCCAGGCCCGCCAGGCGCATAATAACGTGTCACCCGGCCAAAGCTGGGTAGAAAATCATTCTGGGGATCTTCCGCATTAATGCGAAATTCAATGGCAAAGCCTCTTTTCTTGATTGTATCCTGGCTCAAATTTAATTTTTCACCAGCGGCAATCCTGATTTGTTCCTGCACCAAATCGATACCTGTAATTTGCTCAGTAACCGGGTGTTCTACCTGTAAACGGGTGTTCATCTCCATAAAATAGATCTTCTGCTCATCATCTACTATAAACTCCACGGTTCCGGCATTGGTATAAGCCACTGTCTTAACTAATAGAATGGCATAAGCATACAAATGTTGTCGGGTCGTTTCATCCATCTGAGGAGACGGCGCAATCTCAACCAGTTTTTGATGGCGTCGCTGAATGGAGCAATCCCGCTCAAAAAGATGAACGGCATTGCCGTGGTGGTCTGCCAGAATCTGAACTTCAATATGCCTTGGATTTTTGATAAATTTTTCCATATAAATATGGTTATCGCCAAAGGCTTTTGCGGCTTCAGATTGCGCTCTGTCAAAACCCTGCTGCACTTGCTCGGGATTGTGACATAGCCTGATACCGCGCCCCCCGCCGCCAAACGTGGCTTTCAGCATCACGGGGTAACCCAGGTTTTGCGCAGATTCCAGGGCCTGCTCTACAGTATCCAGATTCCCTTCACTGCCAGGAATTATCGGAATGCCGGCTTTTTGCACCAATTCCCTCGAAGCTATCTTGGATCCCATGATACGGATAGCAGCAGATGAGGGGCCAATAAAAACAAGCCCTGCCTGCTCACATTGTTCTGCAAACTCGGCATTTTCAGATAAAAAACCATAACCTGGATGAATGGCTTCACAGCCAGCCGCTTTGGCACATTCAATGATTCGATGCCCATCCAGATAAGCTTTCAAGGGATCTTTACTTAAACAATGACTGTGAGAAGCGCTTTTAACGTGCATGGCAAAGCGATCGATCTCACTGTGAATGGTGACAGCGGCTATGCCCATTTCCTTACAGGCCCGGACAACCCTGAGGGCAATTTCACCCCTGTTTGCTATCAGAATTTTTTTAAACATCATCGTCCTTATGTTTTATTTTACTATCCTTTATCATATATCAACACAAGAACTGACATCATGCAAAATCATCTATATAATTAATTTTTTAAAATGAATAAATGATGACATGCTGGAGCCCCTTATGCTGGAATCTTCTTCCCTGGTACTGATGATCCTGGATGGGTGGGGATATAACGAAAAAACAGAACACAATGCCATATACAGCGCCAAGACCCCACAATGGGATAAATGGTGGCAGACCAGGCCGCATATCCTCCTGCAAGCCTCTGGCAAAGGTGTGGGGCTACCTGAAAATCAAATGGGCAATTCCGAAGTGGGACATATGCATCTGGGTGCGGGACGGATCATTCCCCAGGATTTCACACGTATCAATCGGGCCATAACCGAGGGCGACTTTGCTGACAATGCCCTCTTCAATCAAACCATTGATAGACTCAAAAAAAACAATCAGTCGCTGCACATTATGGGCTTGCTCTCCCCTGGAGGCGTTCATAGTCATGAAAAGCATTTGTTTGCCTTTCTGGAATTATGTAAGAAAAAAAATTTTGAAGCCGTCTGTCTGCATCTCTTTCTTGACGGTCGGGACACCCCGCCTCAAAGCGCACTGGCCAGTATCCGGCGTTTGAATAAAGTGATGAAGGGATTACCAAAGGCAAAAATATGCTCTCTTACGGGCCGTTATTTTGCGATGGATAGAGATAAACGCTGGGAAAGGATTATGCCGGTATATCAACTTTTAACCGAGGCAAAAACCGAACATCAATACCCTTCGGCCGAAAAGGCAATGGACGCTTTTTATCAACAGGGTATTTATGATGAGTTCATTCCTCCGACCCTTATCAATAAAGGCCAAGCCATTGAAGACGGCGATGCGGTATTCTTTTTCAATTTTCGTGCTGACCGAGCAAGACAATTAACAGCGGCCTTCATTGAAGAGCATTTTCAGGGTTTTGAGCGCGAAATAAAACCCGAGCTAAGTGATTTTATCAGCATGACGCGCTATTCAAAAGGTCTGGATACAAGCGTCGCTTTCCCACCCATTGCCATGCATAATACATTGGGAGAAGTGGTTTCAAATCATGGCTTAAGCCAGTTACGCATCGCTGAAACGGAAAAATACGCCCATGTGACTTTCTTTTTCAATGGCGGAACAGAGCAGGTTTTTCCTGATGAAGACAGAGTCCTTGTTCCTTCACCCAAAATCGCCACGTATGATTTACAACCCGAAATGAGTGCACCCGAACTGACAATGGCCTTGATTGATGCCATTAAAAGTCAGGCCTATGATGTCATCATTTGTAACTATGCCAATGCCGATATGGTCGGTCACAGTGGTAAGTTTGAAGCCGCAGTCAAGGCCATTGAAAGCCTGGATGATTGTATGCACAAGGTCTGGCAGACACTAAAAAAATATAATGGCCAATTATTAATTACCGCTGACCATGGCAATGCCGAGGCGATGTTTGATGCCAATACCAATCAACCCCATACGGCGCATACCTGTGATCCGGTACCTCTGGTGTATGTCGGGCATCCTCAATGGCATTTCAATAGGGAAAGCGGGAGCTTAATTGATGTGGCACCCACCATTTTGAGTTTATTAAATATCCCACCGCCGCCTGAAATGACCGGAACAGTCCTTCTGGAAGAATAATATGCAAATTCGCAGCCGCATCTTACAAAAATTCATGATCCTCAGCTTGGGCTTGTGCTTTTTTTTTATACCCCCCCTGCATGCAAGGCAGAATGCCTCAACAAGTGAAACAGAAAGCAAACTAAAAAAACTGAATGAACAAATTCAGCAATTGCAAAAAAAACTGCGGCATGCCAGCGACAGACAAGCCTTGCTCAATAAAGAACTGTCTGATACCGAAAAGCAGATTGGCAAAGGTATTCTTGAACTTCGCAGTATACAAAACAACATTCAGAAACATCAAAAAAACATTCACAGCCTGCAAAACCAGGCGGATAAACTGGATGGTGAGTTAACAGGCCAACAAACATTGCTGGCCAAACATATTAAAGCCCGTTATCAGATGGGGGAATACCAGCCCTTGAAGTGGCTGGTATCACAAAAAGATCCCGCCAGACTGAGCCGATTGATGACCTATTATCAATATTTTGTCAAATCAAGACTTCAATTAATGGATGAAATCACTCTCACACAAAAGAAATTAAAAGACAGTCAGCAACAACTCCAAATGGAGGTTGATAAGCAACAGACGTTACATGACACATTGCTGAAACATCAGCAAAAGCTTGTTCAAACGAAGAAATATCATTCCGCACTGATTGCTAATCTGGACAAAGATATCAACAATAAAAAATTAACCTTAAATGAATATAAAAAAAATAAAGATAATTTAACGCAGTTATTAAAAACCCTGGCCCAACAAAGCATCCAGCAACAGATAAGACCCTTTTATCAGATGCGCCACAAGCTTCCCTTGCCGGTAAGTGTTGATCGCCGCTCCATAGAAAAGAAGAACCAGGGGCTTACCTTTTTTGCCCAGGAAGGTGCTACAGTCAGCGCCATTTATCCTGGTAAAGTTGTTTTCAGTGATTGGCTGCGTGGCTATGGATTATTATTAATTATCGATCACGGCCATGGTTATATGAGCCTTTATGCTCACAATGAGTCACTGTTCAAGCAAAAGGGAGAAGACGTTTTTCAAAATGAACAAATAGCTAGTGTTGGTCATTCGGGCGGAATTAAAGAAAACGGACTATACTTTGAAATAAGGCATCAAGGAAAAGTGGTTTCCCCGCTTCAGTGGTTGTCTTAAAGAGAATTGTTTTTAATTTTTTGGGTACAAAAACCCAATAATAAAACAGTTAGGTAGAGCTTATGTTGTTTAGTCTCTGAAATATTTTGCCTTATAACAACAATAATAATGGACAGCGGCTGAAACGAAAAAAGCCTGCGTTCCAAGGAGAACACTATGCAGATTAGATGGTTATATTCAAACACACTGGCTATCTTGATTACATCTTTTGCCATGCTGCCAACAGCATCATTAGCCAATTCTCAAGAGGCGACTCAACGCGTTCCTATGGAAGATGTTCAGCGATTTTCCAATGCTATCAATCAAATTAAAAAATATTATGTGAAACCCATAGAGGATAAAGAATTATTCGACAACGCTATTCAAGGCATGTTAACCAATCTTGATCCCCATTCCTCCTATCTGGATGAAGAATCTTTTAAAGAATTACAAACCGCTACCAGTGGTGAGTTTGGCGGACTTGGCATTGAAGTCACAATGGAAGAAGGCGTGGTTAAAGTGATCACACCCCTGGTGGATACACCGGCTTTTAAAGCAGGCATCAAAGCGGGCGATTATATTATTAAATTAGGCAATAAATCAGTTCAAGGTATCAACCTCAAGGAAGCGGTGAATTTAATGCGAGGCAAAGCCGGAACAACCATTGATTTGACCATTCTGCGAAAAGGTGAAACCAAACCGCTGCAGTTTACTCTGGTTCGGGAAGACATCCAGATTAAAAGTGTAAAAAGCAAGTTACTGGATGGCCGCTATGGGTATATTCAGTTAACACATTTTCAGGCCATCACAGGACGGGATCTGGTCCAGGCAATAAAGCAATTAAAACAACAGGCCGGTGGTAATCTCCAAGGTCTGGTGCTTGATTTAAGAAATAACCCAGGCGGTTTGTTAGATTCCGCTATCCAGGTCTCTGATGCCTTTATCAGTAATGATAAAAAAGGCAAGGAAGAGATGATTGTTTTTACTGAGGGACGCTTACCCGGTTCAAAATTCACGGCACTGGCCAATCCTGGTGATATTATGAATAATGCACCTATTGTCGTATTGATTAACAATGGTTCTGCCTCCGCGTCTGAAATTGTAGCCGGCGCACTGAAAGACAATAAACGAGCCCTGATTATTGGTACGAAAAGTTTTGGTAAGGGTTCAGTGCAGACGGTGCTGCCTCTTGATGGAAAACGCGCTATTAAATTAACCACAGCGCTGTACTACACCCCTTCAGGAACATCCATTCAGGCGAAAGGGATCACACCAGATATTATTGTCGAAGAGGTAACGATTCCCGAAGATAAAAACAAATCGGCCTTCAAAGGTTTTTCCGAGGCTGATCTGGATAATCATATTGTAGCCCTCAAGGCACAGAAAAAAGCGGACAAAAAAAAGCCGGATGATAGTCAGACTTTATTGCATGAAGATTATCAACTGTATACCGCTATAACAATATTGAAAGGTTTGGTGGTGGCAAAACGCTAAGCCACGTGCTTGTCCTGCAGCAACTGTCGTTCAAGACAGTTGCTGCTCTGTACCGGAAAAACAAACCTCAATATAATCTCCTCTCCAATGACCAAGCCAGGTTTGGCGACCCAGGCTGCTGTCTGACTGACCTAAAACTATCTCTGACTGCTCCACTTGAATCAGTAGATTAACATCAAAATCGATCATTAATTCGACATTGGCACGCAGCATTGACCACAATTTTTTGGCCAAGGGCTCTCCGGGCATTAACTGTTTGGACTGTTGCCAGGATACCGGTCCAATATCAATTTTTATCAAGCGGCTCGCATCGAGCATTCGTTCACCCAGCAAACTGCTGTCGCCCAATCGATAAGTATCGCTTGTACCCAGCCGGGGTAAATTATCAATACGCACCCATGTCTCACAGGACTCATGTATACAAACAGGAATGTCGGGCAAAAAATAATTCAACAAGGTATAGAGGCTGGCTGCATTAGGCTTTCCCATGGCATTTGCAAGGGATAGGCAATGATCATTGACCAAATGACCTGACATGGCCCGGACGAAGTCAATATAGCTCCGATCACCGCTGTCCAATGCTGTTTCCGGATAGAAAGCCCTCCAGGCCAGAAAATAAAGCACATAATTTCGGTGATTGAAAATATCCAGAAAATCACGCATCACCTGATTGGAAGGCTCCTCTCCAAGACAGGCTTGATTCAAATAAAAAGGCAGGGGAGAGTCAACCCCGTAAAGGCCCATAAATTGACAAACCAGAGAGATGGTTGTCGATTCCTCTTGAATGGTATCAACGTCTCTGGCAGGAAAACTTAAGGCCGGTTTAGGCTTGATGAGCAGTCTTTTATCTGCCAGGCAGGTGATTTCAGCATCACTGCCATAGGTTTTAACGAGTTGGTGCAACAGATGAAAATAGTCCAACTGTTCGCTGCCAAACTCAATCATGGTTAACCCACTGTATTTGTCTGGCTGAGGGAAAGGTTTCTATTTGGGTCTGTACCTGAGTATTTAAAGGGGCAAAATAGCAAATAAAATGATGCAGCACACGGGCAAACAACTGCAATTGTGAAAAGCTTGAAAATCCAGCATCCGCAATGGTCAAATCAAATACCAGAGCACGCACCACCACACCTTTTTTTAAACGATTCCAAGGCTTGAATGCCACTGATTCGATAGCTTGTATCTGAGCTCTGTGCTTAGCTGCCCAATCGTGCAGTTGAAGCATTTGTTTAAAATGCTCCAGATTTGCAAAGCTTTCTAAACGGGCATTCACTAAAGATAAAACACGCGCAACATAATTTTGAGTCAATTCATTACGGTGATATCGGCTGGGTCGGATAAGATTCGTTGCGGCAACAAGTGCCGGTATCCGCTCATCAGAGAGTTTTAAACTGCCAGGATATAAAAAATGCCTTGGATAATGCACATTAAAAGCTAAAAGCTCACAACTGATATGCATGTCCTGCATATCGCTGCCTGAAAAACTTAAGGCATATTGGCATTCATCTTCTTTCATCATCAGATCAGAAAGCCGATAATGGCCGTGTTTGCTCATCCAGTTGGTCTGCTGATAAAAATCAACCAGCGTGATAGCCTCTGAACTTTGTCGTTTAAAACCACTCACCTGCACAATGGCCAGCAGTTGTTTACTGTTGGATTGACCATGTGCGACGGTAAGCGGGTATTGACTTTGATTGTCCCGATAACGAATAGGTTCCGCTGTGGTTTTAAAAAGATTAACCGCTGGAACACAATGCAATTTAAATAAATCCGAATGAAGCCGTAAATCTGTCAGCGGTTCTGAAAATTCGATATTTAATTCAAAAACAGTCTCTTTGAATGCTATAGAAGATAAATCAAGTTGCAAAAACCAGTATTTTTCCTGAAACAGAAAATAATCCGTTAACAGTTCAAAGGCTTTGATGTGGCGAGAAAGTTGCGGCAGCATGGTATCATGATAATGAAAATGCATCGCTGTCAATCGCTGCTGTGCACCGATGGAATACGCGCTTTCATTTGGCCCGCGTATGGTGACATCACGCACTTTATTTGATAAAAAATCCTGCCACACACAGGCAACATCCGGTGTGGAATTAATAAATAACGGTATTTTCAAACCCTTGATAGCCGCAGGATCTAAGCCTTCGTTAAACTGGAAACTCAGCCTTAAAGAAGAACTGTCAGCACTCAGCTGTTCACTGCGACAAGCAGTTAATTGCAGGGGCAATATATCTACTGCCCTGGTGGTACTGAATTCACACTCGGTCTGCTCCTCGCCTACCGGTGCCGAACGTAGTTTCACTCCTGCGGGAATTTCTCTGATATCAGCGATACGCTGATCGAGACTGGAAAACTGAACCACGGTCATCGAAGGATAAGGGGTTATATACTGCGGTGCCAACTGCCTTATCAAGGCTTCACTGATATGACCGAGTCCAAAATCTATCTGCTGCTTGACCCGCGCATTGAGATAGGCGCTGCCTTCCAACAATATGGCGATATGCGGATCGCCGTCATAGACCGAATCCATGTTCAAACGTGCCGCTTCATGAGGATGGGTTTTTGCAAAGACCGCCGCTGCTTCATTCAGCAGTTGCATTTCGGTCTGGTAATAATCCTTTATTGTGCTTTTAGTCATAAGGTTTACAGTTATCCTGGACAATTAAACCACCGCCGCTTATCACCAGCGTATTAAACTGAATGGTGTCGGAAGACTTGATTCTTGCTGTCAGTGCAAGCTGTAAAATACAATCCACTCTTTCGCTGACCACTTCCTTAATTTTTAAAGAATCAATTCGTGGCTCATAACGTTGCACTAGCGATTCGACTGCCTCAATAAAATATTGCTTGGCCGATCGCTGTTCCGGATGAATACCGTAATCCGGCAAGCCATACTCAGGCATATGTGATAAACAACCCTTTTTGCTGTTTAATAAAACTTCTATGTGGCGAAGAATGCTTTGCGTTTCATCGCCTAAAGCTTGTTTTCCATTTATCTGCGAGAAAAAATCTGTCATTAGGGTACATCCTGCCTCACACGCGAATACTGCCGGACCCGAAAGTCCGACAATATTTCCATTTTTAACTACGCTTCAACCAGGTATCTGAGTGTTCAATATTGCCATCATGATGCTTGATGGTGATCTTACCGAAACGCAGTTGAACAACGTCGTCATGCACGTGATCATTGTTTTGCTCATTTTTGGTATGCAAAAGCTGCTGTTGATAAGACACCACTTTGACATCATCCAACGTATGGGTGAAGTACTCTTCTTCCTTGCC
>JAGXGR010000124.1 GCA_024636645.1 Legionella sp.
CTGTTTCTTTGCCTATGTGAGCATTGTACCCTTGCATGGTTTAATGCGGGTCTTGACCATCGCCCCGTAATACGCTCCGCTCCTTACGGGCTACGGCGACGGGTAGGTAGCCCGTAAGGAGCGGAGCGTATTACGGGGGCGCGTACATAGTTAAATGTTACAACATTGAAAATATGCCGCTGTATACTTTATAAACTTATTTTATTGATATATTATTTTACAAATGAATATTTATATAAAAAGGAAACAGATGTTTGAAAGATTTTTTTCTAGAAGTGTAAAATATCAGGAAAAGCAACTGACCATACAAACGAAATTTGCTCGACCGGTTCTACCCGTCAAACAATCCGTTCAAGCTGTTTTGAAAGCGCAAAATGATTTGGAGAAAGACCTTCAGCATGCCGGTAAAAAAACCTCTCTGCGCGAACAACAAAATGCACCAGAATATATGAAACATACGGTTGATATTGCCAGGGCATTAAATAAAAGCCTCAAGGATATCTCCCTGATGTATTCGCAAAGAAATCTTGAAGAGATTGCCTTAACACAGAGCCCGAATGGCATTACTCGCGAACTTTTTGAAACGATATACCGCTCCAATACCGAGCTGCTCTCTTCTGAGTTTCTGCACGTCTCTTCCCTACAGCTTGATAGACTTAAAGAAAAACTGATTGATGACCTTCAAAATTTCCTCATTAGTTTACATCATGATAACTATGTTGGTGCCTTCCCGCGGATAAAAAATAAACTGAAGGAATGCCAAAGGGTTATTTGCCAAACCATGGATCTTATCTATTCAGCAAAAACGGTATCAGCTGTAATGGCCACTATTGTTGTACAGGCTGATCTTCTTGCTCAGATGCAACTTTTAGGCTCCTTATCAGATAACAGTTGGAAGTCTAAAGCCAAACAGGTAAAACAGGCCTTCCAAGACAAGGCCTTTATCTCACCTGTAACGCTTTTTAAAGAGGTTCTTCCCCAAACCCTGCAGGATTACAGGCTTGGTCTTGGAACAAAACCCAATGCCAGGGGCTCTGCCTTTCAATTGGAAGCTATCAGAGAAAAACTCATCGGAAAACTTGAACAATATCTTCAAAGCCGTGCCCGATACGATGGTGAAATAGCGGATGAAAACCATATTGTCACCAAAAAATACACCCCTATTGATCGAGGTTTCTTTTATAATAAAAATCTTCAAGATGCCCATATTGAAGTGGCCGCACTGCTGTTAACTCAGTTAGAGCATATGCAATTAAAAGAGGGAACTCGCATTGATAACCCACAGCTTTTTGCTCAGGTGCTGATGAAAGCATATACGGCTAATATTAAAAATAACCGTACATTGGCCAGGGCTGGTATAGACGGTACAGGCAATTTGTTTGCCTTATTGAATGATACGTGTATAGAATTGGGTGATATTTATCAAAATCAAAATATACATTTCGGCAAAGGCGATGATTTACGTCAACAATTAGGTTTAGAACAAACAAGCCCTGCTATTGGACTGCTTTAAAAGCAATTGCAGTTTTAGCCCTGACCGAAGCCCATACTATCTACAGACACTAATCCAGCGTCTTCCGATATCGCTTAAAGCCTATCAGCATCACCACAAACATGAATATAAAAATAGGTATACTTTCCTGCCAGACGTCAAAAAACCCATTTCCCTTTAATAATATACCACGTACTATCACCAGAAAATGCGTCAAGGGCAACATACTGCCTATCCATTGCGCCCATTCCGGCATGCCGCGAAAAGGAAACATAAAGCCTGATAATAAAATAGAAGGCAAAAAGAAAAACATCGCCCCTTGTACCGCCTGCAACTGATTGGAAGCAATGGTAGAGAAGGTTAAACCCATTGCCAGATTTGCCGCAATAAATGGAAAGCACATCAAAAATAATAATAAAAGACTGCCTTGCAAAGGCACGTTAAACAGTAACTTTGCCAGTATTAAAATAAGAAAGACCTGAATATAACCTACAATAATATACGGAATAATTTTGCCCACCATGACCTCAAGCGGCTTTAACGGGGTAGACAATAAATTTTCCATCGTTCCACGCTCAAACTCACGGGTAATCACCAGGGCTGTAATGATCACCATGGTCATTGTCAAAACAACCCCCAGTAATCCAGGTACAATATTATAAGCGGTGATCGCTAAAGGATTATACTTCGCGTGAACGACAGGCAGATAAGGCAGACGCTTTGCAATCAGCCCGCTTGAAACGCCTTGCAGGTTTTCAATAAGCCCAATGTCTGCAAGTTTTTTAAACACCGAAATGGCCTGGCTTGCAGCCGCAGGATCAGTCGCATCCGCCTCCAGTAAAAGGCTTGGTTGTAACCCTCGTATCAGATCGCGTGAAAAATTGGTTGGGAAGTTCACGACAAACTGTACATCTCCCCTTTTCAACAGTTCATGGGCTTCGCTTTCTGTAGAAGAGGGTTTGATAAATTTAAAATACGTGGAATTTTCCATGGCCACTAAAATACGCCGGCTAAATTCACTGTGATCAGGATTAACAATGGCTGTAGGTAAATGGCGCGGGTTAGTATTTATCGCATAGCCAAACAAAATTAACTGCATTAAAGGAATGCCAACTATCATGGCAAAGGTGGCCTTATCCCGCCTCATCTGGATAAACTCTTTAACAATAACGGCCACTAGATGTGTCCAGATTCGAGACTTCACTTTAAGTCTCCCCGTGGATTTTCAACCAGATTAATATAGGCATCTTCCAGGGTTGGATCAATTTTCTGCCATTTTAGATCACACTTTTTGGCAAACTGATCCAGTTCTTGTTCAATTTCTTCTACATCAAAGCCGCAAAGATGTATCTTATTTCCAAATAAAGCCGCCTGGGTTATGCCTGGGATGTTTTTAGATTCTTTCAACATTGAAGTATTAATATCGCCTTTCAACTGCCAGGTATTCAGATGAGTCGATTGAACAATATCCTTAGCAGTTCCTGTAATCAATAACTCCCCTTTCGATAAATAGGCCAATCGTGTACACCGCTCTGCTTCATCCATGTAATGCGTCGATATAAATACCGTGATGCCCTCTTCACTCAGTGCATGAATCTTATCCCAAAACTCTCGCCGGGCAATGGGGTCCACCCCTGCCGTCGGCTCATCCAGCAATAACAGTTTAGGCTTATGAATCAAACAGGCAGCCAAACCCAGTCTTTGTTTCCAACCGCCGGATAAATGCCCGGTTAACTGGTCTCGTCTTTTTTTCAGATTAAATTCTTCCAATGTTTTTTCAATTCGAGCCTGGCGATTATCCATCCCATAGACACGTGTCATAAAATCCAGATTTTCCTCAACGCTTAAATCGGTATAAAAGCTGAATTTCTGGGTCATATAACCCACATAGCGCTTGATGGTATCCGCCTGTGTCAGTAAATCATACCCTAAACAACTGCCCTCGCCTTCATCAGGTGTCAAAAGTCCGCATAACATACGAATAGTGGTGGTTTTTCCGCTGCCATTGGGTCCCAGAAAACCAAATACCTCGCCTTTTTGTACCTGAAGGCTTATCTGATTGACCACCCGTTTATCCCCATAGCATTTGGATAAGCCCTTGACATCAATGATGTAGTCTTCTGTCATCTCAATAAAACCGTAACGGGTTGGCCGGGTTTATAACTTTCAGGCTGAAGGATTCTGGCCTTCACCCGAAAAACTATTTTGTCATCGTTTTCACGGCTATAAACCAGCGGTGGAACATACTCTGCCTCAGGG
The DNA here is from genome assembly GCA_024636645.1 of Legionella sp. Classification (GTDB taxonomy): domain Bacteria; phylum Pseudomonadota; class Gammaproteobacteria; order Legionellales; family Legionellaceae; genus Legionella_D. The sequence continues at coordinate 3,752 of JAGXGR010000124.1, forward strand.
GAAATGTAATTGATTTCTGCTGAACTTTCCTGGTTACAGCTATAACAAATAAATTGAATGTTCTGACCTGCATGAAGATGAGACAGCTCGGTGACAGGAACAAAAAACTCTATTCGAACATTTTCAGGTGTCAATAACGCCAATACCGGCTGTTGATTAGCTACGTACTCCCCTTCTTCATAGAAAGTATCATAAATGATCCCGGCAGCCGGTGCTTTGATTGTTTTTTGCTCCAGTTGCCATTTTGCTTCCTGTAATTGCTCGTTGAGAGCTTGCACTCTGGCGGCCTGCGCCTCTATTTGTTTTTCGCGGCTACCCAGTTTGGCCAGTGCCAGATCTTGCTCGTATTGTTCCTTTAATTGCTTTTGTTCTTCATACGCTGCGATGGCTTCATCGACTGATTCCTTATCAATGGCATGTCTGGCATAGAGTGCTTTTCTACGTTTGACCCTCAATTCAGCAAGTTGTCTTTTTGCCTCTGCCTGGGCAATTCGCGCTTCAATTGCTTCTATTTCCGGTGTTCGACGCGGTTTTTTTAAATCGATGAGTGTTTGTTTTGCCTGACGTAAATCCGCTTCTCTTTGTTTTACAATCAATTGTTGTGGCTGCTCATCAAGCTTGAATAACAGTCGTCCTTTATGAACAGACTCTCCGCGACGAACAAACAGCTTTTGTAATATACCAGCATTAGGAGACGCCAGATAGATATTTTCTCCCTCAACATAGCCTTGATAGCGATGCTGTCCAGAGGGATGGCAAGCTATCAGCATAATAACCCACAAGCTAAATACCATGCGTTTAATTTTCATAAGTACCGGTTTTGGATTTTAAAATATCATTCTATCCTACTTCATTTAAAGGCGGATTTACCATTGGTTTTTTTACAGAAAAATACTGAAAATCTTTTAAAGCTTCCTGGAAACCAGTTTATTTTTACCGTTTCTCTTAGCTTCATACAGCGCCTTGTCTGCCGCAATCACAGCATTCTCGATTTCACCTGTATAGTCATGCGGTATATGCACTAATCCTATACTTAAGCTTACGCCTTCATGAGTGACCTCTTTGTTATATTGCTCTCTGATGGATTGACACAATGCCACTGCATCATCGATAGAAATATTGGCAAGAACCGCCGCAAACTCATCTCCGCCAATTCTAAACACCGTATCATTTGAACGCTTAATAGAATTCGCTAACAAATGGGCTACATAAATCAAAAACTCGTCCCCATAAGGGTGGCCATAATTATCATTTAATTCTTTAAAATTATCGATGTCGATGAGTATTAATACCAAAGGGTATTTATTACGCTTTGCCCGGTTAAACTCGTTTTTAAGCGTTTTATCAAAGTAGCGCCTGTTATATAAACCGGTTAGTGAGTCAGTAATTGAAACGATTTTCAATTTTTGAATATATTCTTCAAGCCTTTTATTTGAATACCTGAGCTGACTTATCAGATAATCTTTTTCCTTGGATAATTTAAAGGTATTATCTAATAAATGCGCATTAATATTACCAATAACAATCAGCATGATAACAAAGAGCAAAAACATGGTCCCAAGAATGACACGCTCAACATCCACCTGATAAAAATTATAAAATATCACCGGCAAAAAGATAGGTAAAATGTAGGCATAATAAGCGGGAAGATAAATAGATAAAGATGGAATCGACCCCGCGGCCATTCCCCCCAGCACCAAAATAATGATGATTTCATGGATTCGAGAGACGTAGGGTATGAAAAGAAAATAACAGGCCCCCCATGCCAAACCCATTAAAAAAGTTAAAGTGACAAATACCAACAGGAAAGACCTGGGGTTTATTTCATAACGTTTGTCCTTCAAGGATAACTTGCTATAGACCCATCGAAGAATGCTGATAAGCAGAATCGCCAGAAACCAGCTGGCAACCTTGAATACAGGCGCCTGATTATAAATCAAATCCACAGACAGTAAAAAAGCAAGCAGGGTATTGAATGATATCGAGGTCAGCGATCCCTCTAAAAGCAAAACAATCGCTTCCTTATGAAGTTTAATTTTCTCAAATTGGGCAAACTGATTCATTCTGGTCATAATTTACAATCCCTGTGTACCTTTTATTGTAGAGCATCATTTCGGGAATTGTGAAATTAATAAAATTACCCTATAAAAAAATGAATAATTTTATAAGACAGGATGGTCAACAACGAGGCAGCAGGCAATGTCAGTATCCATGAAGTAAAAATATTACGTATGACAATAAGATTTAATGCGCCAATACCGCGAGCAAGACCCACGCCCAGCACCGCTCCTACCAGTGTCTGGGTTGCAGAAACAGGAATTCCGGTACTGGTAGCCACGACAACGGTGGTAGCTGCCGCCAGGGTTGCAGCAAAAGCACGGCTGGGCGTTAAAGCGGTTATCGAACTGCCTACTGTTTCAATCACCTTACGACCATACATTAAAAATCCGGTAACAACGCCAATGCAGCCCAGTGCAATGATCCATGCGGGATAGTTTTCAGCGCCAAAGGGTTGATTTACACTGATCACCAGACTATGGACTATGGTTAACGGCGCCACCGTTAAGGCAACGTCATTGGAGCCATGTGCAAATACCATGGCACAAGCCGTCAGTGCCATCAAAACCGCAAAATATTTTTCTACCTGAATAAAACGCTCTCGACGGCGTATATTGGGGATTTCCGGTATTCTTTTAATAAACATCATACCAATCACCGTAATCACGGTGCTGGTCAACAAAGTGACAAACAGATCCTGCTTTATCGTCAAATGAATTTTAAAATGATCAAGGCCCTTAAATACCGTGATAAATGACAGTACCGTCCCCACCAGAAACAAATAAAAGGGAATATATAATTTGGCCTTTTCCAAGGGGTTGCTCTTTACAAAGATAGCTTGTTGAATACTGATGAACAGCCCATAGGCAGTAACACCTGCAATCAGAGGCGAGGTTATCCAACCAATGGCAATGTAGGATACCTGCTGCCATTGAACCGCATCCGCTCCCAGCACCACCCCTCCAAAACCAACCATGGAACCCACCAGTGCGTTGGTAATAGACACAGGCACACCCAGATAACTGGCCAGATTCATCCAGACGGTACAGGCAAACAACACAGCCAGCATGCCTTCAATCATGATAAGCGGCTGATTGGCCAGCTGGCTGGTATTGATGATGCCATCGCGCATGGTTTCTGTGACTTCACTTCCGCCCAGAAATGCGCCGGCAAACTCAAAAACGATGGCAATGATCATTGCCTGTCTGACGGTGACAGCCTTGGAGCCCATGGTGGTGCTCATGACATTAGCTAAATCATTTGCCCCGACCCCCCAGGTCATTAAAAAGCAAAGGACAACAGCTACAATAAAATAAATACTTGAAAAATCCATAAGAATAATTACCGGGCAATGAGAATTTGCAGCCGTCCGCCAACAGTTTGGGCGTAATCAGCCAGTTCGCCAATCCATTGAACTAGTTTATAAAGAAAAATAATTTCTATGGCAGGCAAATCCTTTTCCAGCTCAAAAATTCGATGTCGGATATCAGCCAGCTTATCGTCACTGTCATGCTCGATTTCATCAAGGGTTAATATCATTTCTTCAACAATTTTAACTTCACTGCCTCTGAAACCGCTTTCCAGCAATTCATCCAGCTCATTAATGGCTTTACAGGCTTGCTTGGAGGCATCAAGGCATCTATCAAGAAATGGCATAAACACTTCAACTAAAATATTGGGTATTACCATCTGGCGACTGACAATTAAACCGGCAATGTCTTCTGCTGTGTTAGCAATTTTATCCTGGGCTGTGAGAAGTTCAAGCAAATCGGTTCTTGAAACGGGGAGAAAAAGCCCGGTAGGAAGGTGCAGACGAAGGTCGCGTTTTATTAAGTCGGCTTCTTTTTCATATTGTGAGATCTTGTTCTTGATAGCATTGGCAGTCTGCCAGTCCTGTTCAAGTACTGCCTCAAAAAAAGGATGTAACTGTTTGGCACACTGATGTACTTTTCGAACATGCTGCTCGATAGGCCGAATCGGTGAAGGCCCAAACATGTTAAATATACTGCCCATATACGCACATTTTTAAAAAAAGTGGATTGATTATACCAAGATTTTGTACACAGCGAAATGTTTAAATATATTCTTGTCAAACGAAAAATAAAAAACGGATTTTTTATTATTTGGGGTTTGAAAGCCAGGTTGTGCGGGCTTGTCTACAGACCACTTGTCAGCTGCGTCAGATACGCAGAACAGGCGCAAAACGAAGTGCTTTATTTATACTAAAAGACTAATTTTTAAAAAAAAACCGATTCATGGTATATACTATAAGAATATAATATTGAAAATATCGGGGGCATTATGACTAATATAAGCACATTGGCAAATCACATACTCATTGCATCGCCCTCACTGACATCGCCAGGGTTTGAGCACGCTGTCATCTATGTTTGCGAACACCAGGATGACAATGCGGTAGGTCTTATCATCAATCAACCGATGGTTTACCCTTTGGGTATTGTATTTGATCAATTGCATATTGAACCCCTTCACCAGGAAACAAATAAAAAACCGCTGCTGTTTGGCGGCCCCATCCAGCCTGAAAGAGGGTTTGTTATCCATAAACAAAGCGGTGATTGGCGTTCCAGTCTGCCTTTACGTGATGGGGTGACGATAACCACGTCCCATGATATCATTAAAGCCATTGCATATGACGCAGGGCCTAAAGACGTATTAGTCACTTTAGGCTATTCAGGCTGGAGCGAAAAACAATTGGAACACGAAATCATTAACGATTTCTGGCTGGTTTGCCCTTATAAACCAGAACTGATGTATGACGTACCTTTTGAAGAAAGATGGCATTATGCCGGCTCGCTTCTGGGTATAAATATGTCTCAACTAACCAGCCAGACCGGCCATGCCTGATACTGTCTGTTTAGGATTTGATTTTGGTTATAAACGTATTGGCGTGGCCGTTGGCCAACGCCTTACTTGTACAGCCTCCCCCCTTGAAACCCTACCCGCTCAGGACGGTCATCCTGACTGGACTATTGTATCCAGACTGATAAAGCAATGGCGACCGAAGGTTTTAATTATTGGCCTGCCTACCTGCATTGATGACAAGGAGTTATATACAACGGAGGCGGCCAGAGCATTTGCCAGACAACTTGAAAGCCGATTTTCCTTGCCTGTTCATCTGGTAGATGAGCGGCTTTCAACCATTGAAGCGCGCCAGCGGTTGTTTGAAAAAGGAGGATATCGTAAAATCCATAAATCACAAGTTGACAGCATTGCAGCCTGCATTATCCTTGAACAATGGCTGCAGTACCCTGACGAGGCTTTATGAAACATTTTCTGGAAATCAGCCAGTTATCCAAAGCAGACATTGCGCATTGTATTGAGCGTGCCTTATATTTCAAGTCAAAGAAGGTTTATCCCAGTTATTCACAATACACACTAGCCAACCTGTTTTACGAGAACAGCACGCGCACACGTGTCAGCTTTGAAATGGCGGCCCGCCATCTTTCAATGCCTGTCATTAACCTTGATTTACAAAGATCCTCCGAAGCAAAGGGCGAAATCATCGAGGATACATTGAAAACATTATCTGCCATGGGCATCCGACATTTTGTCATACGACACCCGGAAAACGGCCTGCAAAATGCATTGGCCAAGCGGCTTGGCGATGGTATCCATATCATCAACGCAGGCGACGGAACACATGCTCACCCAAGCCAGGCGATGATTGATTTGATGACCATCGTTGAGCAAAAACCTGATTTAAACAAACTTAAAATCGCCATATTGGGTAACATCCGCCATTCAAGGGTGGCAAATTCCCTGCAATGTCTCTTCGAAACCATGAACATCGGTGAACTGGTCATGATCGCACCGGATATCTGGCAACCGCAAACCATCCACTATGGACAGGTCAGCAACCAACTCAAAGAAGGGCTTGATCAAGCGGATGTTGTCATCTGTCTTCGTGTGCAGACTGAACGCCTTAAAGACAGGGAACACATGGATTTGGCGCGTTATCAAGCGCAATTCATGCTCACAAAAGATGCTTTGAAAATGGCCAGGCCAGACGCCATGGTGCTCCACCCCGGCCCCATTAATCGAAATATTGAAATTGCCAGTGAGGTAGCAGACGGAACCCAATCTTATATTTTGAAGCAAGTAGCTAATGGGGTTTATATGCGAATGGCAATCCTGGAGGCAGTAACTAACGGGATTGCATAACAATAATGATATCTATACAAAAGATATCCCTGAAAGGAAGTTGATTCATTATGTCATTACAAATTGTTATTTTAGCAGCAGGTCAAGGAAAACGGATGCATTCCAACCTGCCGAAAGTACTTCATCCAATAGCAGGCAAAGCGATGCTGGCTCACGTTGTGGATGTCGCAAGACAGCTCAACCCGGATGATATTCATGTGATTATCGGCCATGGCGCTCAGCAGATACAAACGGATCTGCCGGATCTTGAGGTAAACTGGATCAAGCAGGAGCAGCAACTGGGTACAGGCCATGCGCTCATGCAGGCCATGCCATTTATTCCAGAGTCTTCGCAGGTGTTGGTTTTATCAGCCGATGTTCCGTTAATTCAGTTGCAAACCCTGGATCGCTTGATCAAATCCATTAATGATGAACCGGATACCCCCCTGGCCCTGGTATTGGCAGAATTGCATAATCCTTTTGGTCTGGGCAGGATCGTTCGCGACACCACAGGTAAAATATTATCTATTATTGAAGAAAGAGATGCCAATAAGGCTCAGAAAGACATCAAGGAAATCTATAGCGGTATTTGCTGCGCAAAAGCCGCGGAATTGACACGGTGGCTGCCTATGCTAAAAAATGAAAATGCACAGGAAGAATATTATCTTACGGATATCATTCGTCTTGCTGCTGCAGAGGAGCTGAATATTGCATCCATTCACGCGTCTGATCCGATTGAAATACTCGGTGTAAACAACCGCTTGCAATTACAACAACTGGAGCGCGCCTGGCAAAAACGCATTGCTGAAAAATTGTTATTGGAAGGCACCTCACTCGCAGATGCCGAACGATTTGATGTGCGCGGTGATCTCAGTTGCGGTACAGATGTCTATATCGATGTCAATGTTGTTTTAAGCGGCAAAGTGGTAATTGGTAATAACTGCATCATTGGACCCAATTGCAGTTTAACGGACGTCACCCTTGGCGATAACACGGTCGTCTATGCCAACAGCGTTCTAGAAGGGTGTAATATCAGCGAATATTGCCAGATAGGTCCCTTTGCTCGGGTTAGACCCGGGACTACCCTGGAAGCCTACTGCAAGATCGGTAATTTTGTTGAAACTAAAAAAGCAACCTTTGGTCGCGCCAGTAAAGCCAATCACCTCAGCTACCTCGGAGACGTCATTATCGGCAAAAATGTGAATATAGGTGCAGGCACCATCACTTGCAATTATGATGGGGCTAACAAGTATCAAACCGTTATTGAAGATGGCGCTTTCATCGGCTCGCACACACAGCTGGTCGCGCCTGTCAGAGTCGGCATGAATGCGACCATTGGCGCTGGAAGCACCATTAGAAAAGATGCCCCGGCAGGTGAACTGACAGTGACTGCAAATAAACAAAAAACAATTTTCGGCTGGCAACGTCCTGAAAAGGAAAGCTGATAATATCATATGTCGATGTCGGCACCCGACATCGACATAGATTACCCCATCAATCTCTCTGGTATCGGCTGGGGTTTAAACAACAAGGCCTCAAAGGGATTGGTTGATGTCTTTGAGCCGATGAGCATTTGTATTGTTTTATGGCCCCCTTGATTAAAACGCCATCCAAGCTTATAGCCTCTATCGAGCTTCACCACATTTGATGCTGCATGTAATAAATGGAATAACCCCCAAACGCCCTGATATTCCTTGGCAGATTGTGCATCAGCAAAGCTTTGAGTGATTCGTATAAAGGACTCATTATCCATAGTATCCTGTCCGGGCCAGGTAAAATTCACCCATTCCTGCGGTCCATTACGGTAGGGATAGGACTGACCATTAGAGACAAATAATATCTCCTTCACACCGGGGGTCGGCATGGGATAAATGGCAAAACGCACTTTCAATTCGTTGGTGTCATCAGGAAAAAGCGCTTGACTCATTGCTTTTTGTCTCACAAGCCAATTTAAAAATAAAGGATTAAATGGCGGCTCTACACCAAGCCAGCTTTTTAAAACGAAACGATGCCCCTGAAACTGCATAAAAGGATAGATTCGCTCATTCATAAAGCTCGCCAATAAGCCATGTTGCGGTTTATAAAAATCAATGACATCTGCCAGGTTGGCGTCTTGTCCGCGAGGATTAAAAGGGAAACGCTGAGCAAGCCTGTCCTGATACAGTTGATAAATACTCTTCTGCCACTCTGTTTGTAAGCCCTGCATGGTTTCAACGAGCAAGGCTCTGTAGGTTTCCTGTACTGGACTGAGTAATAAAGATTTAACAGCCTGCCTGCTGGATAGGCCATTCAATTGATTGGTCAAGTTATCAACCACCAATGAAGTTTTATACACTTCGGTATCCTGCCCCTTGGTCATCAACAAGGAAGAGACATAATGTTCTGCACTGACTGCCAACTCGCTGCCTATGGATAAACGCTCAATATCCTGCTGCAACAGCATCAGCTGTTTATTGTATTGTTCCAGCAAAGCATTAGGTGCCTTGTAACTGTCGGTTAACTGCTCAAGCTCTTTAAAAGGTTGACGTAGATGCTCAGGTATAAATTGATAACTGTCTTTATCGACAAACTCGCTCAATGCCAGATTGTCATGCAATGTTTTAAATAATTGACTATAAGCACTCTCCGGTTGGTATACGGCCCGAAGTTGCTGAGAGGCATCATCCAGTGAATTAAAATGAGCCAGCTTAACTGAACCTATAAAGTGGACCCAGTTATCCAGATAATGCTGATAATACAATGCATTTAATTCATGGAAGATCTTGATCTGTTGCGCAGGCGATATTTTCACTTGCAGGTCGGAAGGCTTCGTTTTTGCAATGCGCTCAAGAGAACTGTGAATAACCCAGTCCTGACGGGGATGCGATTTAGCCAGCTGGACAAAAGCGGGTTTGACATTCTGAACATAGCCTTTTCGGGTATAAAACACGGGAATATGACTTTCAGAAAACAGTAAATCCGCACCGACCGTATCATCAAAAAACTGATCAAGCGACAATCTGCCTGACTGTTTGTTTAACTGCTGACTCAGTTGTGCATACCAGTTACTGACACCGGATCGGGTTGATAAATCACCTCGGGCACCCGCGATGAGTCCGGCTTGATAATTAATCAAATGGGATCGCTTGTCTTTATCAAGCCCAGAAAGATAATTCAGATAAAATCGACTTAAAAGCAGAAAGCTGTCTTTTCTCAGATTTTCAGTCTGACTGTCAGACACATACAAGCCGCGCCACTTATTGGCTAAATGCTGGCCCGCAAAAGACAAATCAATATGCTGTGGGAAATTCAACATCAAGTAGGCTTTTAAATCGGCATAATAATCGCCGCGCATTGTCTCACGCTCAGAACTGCTAGCTGTTTTCCATTGCTGATGGTAATGCAGCAATTCTTTAGCCAGTTCTTTTTTTACAAGAAAGTAAAATTCATGATCCAGTGCCTTTGCCAGAAACTGCTGATAAATCTGTTTCTGGCTGTTGACGCGCGACATGCCCAGCTTATGATACCAGGGTTCCATGTGTTGAAATTCAGACAATTTTTGAAAATGTTCACCAGCGGCATTTAGAAAAACCAGTTTTTCTTGTGAACTTTGTGGTTTTTTAACCTGCATCACCATACTGGCCACCAGATTATCGCCCGCTTTAAGCAGATTAATATTGTAGCTGAATGCTTTAACAAACAAAGTCATGGTGAGTAAAAAACCTGCTGTTAATCCCACCCACATAGCGTAATGCTGATGCTTTAATTGCTTTTGTTTGTTGTGAGAGTAAGGTGCATTCAATCCGGATTCAATGAATCGTTTTTCCAGGAGATCATGACTAAAATAGCCTTTCTGAGAATCTTCCTGCTCATCTGAGGCCGTAAAATAGACGCCTGCAAGATTGAATTTTTCCTGATAAATATTGTCTTTTGCCATTTCGTTAACCAGACGTAACAGTTTGGATTTCAAGCGAATGAACTGCTGTGGAAAACGAAGTTGGGCAATTTTTTGTTGTTTGTCTTCCTGTAAATGAAGCTGATGATACAGTCGTGCATTCAGACGCTGATATAAGCCGTCCATGCCAGTGACTAACGCTTGCTCAGACCCTGCATTCGAAATAAGCGAAATCCCCCAGACCTGTTCTTTTGAAGGCTCATCCAGCGATGCGAAGAATGACTCAAAACCTGGGATTAAATCGCAATGCGTGATCACCAGATGAACAGGCAAAAGATACCCAATCTGCTGATATAGATCCTCAATTCGCGCGCGTAATTGTTCAAAGTCCTGTGCTGCTTTTTTTGTTTCAAGCGTTTTATAATTCACGGTCAGTACAATACCGTTCAAGGCCTGGTGGCGCTTAAGGGTTTTTATGCGCTTTAATAAAAGCTGCCAATGTGATTTGGCGGGGCTTCCTGTCATATACCAACCGGCTGTATCAATAAATACCGCATGATTAGCAAACCACCAGTCGCAGTGCGCTGTTTGCTCTGTTTCTTTCAACTGTTCGTTATCAACAGCATCTTTAGACTCGAGTGCTGGAAAATGGATGGCGGATTTTTTTAATAAGCTGGTCTTGCCGGAAGCGGGCATGCCTAAAAAAATAAACCACGGCAAGTGGGAAAAAGGACTTTTTTTCCAGGCAAAGCGTTTTACTCCGATATGCTTCAACTGTTTCACGCGCTCTTTCAAATAATGATTAAAAAGATCAACAGGCCTGGGATTTTTCCCGGTTTTTATATAAAGGTAGCTTAAATAAACCGCAGAACTCAAAATACCTAAAAAAAACAAGCTGAAAATGATTGTTTTCAAACCAAGATAATAGATTGCAGAACTCAATAAAATAGCACCAAGACTGACTATTGTCGTGAACAGGGCTTTTTTCGAATTTAATAATTCAAGCGCTTTGCGCAAGTATTCCATTGTTGTTCTCCATAGAAATTTACTGAAAGGATCTTTTTATATACTGCGCCGTACCAGCGCAATCGCCAATCTATAATCGATATTTTGTCATGAGCTGATGTTGGTGATTTGCAATGTTTTTATGATAACTGCTGGCCTTGACTGACACAGTAATCCACAAAGATACCGTCACCACAAGAATAGAAATACCGGCGGCCATTGCTACATGTTTCAAATAATTCTGAGGTTTGACGGGACTGACTGTCTCTGATTTTGTCATATCTTCAGACAATTTCAAATCCTTTACTTTTTTTACCTGTATGATCTGCGTTAACAATTCATACCTGAGCTGCGGCAGATCGGCTTTGTCTGTGAACCGAAAATGGCCCTGATAGCCGAGGTCAAGGCACAAATAATATATTTCCAATACATCAATGTATTTCTCAGCCTGCAAGCGCATGGTTGATAAATGTTGAAAAAATTGCTCACCGGCATGGCTGACATTAAATAATTCCAATTGCAGAGGATGACTTAACCACGTGCTTGCACGGCCGCTGGCAGAACGAATGATCCATTCATCAAGAAAAGCCGTCAGTGCAAATTTGCTTTTATAAATCTTTTCATTATCAATCAATTGCTCAAGCGCATTCACTTCAAAGCGATGAAGTGCGGACTTCACCTGATCTCTTAATAGGTTGATATCATATTCTTCATTGGTGAAATTGTCCTGAACCTCCGCCATAACGGCAAACAACTCTTCAAAACAGTGCAATAACGGATTAACCTTTGATGATTGATTCATGTCCTGTCCATTTTAATAACTTATCAATTCGAAAGCGCAGTTTGCCAACTCTTTACTGACAAAAAAGGCGATTCTCTCTTCAGCCAGAATATCTTTCCAGCCTGGGTCCTGTTTATCGAGCATAAAATAATGATAATTACGCTTCGCTAACAAATCCTTTCCGGGTGCTGTCAGATAATCAAAGCCGACGCCTTTGGTAAAGGTTAAAACAATGTCCTCCAGTTTTGAGGGTGCAGTCATTTTGACCTGGCTTTTGACCTTTTCAATCAGGCTGTCTGTCAGTTGCTCATGATGCAAAGCCAGGCAAAACTGCTTCTGTTTTAAATCGTCCAAAGAGAGCGGTCCCGACAAATAATAATGCTCTTTCATTTTTTGCAAAGGAATGTCTATGGTATTTGCAGGCATGACAGAGTCCATCAATTCAACAAAATGCATTTTAATTTCATTAAATATGACTGATAAATGCTGCTGCTGATAGGCCGTCCCATCCTTTCTTTGCAAGGGATCCTCAAGGTAACCCGCAAGCTCTCCTAACAAGGCACAATTGACTTGATAAACAGCCAGCGGATGAATGGCCGGCATTTTTTGCAAGGCTGCCAGTTGAGCAAGATGGGTTGACAGGGTTTTTATCAGATTAAAATAAATGAAATCCGCATAACCGAATTGATTTTGCGCATGCCGATGTTTCTCTTTCTGTTCGCTGAGTATTTTTATATATTTACTCAGCTCGCCTACCATCTGTGCTAACCAGTTTGAAAAATGCGGGCTGGCTGCAATACTCATCACAGCGGGTATAAAGGATGTACTGAGCCGATAGGCACGTGTTTCAAGACAAAATTCCAGCTCTGCAATTTTTAACAGCGTCATATTTCTGCTTGTCTCGCCCTCAAAATAAAGCGCTAATTTTTGTTTTGCCAGTAATACTTCCCTTTCTCTGGATGAGTCATAGAGATCATGTATGGTTTGATACTCACCCTGCCAGGCTGCAGTATTTCCAAGTGATGCATGGTAACCACTGATTGAATCCACCTGCTCGGAAGCGGCTAATCCCAAATAAACGGACAATTTTTGCGGTGAGCCATCAGGCAAAGGCCTGTCAAGGTTGCCATCATAAAGGGCATCAAATTTGACCCAGCGTCGGTCTGGCATTAATGCAGACAGACGGCTTAGGGAAAATTGCCCTTGAGACAGCAGCGCCTCATCAATTCTGATGTCTGAAAGGCCCCAGTTATAGGGTTGCATTTTAAGCCGGTCAAGCGATTTTTCATGGCTGAGATACCGTTCCCATTGTTGAAAATGCTGTTGCCCCAACATGACGCCTTCTGCCCAGACGACTTTTCTAAAAGCAGTCATCAGCGAATCTCCACTCTATGGCCTTTGGCAGAGATATATATCTTTCCAAGAAAGGTATTCACCTTTCCTGGCAAAGCTTTAACAGACTTCCAGCCGTTGTCTTCATGTTGGCGAAAAATGGCAATGACGGCAATGTATTC
>JAGXGR010000125.1 GCA_024636645.1 Legionella sp.
CCGTTACAGGATATGGAAATGTGGCAATTCCATCCAACGGGCATTGCTGGTGCTGGAACGCTGGTTACTGAGGGTTGCCGCGGAGAGGGCGGTTATCTGATTAACAAAGACGGTGAGCGGTTTATGGAGCGCTATGCTCCCAGAGTAAAAGATCTGGCCTCGCGTGATGTAGTATCACGCTCCATTGCTTTGGAAATTCGTGAAGGTAAAGGCTTTGAATCTGATGGCGTTGGGCATGTGAAATTGAAACTGGATCATTTGGGTGCCGATTTAATCATGTCAAAATTGCCTGGCATTCGTGAATTATCCATGAAATTTGCAAGCATTGATCCCATTGAAGAGCCTATTCCAGTTGTCCCGACCTGTCATTACAGCATGGGTGGCATTCCAACGAATATTCACGGTCAAGTGCTGACCAAAGAGAAAGGCCTGGATCAGGTTGTTGAAGGGCTGTATGCGGTAGGAGAGTGCGCCTGCGTATCTGTACACGGCGCTAACCGTCTCGGCGGAAATTCTTTGCTTGATTTGGTCGTCTTTGGTCGTGCCGCAGGCTTACACATTGAAGAATTATGGCAATCCAATCAGCTTCCAGACATGCCTTTCATTGCCGAGGATGACATTGAGGCTTCTCTGACACGATATGAACGATGGGAAAATTCCAAAGACGGTGAAAGCCCTGCAAAAATCCGCGATGAAATGCAACGGGTGATGCAAGAAGACTTTGGTGTGTTTCGCACAGGTGAGGTCATGGAAAAAGGGTTGGAGCGTTTGCAGGACCTGCGAGATAGACTTGAGCATGCTAAACTGGGTGATAAGAGCTCGGTCTTTAACACCGAAAGGGTGACGGCTTTGGAGTTGGATAATCTAATGGCGACCGCTTATGCTACCGCACAGTCAGCCTTGGCCAGAACAGAAAGCCGAGGTGCGCATAGCCGTGAAGATTACCCGGATCGCGATGATGAACAATGGATAAAACATACCCTTTATTTTGAGGAAGGTGATAATATTGCTTATCGTCCGGTGAATACATCACCTAAACATATCGAGCCCTTTGAGCCGAAAGAACGCGTTTACTAGAGAGGATACATCATGGCTGATACCAGAACGCTGACCCTGTCTATATATAGGTATAATCCTGAGGTAGATACCAAGCCTTACATGAAGGATTATGACATTGAAATACCGGTTAAAAGTGATCCCATGCTATTGACCTTGCTTGAGCGCTTGAAAAATGAGCAGGATGATACTATTTCTTATCGTCGCTCCTGCCGTGAAGGCGTTTGCGGCTCAGATGGTATGAACATTAACGGCACAAATGGACTGGCATGTATTACCTCTGTATCGCAATTAAATGCAGACAGGATTGTGATACGCCCCTTACCAGGTTTTCCAGTGGTTCGTGATCTGGCCGTTGACTTGAGTCAGTTTTACGAGCAGTACGAGCGTATCGAACCTTATTTACAGAATAATGAAGTAGCACCAGCCAGAGAGCGATTGCAATCTCCTGAGGAACGCTCCAAGCTGGATGGGCTTTATGAGTGTATTTTATGTGCTTGCTGTACGAGTTCCTGTCCTTCATACTGGTGGAATCCAGAAAAATTTGTAGGGCCTGCAGGACTTTTACAGGCAAGGCGTTTTTTGGCAGACAGCCGTGACACGGCGACTGTGCATCGTTTGGATAAATTACAGGATCCTTTCAGTGTTTTTCGCTGCCGTTCAATCATGAACTGCACGAACGTTTGCCCGAAGGGACTCAATCCAACGCAAGCGATTGCTAATATTCGCAAGCAAATGTTGCATCAGGAAACTTGATAAAAACTTTCTTGTAGCTCTCGCGTTCTTTGAAAGCGAGAGCAGACCCTTTGGAGAAAAAAATGAGCAGCAGTGACCTGCAAAAAGAATGGGCTTCCTCCTATCTGTCAAGTGGAAGCATGGGCTATGTTGACAGCTTGTACGAAGACTATTTAGATGATCCGGAATCCGTACCTGCCGATTGGCGCGATACCTTTGACAAATGGTCCCAAAATGGCGGTGCTAAAGATGTTTCTCATCGTGAAGTGCGAGAGTACTTTCTTACACAAGCAGACAAGAAGCCTGTACAGGTTGCTGCGTCTCATGACAGTAAGCAATTTCAAGTCGCTAATTTAGTTAATGCTTACCGCTCTCAGGGACATCATGAAGCAAACCTTGATCCTCTGAATCTAGCAGAAAGGGTTCATGTGCCCAGTCTGGATCTTGAATACCATCATTTATCCAAAAAAGATTTTGATCTTAAGTTTTTTGCCGGAACGCATTTTAATGGCCCGGAATTATCTCTGGCTGAGATTTATCAGGCGCTTCGCGATACTTATTGCCGAAGCGTTGGTATTGAATACATGTATATCTCAGATATTGACGAGGTAGAATGGCTGCAAAAGCAAATGGAGTCAGTTCATGGCAAGCCGGCATTTGATAAGCAGAAAAAGCTGTCAATTCTTGAGGATTTGGTTGCAGCAGACGGTCTTGAGCGCTACCTTGGTACCCGTTATGTCGGTCAGAAGCGTTTCTCTCTTGAGGGAGGTGATGCCTTTATTCCCATGATGAAGGAAATAGCCCGACGCAGCGGTGAAACAGGTGTACAAGATGTCGTCATCGGTATGGCGCACCGTGGCCGCTTAAATGTGCTGGTGAATGTTCTGGGCAAAGAGCCGAATCGATTATTCCAGGAGTTTGAAGGCAAGATTAATTCCGAGAGAACGGGCGATGTCAAATACCATATGGGTTTTTCGTCTGATCTGAAGACAGAATCCGGGAACATTGTCCATATGGTCGTTGCCTTTAATCCCTCTCATTTAGAAATCATCGGACCAGTGGTTGAAGGATCCGTTCGTTCAAGATTACGAAGACGAGATAATCTGGATAAAAAAGACCAGGTTTTGCCGGTTATTATTCATGGGGATGCGGCCTTTTCAGGGCAGGGGGTCGTTATGGAGACCTTCAATTTCTCTCAAGCCCGAGGGTATGGCACCGGCGGCACCGTTCATGTTGTGATCAATAACCAGATAGGGTTTACCACCTCTAATCCTCTGGACTCCCGCTCCATGCACTATTGCACAGAAGTTGCCAAAATGGTGCAGGCACCGATTATCCATGTGAACGGCGATGATCCTGAAGCAGTCATTTTTGCGACACAAATGGCTTTTGATTTCCGAATGAAATTTAAGCGCGACGTGGTTATCGACCTGGTTTGTTATCGACGACACGGCCATAACGAAGCTGATGAGCCTGCGGTAACACAACCTGTCATGTATCAAAAAATCAAATCCATGCGGCCGCTACGGGAAATTTATGCAGATAAACTCATTAAAGAAGGTTTCATCAGCCGTGAAAAAGTGGATAAATTAGCAGATGATTATCGTGACCGATTAGATCGCGGCGAAGCGGTTGTTAATGTTGTTCATGAAGATTATAAAGGTAAAATGTCAATTGACTGGACGCCCTACCTCAACGCGAAATGGAACGATAAGGTCGATACCACCATCAGCAAAGAGCGGCTATTAAAGTTAACCGAGCAACTACAAGATCTGCCGGATGGTTTTAAACTACATTCTGTGGTGAAGCGCCTGCTGAACGAGCGTCATAAAATGACACAGGGCGAAATCCCAATGAACTGGGGTTATGCTGAAATAATGGCCTATGCGAGCCTTCTTGAAGAGGGTTATGGTGTGCGCTTGTCAGGACAAGACTCTGGTCGAGGAACCTTTGCCCATCGTCATGCCGTTTTGCATGATGCCGAGACCGGCGAAACCTATACCCCTCTGGATAAAACAGTGAGTGATCCGCTGAGGCCTTTTGTGGTGATTGATTCGGTTTTATCAGAAGAGGCCGTTTTAGCTTTTGAGTACGGATATGCTGCCTCTGAACCACATTCGCTGGTCATCTGGGAGGCTCAATTCGGCGATTTTGTTAACGGCGCACAGGTCGTTATTGATCAATTTATCAGCTCAGGTGAACAGAAGTGGGGACGCTTATGTGGTCTGGTGATGTTTCTGCCTCATGGTTATGAAGGTCAAGGTCCAGAGCACTCCTCTGCAAGACTCGAGCGTTTCATGCAGCTCTGCGCCCAGCAGAATATGCAGGTGTGTACGCCCTCAACGCCCGCGCAGATATTTCATTTATTACGTCGTCAGATGATACGCCATTTTCGTAAACCCTTGATAGTGATGACGCCTAAAAGTTTGCTGCGACATAAACTGGCGGTTTCTCCTCTGGAGGATTTATTTGAAGGCAAGTTCCATAATGTCATACCGGAAATCGATGATATTCATCCGGGAGATGTCAGTAAAATCGTTCTTTGCTGCGGAAAAGTTTATTATGATCTTTTACAAAAAAGGCGTGATGATAAATTGAATAACGTTGCTATTATACGCATTGAACAACTGTATCCTTTCCCGAAAAAAGCATTAAAGACGGAGCTTGATAAATACTCAAAAGCCAAACAAATCATTTGGTGTCAGGAAGAACCCAAGAATCAAGGGGTGTGGTTTTCCTCCCAGCATAATATTAGAGATTGCTTACGCGAAGATCAGATCCTGAGTTATGCTGGACGTGATCTGGCTGCAGCACCTGCTGTTGGCAGTCCGCAACTGCATGCAAAACAACAGAAAGCTTTGGTTGAAGAAGCCTTACTCGGTAAATAATTTAATACAAATGAAAAAGGTATAATCATGTCTATTGAAGTTAAAGTGCCCGACTTACCCGAATCCGTCTCTGATGCAACGATTGCAACCTGGCATAAAAAAGTCGGGGATAAAGTGTCTCGGGATGAAAATCTATTGGATCTGGAAACGGACAAGGTCGTTCTCGAAGTCCCTTCACCTGTCGATGGTATTTTAAAAGAAACGCTTTTTAAAGAAGGCGACACGGTCGAAGCAGGCGAACTGCTGGCTCGATTAGAAAAAGCAAGCGGTGAAGAAGAAAAATACGAAGAAAAAGAAAAATCCGAAGAAAAAGAGAAAACAAAAGAAGAGACCTCTAAAAAAACCACAGAAACTGAAGAAGAATCAGCCGAAAAATCACCGTCAAGTCCGGCGGTCAGGCGTTTGCTTGCTGAGCACGATCTTGAGCCATCACAAATTAGCGGATCGGGTAAAGATGGCCGGATTACCAAAGAAGATGTTATCTCATTTATAGAGTCAAAGCGTGGTAAAGCATCTGCTTCGTCAGAAAGCAAGACAGCCAGGGATGAACCCGAATCCCAAGCCAAAGGTGAACGTGAAGAACGTCGCGTACCCATGACGCGCATGCGAGCTAAAATTGCAGAACGTCTGGTTCAGGCGCAGCATAATGCGGCCATGTTAACCACTTTTAATGAAGTGAATCTTAAAGCGGTCATGGATTTAAGAGCTCAATATAAAGACAGCTTTGAAAAAAAACACGGTGTGAAATTAGGGTTTATGTCCTTTTTCACCAAAGCGGTTGTAGAATCATTGAAGCGCTTCCCGGCCGTAAATGCCTCTATTGATGGTCAGGATATTGTATACCATGGTTTTTATGACATAAGCATTGCGGTTTCAACAGATAGAGGTTTAGTTGTTCCTGTTATCAGAGATGCAAATGCCATGAGCATGGCAGAGATAGAAAAAGCCATCAATGATGCAGCATCTCGAGCCAGACAAGGCAAGTTGTCTATGGAAGAAATGCAGGGCGGTACTTTTACGATTACCAACGGTGGTGTTTTCGGCTCCTTGCTGGCTACTCCGATTATCAATCCGCCTCAAACGGCTATCCTGGGCATGCATAAAATTGAAGACAGACCGGTCGTTGTGAAGGGAGAGATAGTGATTAGGCCGATGATGTATATTGCACTATCCTACGATCATCGTTTGATTGATGGTAAAGAGTCTGTACAATTTCTTGTCAGCGTTAAAGAGTTGCTGGAAGATCCATCACGCTTATTACTCAATATTTAATTGATTTATACTGCGTGCAGTATAAATTGTTAACTGCAAACCCGAGCTTTCGGGTCTTGCTTTTTTAAAAGGTTGGAATGATGAACTTACATGAATACCAGGCCAAACAATTGTTTAGCAGCTACAACATGCCTGTCCCAAAGGGTGAGGTAGCTTTCAGTATTGAAGACGCCCTACAGGTTAGTGAAAAATTATCGACATCTAAATGGGTCGTCAAAGCACAAGTGCATGCTGGAGGACGAGGTAAAGCCGGTGGTGTTAAACTGGTGTCCAGCAAGGAAGAGCTGGTTGAATTTACTAAAAACCTGTTGGGCACTCGTTTGGTTACCTATCAAACCGATGAAAAAGGACAGCCGGTTAACGCGGTTTTGGTAGAAGAAACCTCAGAGATTGATCGCGAGTTATATCTTGGCGCGGTGGTTGATCGATCAACGCGACGTGTGGTGATGATGGCGTCCACCGAAGGTGGCGTAGAAATTGAAAAAGTTGCTGAAGAAACGCCTGAGAAAATTTTCAAGGTGGTTATCGACCCTTTATTAGGTGTCATGCCTTATCAGGGCCGTGAAACTGCATTTAAATTAGGTTTAACGGGCAATCAGATCAAGCAATTTACCCATTTGATGATCCAGTGCGGCAAAATGTTTGTTGAAAATGATCTCAGCCTTTTGGAAATTAATCCTCTGGTTGTTAACAAATCAGGCGACCTGGTTTGTCTGGACGGCAAGGTGACTATTGATGGCAATGCCATGTTCAGACACCCGGAGCTCAAGAATATGCGTGATACATCACAGGAAGATGAGCGTGAAAATCGCGCAAGCGATTGGGAACTGAACTATATCCCGCTGGATGGAAGCATTGGCTGCATGGTGAATGGTGCTGGTTTAGCGATGGCAACCATGGATGTCATTAAACTGCATGGCGGTGATCCTGCCAATTTTCTGGACGTTGGCGGTGGTGCCACTAAAGAACGTGTCTGCGAAGCTTTGAAAATTATTCTTTCTGACGAAAATGTAAAAGGCATTCTTGTCAATATATTTGGTGGCATTGTCCGCTGCGACTTGATTGCTGACGGTATTTTATCTGCGGTTAAAGAAGTGGATGTAAAAGTACCCGTGGTCGTCAGACTGGAAGGTAACAATGCTGAAAAAGGCGCAGATATTTTAAATACGAGTGACTTGAATGTTATTGCGGCCACCGACTTGACAGATGCTGCAAAGAAAATCGTGGAAGCTGTTTCCTGAGTAAGATCAATCAACAAGTGAAGGTTTTCTGTTTAGATCTTGTCAGCATGGAACCGTTCTTGTTATTAACTAATTTTGAGGCTAGTAATGAGTGTATTAGTAAATAAAGAAACCAAGGTGATTTGTCAGGGCTTTACCGGCAAACAAGGAACCTACCATTCAGAGCAAGCGATTGCTTACGGCACTCGCATGGTGGGTGGTGTCACGCCAGGAAAAGGCGGCCAGACCCATTTGGATTTGCCGGTATTTGATACCGTTCGCCAAGCGGTAGATGAAACAGGCGCTGATGCATCGGTTATCTATGTGCCTGCAGCATTCTGCAAAGACTCCATTATCGAAGCCGCAGACGCAGGCATTAAATTGATTGTCTGTATTACAGAAGGCATCCCTGTTCTTGATATGCTGGAAGTAAAAGTATATCTTGAGAACAACACCGACGCCCGATTAATCGGCCCCAACTGCCCCGGTATTATAACGCCTGGCGAGTGTAAAATAGGCATTATGCCTGGAAGTATTCATCTGCCAGGCAAGGTGGGTATCGTTTCACGCTCTGGTACTTTAACCTATGAAGCCGTTAAACAAACGACGGATAAAGGCTTTGGCCAAAGCACCTGTATCGGTATCGGCGGCGACCCAATTCCCGGCACTAATTTTATTGACGCCCTGGCTTTGTTTGAAAAAGATGATCAAACGCAGGCGATAATTATGGTCGGTGAAATCGGCGGATCTGCTGAGGAAGAAGCGGCTGAATATATCAGACACAATGTCAGTAAACCTGTTGTATCATACATCGCAGGCGTCACCGCTCCTGCCGGTAAGAGAATGGGCCATGCCGGTGCGATTATTTCAGGCGGTAAAGGCACTGCTGCGGAAAAATTCGCTGCTCTTGAGGCTGCGGGTGTAAAAACCGTGAAGTCGCCTGCTGATTTGGGCGATGCAATTGCCGAAGTGACAGGCTGGAAGAATTAGCAGACCTGATCTAAAACCCGGGTTTAGCTGTGGTCTTTATCCGGGTCATTATTTTTTTTTAAATGGATATAAATGATGAATGAATGGCGAACGTTGGCGGATATCAGACGCGAATACGGCTTGCTGAGTCTAAGTGAGGACACGGCTTTAGACTCGCCTTTTGCTCAATTTAAATTATGGTTTGAAGAAGGATTAGCTTCTGAAAAAAGCGATCCTACTGCCATGGTCTTATCGACCGTTGACGAAAGGGGTTATCCTGATTCCAGAGTGGT
Source organism: Legionella sp. (assembly GCA_024636645.1). Lineage (GTDB taxonomy): Bacteria > Pseudomonadota > Gammaproteobacteria > Legionellales > Legionellaceae > Legionella_D. Next base: position 8,434 of record JAGXGR010000125.1, read on the forward strand.
TCTACTCAAAGGCCTGGAGGACGATGCTTTTATTTTCTTTACGAATTACCAAAGTTCAAAAGCGATGCAGTTGCAGAAAACACCTTATGCCGCTTTAAATTTTTATTGGCCTCAGATGGCCAGACAAATTCGTATTAGAGGACGAGTCAAGCAGATCAGTCAACAACAATCAGATGTTTACTTCGCATCAAGGCCTGTAAAAAGCCAGTATAGTGCCATTGTTTCACCTCAAAGCAAAGAAATTGCCGATCGCGCTTTTCTTGAAACGCAATTAAATAAATTGATTGAGGAACACGGTCAGGAAGCCGTTTTGAGACCCAAGCACTGGGGTGGGTATAAAGTGCTTGCTGATGAATTTGAATTCTGGCAGGGCAGAGATAACAGGCTGCATGACCGAATTCATTATTCCAAAGAGCATAATGAATGGTTACGTAGAAGACTTGCTCCGTAATTATCAATAAAAACAAATGTTTATATTTACATTGTTCGCTTTGTATTATTTATAGGCTATATATTGTCAAAAAAGAGTAAAAAAATCATTTCTTCGATCAAGTTGTACTTTTCAGTCGTAAACTATCACTAAGGATTGAATAAATCTGGAGTATAAAATTTTTAAGCAGTATTTTTTATTTGAAAAAATTTGCATAAAAAAGGGGTACAAGATGAACGAACTCAATAAAATATTACCTCATGTTAGGTTAAAGTTTAACATAGAACATCCAACCTATGAAGAATGCTATGCTTTTGGCTACGAATGCGCAAAAGCTGATCTGGATGAAACTGAAAACCCATATCCAGCAACTTCAAAAGAAGCAGAAGAATGGGCCGAAGGCTGGTGGGCTGGATTTTATAATGAACAACCTTTATTTACTTTGGAATCAGCAGAAGAAAAACAACTCAGCACAGAAGCTGCGAATGATAAAATTTATCATAGCGAACTGGGTTTCTTTTCCAAGGTATTAAGAATCACCGGCGCTTTAGCAGCCTCCGCTGTCGTAGGGTATCAGGTGCTTGATCTGGTGGCCTGATTATTATATAGATAAGCTCTCTGAAATCCTGCGGAAATCGCAGGATTTCAACGTATACCTAATCAAAATATTTTGTAGGGAATTAAAAGCTGATGGATGTCGCGGCAACCCGGAATCTATGCGCGTCTAGTATCGTCTATAGATGACAGCTGATTTTTGTATAGAATGTCTCTACTTGATCCAGGTTTAACCTTAATTCAGATGAAGTTCAAAAAAACGCGTGAATAGAAAAAAACAAAAGATAATCATTCTATTTAAACAATTTTAAAACCATACTTCGCATTCTGGCGATTTCTGAAGGGTTAAATTCCTTATAGGCGGGACTGCCAATATTAAGACAGACGTTCACATTGTCACTAACACCTTTGAGCAAATCAACCCCCGACAGTTTAAGCAGATTGATTTGATCAGCAATCTCATTAGCCCAGGCCTCAAAATAATCCATACCAGAAAAAACCGGCAAAAATACCTGCTCCTTGTCTTGAAGAAATAAAACCTGTGGCTCAGGATCATCTGATTTCTCAACAGGGATAATGAAATTGGCTTTGATAAATTCCAGATAGGCCTTATTGGCAGCCTTTGATTCCCCTTCGGATTCAAGGGCTCGCTGTACGCTTTCTTCAAGAAGATTCATGGTTGACTCGAATAAAAGCCATTAGTATATCCCAGCAACTGGTGGAAGGCTAATGTTTGGGCGGACTAACCTTCGCTTCTGGTTGAAATAACTCAGTATGTCAGTATAATATGCTGTAGATTTTATAGATTTATTGTATAAATAATTGTTTCTGATGCCGTAAAATATGATAGCGACACGGATAATTCAATAAGACAATTAAAAAAACAGGCATATTAATATGACGACATCCCAACTTGAAATCAATGAACAAAAAAGTTATTTCAACTTCGCATGGCTTGTTTGGGGGTTGGCTGCTGCCTTTTATTTTTCAGATTATCTTGCCAGAGTAGCCCCCGGCGTGATGCATCGCCAGCTTCAAATTGACTTTGGTATTAATGAAGCTGGATTTGGTATTCTGACAGCCTCTTTTTATATCCCCTATATATTGATGCAGATTCCCGTTGGTTTGACTGTCGATCGCCTGAGTATCCGCTGGATTTTGACCATCATGTCATTGGTAACGGCTTTTGGCTGCGTAGTGTTTGGATTGGCAGATGGTCTTTTGATGGCATCTATCGGGCGAATGTTTATTGGTTTTAGCGCAGCCTTTGCATTTGTTTGCGCATTAAGGCTGGCAACCACCTGGTTTCCGCCCGCCATGCTGGGTTTGCTGGCAGGATTGACACAGGCATTAGGTATGCTTGGCGCGGCCGCAGGAGAGGCGCCCGTCTCTTTTCTGGTGGATAATGTAGGATGGCGTCACAGCATGCTGATTATCGCTTTTTTATTTATTGCTCTTGCCGGCTTGCTTTATCAATTTGTCCAGGATAGACCGGGCTCGAGGCGCCATTCAATCAAAAAAGAGAACCCGCTCAGTATCAAGGAAAGTTTGAAAATCGTACTTTCAAAGCGCCAGACCTGGTTAAACGCACTCTATGCAGGATTTCTATTTGGTCCTACTGCGGTGATTGGGGAATCTCTTGGGCCTGCCTATCTTCAATTTGGCCGCGGCTTAAGTGCGCATTCAGCGGCGTTTGCTACGGGTTTAATCTTTATAGGCTGGGCTATAAGCGGCCCTGTTACCGGCTATATTTCCGACAGATTGGGTCGGCGTAAGCCTTTGATGATTTTATCGGCCGCTTTTGGTATGGTCCTTTCATCTGTATTTGTTTTTTATCCCTACATGAGTCAAAACCTGGCTTATCTGATATTTTTTGTATTTGGTTTAACAAATACAGGCGTGGCTATTGCCTATGCCGTGTCAACGGAAATACAGGATAGGAAGGTTGTGGGAACCTCCATTGCATTTACTAACATGACCTCCATTTTTGTAGGTGCTTTATTTCAACCTTTTGTAGGCTATTTGGTAGATCTTGCCGCGGGCAGTCGCGCATATAATGTTGAAACGCTGTTGCTGTCTGATTTTCAGGCAGGTCTTAGTGTCCTTCCTTTATGCTCACTTGTGGCTCTTCTCCTGGCATTTTCTGTCAAAGAGACTTATTGCAAACCTCTTAGCGAAACACACTAAAAATACGTCTATCACAAGCGTCGGTATTTTTTCTATTTTATTGTATATACTTGTAAAATTGATCCTTTTGGGGATAACCAAACCCTTTATTAGCTGCTATACTTTTCGCAGCACTTCAATGCATAATTAATTTTTGTGCCCTTTAATTAAAAATGGAGATAAGAATGAAAAAACTCACAGGATTAGTGGTTATCCTGGCCGTTCTAATCCTCGGCGGATATTACGGCATGGGCTATATGACAGAGACCTCGGTAAAACGTACGGTTGATAATCTGGGTCAAGTCAATGGTTTATCTGCGGATTTACAAGCCTATGACCGAGGCTGGTTTACTTCTAAAGCACTGATTAACTGGAAACTGCATGTACCGGAGAGGGTAGCGAAACAGCCCGATGGACAGTCCAAAACCGTGCCAGCACAGGACTATAAAATACAAATGCCTTTAACGGTCTATCATGGTCCCATTATATTTTCTCCCACTGGCGTTCATTTCGGGTCAGGTTATGCCCATACTGATTTGAAATTACCCCAAGAATATTCAAAGCAACTCGACACCATGTTTGCTGCCGAATCCGGTGAACCAAAATTAGCCATGAGCCTTTATGTAAATTACTTTAATAAGAGTTATGTCAGTGTTGGGGTACCTGCGTTCAAGCTGATTGCCAAAAAGGGGGATGGGCGGTTTGAATGGGGCGGCATGAAAAGTACTACAAGCATGTCTTCCAATCTCGATAAGGTATCTGGAAAGTTTTATATTGATGGTTTACATCTTTTAAAAGATGCGACTAAAATCAATATGGGAAAATTCATTACGGAATACAATTTACACGCGCATTCCACCGGATTGATGCTTGGCAAGTTATCCGTTTATTTGCCTTCCTTTGTGGTTTTAAGCGATAAAGATAAAATCTTTGAAATCGATGCATTTTCTTTCAGCTCTACCAGTCAGGTGAACAACGATTTACTCGATGCTTATGCCGCAGCATCATTGAAAAATATTTTTGCTGACGGTCAAAATTATGGGCCTGGCAAGCTTGAAATGTCATTAAAGAACCTTGATGCGGAAGTCCTGGCGAAACTTAACACTGAAGCCGCAGCCGCACAAAACGGCCCAGATGCTCAGCGCCAACAGGCTTTATTAGCCATGCTGCCAGAACTGCCCAAATTACTTAATAAGGGCGCTCAGTTCGAAATATCTACATTGCACTTCACCATGCCTCAGGGTGCAATCGATGGCCACCTGCTAATCGCTTTGCCGAAAGATGAAAATGTCAATCCTTTTGAATTACTGGCCAAAGTCAAAGGCAATGGGAAATTAACCATCCCCGCTGCTGTATTAAACGATGCTGTAACACAGTCTGTGAAACAGCAAATGCTCAAACAACCCAGCATGCAACAGGCTTTGATTGAGCAGATGCAAAAGGATCAACCTGAAGAGGCTCAAGCCAAACCCAGTATTGATCAATTGGCTTACTCACAGGCCCAGCAAAAGATAACACACTTAACACAGTCAGGCTTACTTGAAAAACAAGCCGACAATTATGTGATTGCGTTTCATCTGGAACAGGGTAAATTCACTATAAATGGTCAACCTTTTAATCCAGCCATGGTAAATTTTTAATTTAATCCGATGATTTTAAGGATTAACGCTAAAAATCTTGACGAGAAACAATGAATTTTCATAGATTGTATCTCGTCAAGATATCGTTACTCTATGCCTTACCCCGGATTTACTGTTATTATTGATTTTTAATAAATATTTTCCTGATTTCTACTTGTCAGGATTTATCCAGTTCTGTAATATGTTGGATTTTAAAGGAGGAGTTAAGACAAATGACAACAATCAGTAATGAGATCGGAGATACATCAGCTTCATTGGCAGAAAGTGTGACTCAATCAGTACAAAAATACTTTTCCGAACTTAAAGGC
>JAGXGR010000126.1 GCA_024636645.1 Legionella sp.
AGCTCGCAGCAGGCCTGAGCCATTGATCCGCGGCCATCTTGCCAGTCAGCATGGAACGCGCTGTCAAATGAAATTGCAGGCGACTGTGGTGCAATGTTTGCTGGAGCGCTAAAGGCAGCGCTCCGCTGGCAGGTTCCTGCACCCCCACCAGCGTTACTGAATCCACCCTGAATTGAGAGGAGGTTAAAGGACTGTGTTGCAGATTAATTTTTTGACCGGGTTTTGCAGCTGTCAAACTGATCAAGGTGACGCTCTCTGCTTGCTCATCGTATATGGCTTGCAGACTGTCTGCGACCTGCAGTGGAATATAATCATTGAACTTGCGATGCCCTTTTGCAAAAGCATGCGCTGACAGTTTTTGTTTTGTCTGATTGGCGCATTTTTTTTCATTATATTCATAAACACCAACCGACAGGGGACAGAGTTTAGACTTCATCGACAGATCACTGACTTCATTTTGCTGATTTAATCCGCCTGGCGGTTCCAGGGATAAAGATAAAGAAGGCTCTTGAGGCAATTTATCCAGACAGTCACTGATGATACACAACGCATTCTTTTCCAGTTGTACTATAGTAAAAACCAGGCCGTGCATTGCTATCAATCGATTAAAAAAGGACAGACTGTGTTCTTCATCTTGATGTATCCAAAGCTTTTCTGTCGTATTTTTAAGACGCAGCTCAAAATCAAATCCCTCTATTAAACCTGACTCTGTTAAAAAGTTTTTAAGGCATTGATTCACTGTTTGCTGGCTATATGTTCTGGATTGGGTCCGGTTGAGTTTTGACAGCAAAGGTGAAATCATTCTTAGATTGATTTTTTGCTTTCCTTTCTCCGTTGATTGACTGATTTTTTGCAACACGCCATGAAACAGAAGATCATCTACTTTTAAAGTCAGGGGATCATCTATCTGTAGATCAAAGTCGGGTTTATTCATGCAAAGATCAATACGATAATGCCTGGATAGCCCCCAGTCAGTAATCGTAAATCTGGCCACTTCCAGAGATGCATTTTCCGTTTGCAATAAAAATAAAGCTGACTGTGTGTTCTGCATGAAATATTCCTTTAGGTTGTACTATGGGTTGGCTCTAGGCTTCCATGAACTGCCAAGAATAATGCGCTGCGCAAAAAATATCAAGTCTGAATCTGAAAAACAGGGCAAGAGCATCAAAGTTTAAAAAAAATACTGTAGGGTGGCGCAAAGCGCAGCGTGCCCACCATAGTGGCAGAAGAACTCGGCTGGTGGGCACGTCGCTACGCTCCTTTGCACCACCCTACGTGACCATGTTCTGTTTTTAAACTTTGATGCTCTTGCCCTGATCTGAAAAAGCGTAAAGCCATTTCAGACGAGTTGATATGCTTTCATTTATACACAAAAAAAACCCCGCTTTTGCGAGGTTTTCAAAAAGGAATGTACGATTAACGTTTGGAGAACTGTGTAGCTCTTCGAGCGCCATGTAAACCGACTTTCTTTCTTTCGACAATCCGTGAGTCACGAGTCAACAGACCACGAGCACGCAGTTTTCTACGAAAAGAGTCCGGAGCGGGCTCACTGTCTTCTACTAAATCCTGCTCATCAAATTCAACCAACGCTCTGGCAATACCCAAGCGGATTGCACCAGCCTGACCAGATATTCCGCCACCACTTACGGTTGCGAAAACATCAAATTTACTGAGTACATCAACTGTTTCCAAAGGCTGTCTTACAACCATGCAGGATGTTTCTCTACCGAAATAATCTTCAAGTTTACGATCGTTGATTTTTATTTCGCCCTTGCCAGGTCGTAAAAAAACTCTTGCCGATGAGTTTTTTCTACGGCCAGTACCGTAGTATTGCGTTTCGGCCATTATACTTATTCCTCAATCTCAAGTTGTTTGGGCTGCTGTGCAGTATGGGGATGATCACTGCCGGCATACACCTTCAGCTTTCGGTACATTTCTCTACCCAAAGTATTTTTGGGGAGCATACCTTTCACAGCAAGTTCGATAATTTTAACAGGATTTTTCGCCTGTAATTTCTCAAATGACGCTGATTTGATACCACCAGGAAAACCTGTGTGATGGTAGTACATTTTATCAGTGAACTTCTTGCCGGTTACTGTAACTTTCTCGGCATTGGTCACAACGATGTAATCACCGGTATCAACATGGGGGGTAAATTCAGCCTTATGCTTGCCGCGTAAACGTCTGGCAATCTCAGTGGCTAAACGACCCAGAACCTTATCTGTAGCATCGACAACAAACCAGTCACGTTTGACTTCATGTGCCTTGGCGCTAAATGTATTCATTAAATAAACTCCGTACCGCCTAATTGGTAAACTTTCACTTATGGACGGGCGATTTTAACTAAATCCGTGGCATCCTTCAAGTAAAAGCTGTAAATAATTATTAGAATCACTCCACAACGTTAAAATATCCTCCAAAAACAAAGATAATACGCGGTTGTGATCCGGTTTTTGATAAATCAAAGAAAGCCTCAGGGAATTAACAAACGCTCAACTTTCTGATTTTCGAGCAAATGCTTGTTGATTATTTCATCGATATCATTATATGACGAATAATTATACCAAATTCCTTCAGGATAAACCACTATGCATGGGCCTGAACTGCATCGACCCAGGCAACCGGATTTGCTGACCCGGATTTTACCGGGGCCATGCAGGTGCAATTCCAGCAGTCGGGCTTTCAGATAATCAAAAACCTCTTCAGCACCCCCATTGGCACAACAGGTTTTACCTGCAGCCTTTTGATTGGTACATATAAAAATATGTTTGCGATAATGCTCTGACAAACCATTAGCCTCTTGATTCAATTTTTGTTTTTAATTTCAAGCCTGGTTTAAACGTCACAACACGTCTGGCTTCAACAGGAATTTCTTCACCTGTTTTGGGGTTTCGTCCAGGCCTTTGTGTTTTATCACGCAGGATGAAATTACCAAAGCCGGATAATTTAACATGCTTCCCGTTCTCAAGCCAATGCCTTAACTCTTCAAAAAAGTTTTCAACAATGGCTTTCGAATCGGCTTTAGCCATGCCCAGCTCGTCGCTTAATGATTCTGCTAACTTAGCTTTGCTTAGTGCGCTCACGATTAGTCCCTCAATATTATGTCAAATTTATCTTCCAGTTTATTAAGTATAGCACTAATTAAATCATTGATCTCAGCATCAATTAATGTGCGGCTGCTGTCTTGAAGTGTCAGCGAAATACCCAGACTTTTTTTCCCGTGGGGAATGCCTTGTCCCTGATAGAGATCAAATATATCAAACCCTTTAAGCCAGTCTTCCTTTACAGTATCCACAACGGCCTTTTCAATATCAGATGCGCTGACATCGGTTGCGACCAGAAAAGATAAATCGCGTCTGATTTGCGGGAATTTGGATATGGATTTATATCGGGGGATCCGCGCCTTATCCAAAGCATCATAAGCCAGTTCAAAAAGAATGACAGCATCTGCAATATCCAGTGCTTCTGTCATTCTCGGATGCAATACACCCAGCCAACCCGCATCAAAGCCTGCTATCCTGATTTTAGCGGATTGCCCTGGGTGCAGGGCCGGGTGTTGTTTGGGAATAAATTCAATGTCTGTTAATTTCAATGCTTCAAACAAGGCTTGCAGATCGCCTTTGAGATCAAAAAAGTCATAACGTCGTGTCGTCTCACTCCAGTTCAAATCACCTCGCTCGCCCATCATCAAGCCGGCCAGCATCGCTTTTTCTCTGATGGTTTTATCTTCTGTTTCAAATACCACCCCTGTTTCAAACAGTTTCATGGCATGTTGTTGTCGATGCGCGTTATGAACCATGGCAGCTATAAGTCCTGACCACATGCCCGCTCGCATTTGTGAGAGCTCGGAAGAAATCGGGTTAAGCAAGGTCAAGGTGCTGGCATCGGGATATAAGCTCTCTTGCAAGGCAGGATCAACAAAACTGTAATTAATCGTCTCATGATAACCGCGATGGCTAAACCATGATGACAGTTTGACAGTCAACGCCTCGATGGGGCTGGACTGACCCGCCTGCATCTGACAATAAACGGGTTGTGCCAATAATTTATCATAGCCATGGATGCGGACAACCTCTTCCACCAGATCCTCTTCAATCGACAAATCAAAGCGGTGAGAAGGAATGCTGACTTCAAATACATCGCTATTTACGATATTCACCTTCAATTCAAGGCTTTCAAGAATGGATTGTATGGTTTGGGAATCAATCGCTATACCGCTCAACTGTTTTACTTTGCTGGTCTTGAACGATATTTTAATTTTTTGGGGCAGCATGCTCTCGTTTTCTGAACGGGTCACAGGACCTGCTTTTCCGCCGACAATCGATTGCAATAATGCCGTTGCTCTCTCTAAGGCCTTGATTTGTAATGCGGGGTCGACACCGCGTTCATATCGTTGTGAGGCGTCAGTGCATAAGCCATAGCGTCTGCCTATACCGGTGATAGCCACGGGATTGAAAAAAGCCGATTCCAGAAAGATATCCTGGGTCGTTTCTGTGACTGCACTGCCTTCGCCACCCATGATGCCCGCCATGGCCAACGCTTTCTCATCATCGGCGATGATCAAAACATCGTCATTTAACGTTATTTTCTGACCATCGAGCAGCACGATGTCTTCTTTGTTTTCAGCAAAACGGACATGGATGCTGTCTTTTATAGTCTCAAGATCAAAGGCATGCATGGGTTGCCCTGTTTCCAACATCACAAAGTTACACACATCAACCACGGGGTGGATAGGTCTGATACCGCTTCGTCGAAGTTTTTCCCGCATCCAAAGCGGTGTTGCGGCTTTTGAATCGATCCCGCGTAAAATTCGACCGCAGTAATTAGGACAGGCTTCGGGATGATCCAGGTGTACAGCCAATGCATCCTCAATCTCTGGTTCGACTGGCTTTTGCTGAGGCTTTTTCACAGACAATTGATTTAGAGCCGCAATGTCTCGAGCGACCCCTGTCACACTGAAGCAATCCGCACGATTGGGTGTCAAATCAATCTCAAGGATATGATCATCCAATTGCATATATTCTCGAAAATTCTGGCCTACGGGTGCATCTGCATCAAGCTCCATGATGCCTTCTGATTTGTCAGCCAGGCCCAACTCTGTTTCAGAACAAAGCATGCCTTGTGATAATTCACCGCGCAATTTGGCTTCCTTGATTTTCAAGTCGCCTATTTTTGCACCTACTGTAGCCAGTGGAATTTTCAAACCGGCTCTGACGTTCGAAGCGCCGCAAACGATCTTTAATATTTCATCATCCGCTGCCCGTACCTCACATAAGGTTAACTTGTCAGCCTGGGGATGAGGATAAGTCTTGACCACTTCTCCAACGATGACGCCACTGAATGGACCGGCAACCGGTGTGATTGCATCCACTTCAAGGCCGGCCATGGTGAGTTGAGAAGCAAGCTGCTCTGCTGTCAGTGAGGGATTAACCCATTCACGCAACCATAATTCACTTATTTTCATCGAAAACCTTACCTGTTATGTTCTTCTAATGGTTAATGTCTGTATTGCTTAATAAGCAATGATTCAATCCCAAGCGCCATCGACGCTCCAGAGCTTAAAATTGCTTTAAAAAATTTAAATCATTTTCAAACATCATCCGTAAATCATCAACGCCGTAATACAGCATGGCGAGCCGGTCCATCCCTATACCAAAGGCCCAGCCCTGGTATTCATCAGGTGAAATATTAACCGATTTTAAAACGTTAGGATGAACCATACCGCAACCCATAACTTCAAGCCAGCCGGTAAATTTACAGGAACGGCAACCTTTACCGTGGCATTGTGTGCACTCGATATCCACCTCAGCGGAGGGCTCTGTGAAAGGAAAATAAGAGGCTCTAAAGCGCAGCGCCAGTTCACGGCCAAAGAAATAGGCAAAAAAATCCTGAAGCAGGCCCTTTAAACTGGCAAGGGTGGCTTCCTTATCAATGAGCAAGCCTTCGACCTGGTGAAACATAGGCGTATGCGTTAAATCCGAATCACAGCGATAAACACGTCCGGGAGCAATCAGGCGGAATGGCGGCTTGCGCTTTTCCATGGTTCGAATTTGCACAGGCGAGGTATGCGTTCTGAGCAAATGGCCATCACCAAAATAAAAAGTATCATGCATGGCTCGTGCTGGATGGTAATCAGGAATATTCAATGCTTCAAAATTATAAAATTCAGATTCAATTTCCGGCCCTTCGACAATATCAAAACCCATGCGGGTAAAATAGGCATTGATACGCTGTTTTACCTGAGTGACAGGATGTAAAGAGCCTGACTGGCTGTTTCTTCCGGGGAGTGTCACGTCAATGGTTTCTGCCTGCAGCTTTTGTTCCAGTTGTTTTTCTTTTAAGAGCTCCATTTTTTCTTCAATTTGTGTTGCCAGAGCTCGCTTGGCCTGATTAACCAGCTGGCCCACTTTAGGTCGCTCTTCTGCTGGCAAGTCTGCAAGACTTTTAAGAATATCTGTCAGCTGGCCTTTTTTACCCAGATAATCCACACGAAGGGATTCCAGTTCAGCCACATCCGTTGCCTGATTGATGGCAGCAGAGGCCTTTTCTTGTATGGTGATGATATCTTGCATGATAATGTCCACATGTAAAAAAGGAGGCCTAAGCCTCCTTAACAATCCCAGTCATATCCAGTGGGTGGATATGTCCTTAACCTGCCAGTGCGGCTTTAGCTTGTTCTGCGACGACAGCAAAAGCCGGCTTGTCGAAGACGGCCATATCTGCCAGTACTTTTCGGTCGAGTTCAATATTGGCTACTTTCAGACCATTGATCAAACGGCTGTAGGATAAACCACACTCTCTGGCTTGCGCATTGATACGGGTAATCCATAACGCTCTGAATTGACGTTTTTTCTGACGACGATCGCGATAAGCGTACTGGCCTGCTTTAATAACAGCCTGCTTGGCAACACGATAGACGCGACTGCGAGCACCGTAATAACCTTTTGCTTGCTTTAATATTTTCTTATGGCGTGCTTTTGCAGTCACACCGCGTTTAACTCTAGGCATTATTCATTCTCCTCATTAACTACCGTGCAACATACGCTCAGCCAAACGAGCATCACTCTTGCACAATCTATCCGCATTAACACGCAATTGGCGCTTTTGCTTGGTGGATTTTTTTGTGAGGATATGATTCCTGTACGCACCGCGACGCTTAATAGCACCGCTGGGTGTTTTACGGAAGCGTTTTTGCGCTCCGCGATGTGTCTTTAACTTCGGCATAACAATGTACTCCGCATTCGTTTATGTTACTTGTTTTTTTTCGGTGCCAGAACCATCAGTAATTGCCTTCCTTCACGTTTTGCATGCTGTTCAACGACGGCTAACTCAGCCGTGTCTTCCTGCAAACGCTCAAGAATTTTCATACCAATTTCCTGGTGGGCCATTTCACGTCCGCGAAAACGAACCGTGACCTTGACTTTATCACCATGATTTAGGAAACGGATCAGGTTGCGTAGCTTGACCTGATAATCTCCTGTCTCCGTCGTTGGACGGAATTTAAGCTCTTTAACCTGAATTTGTTTCTGCTTTTTCTTGGCTTCCGCCTGCTTTTTATTCAGTTCAAAAAGAAATTTACCATAATCCATGATTCTGCAGACAGGTGGTTTTGCCGTTGGTGATATTTCAACCAAATCATAACCGCCTTCTTCTGCTGCCCGTAGGGCTTCTCGTGTTGATACAACACCTAGCTGGTTGCCATCGACATCAATTAAGCGTACCTCAGGTACATTGATCTTTTCATTAATTCTTGCGCGATCGGCTTCACGCCTATTTGATGCACTAATAGTTGTATCCTCCAGTCAATTTTTAAATTAATTATCCTATATATTAATTGTAGGGTAATTTTTTATCATTAATCTCTTGTTGAAGGGTAACGCAAATCTCTTCAATTGTCATCACACCCTTATCTATACCTTCACGAGTTCTTACCGAAACCTGATTATTTTCGACTTCTTTATCGCCGATAATCAACAGGTAAGGAACTTTTTGTAAAGTATGCTCGCGGATTTTAAAGCCTATTTTCTCATTTCTCAAGTCAAAAATAGCCCTAATGCCATTTTTTTGCAATATTTTGCTGATTTTTTTTGCATAATCGTCATGTTTTTCACTAATATTCAACACAGCGACCTGCACAGGCGATAACCACAGCGGAAATTTACCGGCATAATGCTCAATCAAAATCCCCATGAATCGCTCAAAAGAACCAAGAATGGCTCGGTGCAGCATGACAGGCGTTTGTTTGCTGCCGTCATCGGCTATGTATTGTGCATCCAGTCTGCCAGGCATCGAGAAATCCACCTGGATTGTACCACATTGCCAGATTCTACCAAGGCAATCTGATAAGGAGCATTCAATTTTAGGGCCGTAAAAAGCGCCTTCACCTGGCGCGTCCACCCATTCAATGTTTCTTTCTGTCAAGGCCTGCTTCAGTGCAGACTCGGCTTTATCCCACTCGGCATCGTTGCCGACGCGTTTTTCCGGTCTTAAAGCCAAGCGGTATTTAATATTATCAAAACCGAAATCAGTATAAACAGACTGAACCAAAGCAAGCATCATGGCCACTTCCGATTGAATCTGATCTTCGGTACAAAAGATATGGGCATCGTCCTGTACCATGTTGCGTACGCGCATCAATCCATGAAGGGATCCTGACGGCTCGCAGCGATGGCAATTGCCGAATTCTGAAAAGCGAAGCGGCAGATCACGGTAACTTTTTAAACCCTGATTATAGACCTGTACATGGCAGGGGCAATTCATGGGTTTGACCGCATAATGCCTGTTTTCCGTTTCTGTGATAAACATTTCATCGTGGAAATTTTCCCAATGACCTGATTTCTCCCATAAACTTCGATCGACTAACTGCGGTGTTTTGATTTCCTGATAACCGTAATCAACCAGGCGATCACGCATGTACTGTTCAAGGATTTGATAAATGGTCCAGCCTTTGGGATGCCAAAAAACCATCCCCGGGGCAATATCCTGAAAATGAAACAAATTCAGCGCCTTGCCCAGTTTTCGATGATCGCGTTTTTCCGCTTCTTCCAATCGCAGCAAGTAAGCGTTCAATGCTTTTTTATCATTCCAGGCTGTACCGTAAATCCGTTGCAGCATCTCATTATTTGAGTCGCCTCGCCAATAAGCACCGGCGAGTTTTGTCAGTTTAAACGCTTTAATAAAACGGGTTGATGGCACATGGGGGCCTCGGCAGAGATCTTCAAACTCACCTTGCTTATAAAGGCTCAAGACCTCCCCTTCAGGGATGTCTGCAATAATTCGGGCCTTGTATTCTTCGCCTAAAGACTTAAAGTAGGCAATGGCTTCATCACGAGGCAGTTCGCGTCGAGTGACAGGGTAATCTGCTTTTGCAAGCTCCTGCATTTTCTCTTCTATGCGCGTCAGATCGTCTGGTGTAAAAGGACGGGAAAAGGCAAAATCATAATAAAAACCATCTTCAATCACAGGACCAATGGTCACCTGGGCTGTCGGAAACAGTTGCTTTACCGCCTGCGCCAGCAAATGTGCTGCGGAATGGCGTATCACCTCAAGGCTTTCATCCTGCTTTTCGGTGATAATCGTTAAAGCGCAATCGTGAATGATTTGAAACCCGGTATCAAATAACTGGCCATCGATCTTGCCGGCGAGTGCTGCCTTTGCGAGTCCGGGGCTGATAGAATGGGCGACATCATAGATAGTGACTGGCTGCTCAAATTGCTTCACACTTCCATCAGGTAATGTAATATCAGGCATCTTCATTTCCTTTCTATTCTGTCATTTTATACATTAGCAGTCGTACGCTTGCTTCAAAAAAAAACCCTGCTCAGCAGGGTTAATATGGTAGGCACGAGTGGGATCGAACCACCGACCACCACCATGTCAAGGTGGTGCTCTACCACTGAGCTACGTGCCTATAATTCGGTCTAATCCGTATTTGCTTTGAAGTATATAATATATATCGCTTCCAAATCAATGGGTTTCTAAATTTTTTGTCATAAACAGGGACATTTTTATCAGCTTCTGAATAAAAGAAAGGCTTGAATCGATAGAGCCAATTCAAGCCAGGCTAAAAATACGAGGTCGGTTGCTATGCGTTAGCCACTTTCCTTTTTGGTTTGAACTGTTATCTGCACCTTGTTCCATCGGGTGCTTCTTTTTTCCTTTGTTTGGACTTTCCGTGAATCATCCTCCTGACGTTTCGAGGTGAATTATAGCGAATGGTTTCGCAATGTCAACAATTAATTTCGAAACGAAACTTAAAGTTTCCAAACGCTATGGATTTGCGGCAAATCAAAGCATTTGTTACAATCGGTCTCTTAATCAATTTTCGGTTATCCAACGTCATGGAAAAAGTCGATTTAACAAAACAGTTTGCTTACCGTTTACGTGACGCCATGATTGCAGCCGGCTTTAATTCACAACGCTCTACGTCAGGCGTGTCTATTCATAAATTATCCGAAATTACAGGTTATTCACTACAGATTTGCCGGAAATATTTGCGCGGTGAGGCGATACCCGAACCCGTTAAACTGGTCGAGATAGCAGCCAGCCTCAATGTATCGCCTGGCTGGTTGCTGTTTGGGGATAGTCATAATGATCTTCGCAATTCGGATGAAATGATTACCATCAGTAAAAATTTGCTGCATTATATTTTCAGTCAGGCAGCTTATCTGTATAATCGCAGCACATTAGGCAAAGATGTGCCTGACTTTCTCATGGATTTAATCAAAGATGTCAGTCAAATCAACGCCAATGAGGAGCAATCAAAGAAAATTATTGAGTTGGCTTTATCTTCTGTAAAACATTTTAGCCATCCGCAAGAAACTTAACGAAGAAGTATTCATGGAAAATAACAAAAACGAAATAAGACTTCATCCTCAATTTCTTGAAATACTTTTTGCGCATAAAAGCAAAGTATTTTCAGTGTTCAGAGACGTTCTCGGCTTATATGAAATTAACCATATTGCCTTAAACCATATTAATCATCGAGGGCAGTTAGTTACTCTATCCTCCACTCCAGCTATAGAATATAACTTATTTAATAATTCACTGTGGCAATACGACCGAAGCTATGATCCAGCATGGTTTCTACAGTGCTCTCAGGCCAGCTGGCAATCGCTCTATAATAATTTAAGATATGATGAACTGTATTATATCAAACAAATTAAATCGGGTTATCCTGTCGGTTATTCACTGGCCGCTCAAATAAATGATAGTCCTTTGATTTTTTCTGTGGCCAGCAAAAAATCCTGTCAGCAAACAATGGATTTATTTCAATCCAGTCATACGGACTTTTATAAAATTGCCCAGTATTGCACCAATTTGCTGCTGCCACTATTAACGCAAACAAAAGAAGAGATTTCAGAGCCCCTCACTACATTGGAAATGAATTATGAATCATCAAAATAAAGTCATTTTAGGCGGATTCATGGGAAATGTAGTCGAGGCCTATGATATTTCTATTTGCTATTTTCTATCCAGCGAATTGTCCCGCTTTTTAATTGGTGATAACCAGGGACATCCGACTGTGATCTTGGCATTGATCTTCCTTGCCTATCTGGCAAAACCTTTTGGTGCTTTTATACTGGGACTACTGTCTGATCTGTACGGTCGTAAAAATGTACTTATGGCATCTATTCTCATCATAGGCATCGCCACGACACTTATCGGTCTCATTCCGGGGTATCAGCAAATTGGCTTATTGGCCGCATTTATACTTTTATTTTTAAGAATGGTTCAAAGCATGGCCATGGGCTCTGAGTTTTTGAACTCCGCCTCCTTTCTTGTAGAAAGCGGCGATAATCAACAGCGAGGATTTCGTGGCTGTTGGCCTTCGGTAGGTGTCAAGGCAGGTTATCTTCTAGCCTGTTTAGTGGTTGAGCTGATAAATAACCATGGTTCATCCCTTATCAGTCAGCAGTGGGCATGGCGCATCCCCTTTCTTTTAGCAATTTTTACAACCTCAATTGGCTTTTATGTCCGCTATTCCATGCCGGAAAGCCTTGCTTATGTGTTGTATTATGCTGATAGACCCAAACCAACTACTCGAGATATTTATCAGCAATCGATGCTGTTTTTAAAAAAATTTCCTTTTATGTTTAACTTTGCCTTCTTTGCCAGTTTCTTATCGGTAGCTACAGGTTTTTTCTTTTATCTCTATATCCCTTTACATGCCATGGAATATTCCCATTTCTCCCGGAGTTTCATTATGAATTCAACCATGGCATCGCTTGCACTGGTTGTCTTGCTTATCCCGGTCTTTGGCTGGTTTTCTGATTATAAGGATCGTTTGAAAATGCTGGCTTTCGCTTCCAGTGGTCTGCTGATTCTGACCTATCCATTTATGCATGCGGTAAACTTTGGCAACCCGGCTTCTTTTGTATTGATGCAACTGCTGATTTCGGTACCCTGTGCCTGTTATTACAGTGTTTCAACGGTTTTATTGACTGAGTTATTTCCCTTGCAAATTCGTTGTACAGCGCTATCCATCGTATTTTCAATAGCCGCAAGTCTTGCAGCAGGCGTTCCCCCGCTTCTTTCAGTTTATCTTATTCATCTAACACATATGCCAAGCTCACCCGCTCTTTTAATGATGACTCTGGCTATCATCGTTCTGACAAATATACGTCTTCTTGCACAGCGATACAGAACAGGGAAAAATCAATATGACATTTCCGCTTTTAGAGAGGAATCACCTGTTTTTAAGATTCATTATCACAAACCATAACTTATGTTTAGACAGCATTGGATCCAACGTCTCTCGATTTACGCTTGTGACGTTGGAACATGGATTAAAAAGAAGATACATCAAACACTTATGCTTCATCCCCATCAGAAATAGCGGTGATTTTCTGGCTCATTATTTTATCAAGACTTTGCAAGGCTATATTCACTTCTTTCAAAAGCTGTTGTAATCCAGTCAGATATTCATCCGGATGTTCTGCCTCTTTTTCCAGTTTTTGCTCGATTTCCAGTTGTAAATCTTGAAGCTTGTGTTGCAGGTTCAATAAATCACCCTGTGTTTCGTCATCGATGATGTCTATTAGCTTTTTCATTATTTCTTTGATTCTTTTTTGTGAGACATGACTTTATTATAAGCCCAAAATAAATAAATCTCGACTGTAGCCATTTTTAATATCATTTTTATAAAATGATTTAAAAATATTATAATGGCAAAATCGAGTAATATTTTTATTTTTTAAGCGCTCTCCATTTTAACAGTTTGTCAAACAATGATATAATAAGTTTTTTTCAATCCCAGACGTGTATCATGTTGCTCCATTATTTGTTTATTATAGGAATTTGTGTAGAAGCGATGACGGGTGCGCTGGCGGCCGGTCGTAAAAAAATGGATTTTTTTGGCGTCATCTTAATCGCGGCGGTAGCAGCCCTTGGCGGGGGAACGGTCAGGGATACCTTATTCAATAGCTATCCTTTAACCTGGGTGGCGCATCCGGAGTATCTTCTCTATACCTCAATTGCCGCCTTATTGACTATTTTTATTGGCCATTCGCTTTTAAAAATCATGAAGGTTTTTTTAATTCTTGATGCGCTGGGTTTATCTGCCTTTGTCGTCATTGGCACACAGAAGCTGCTTTCTCATGGGATGCCATGCAGTGTTGCTATCATTGGCGGTATGCTGACGGGTGTTAGCGGTGGGATGTTGCGTGATATTCTGTGCAACGATATTCCCTTAGTACTTCGCAAAGAGTTATATGCGGTGCGTGGTTTGGCCGGGGCGGCTTTATACGTCAGTTTGCTTAAGCTGCACGTACCGGAACATATCACGGTCATCAGTACGTTGATTGCTATTTTTGTTACGAGGGTTCTGGCCATATTCTTTCATATAGAAATGCCTAAATTTGATTTTGCCAATAGCCTTGAGCGACGGGATAAGAAGAGAAAATAGCCTCTAGAGCTACCCTGTGGACAGATCTCTATATAAATTCCAACCCGTTACAGAACGGTAGGTTGGGCCTTGGCCCAACAATCCAGTTATTAGATTTGGATTTGTTTAACGAACAATAAGAAGCAAGATCAAATGCCATATTTGGATTTTGATGAGCCGGTTAGATCCAATGCCTCTCTTTTTACAAGAATTTTTTGG
>JAGXGR010000127.1 GCA_024636645.1 Legionella sp.
GCGTTTGTTTTAATCGGGTTTCTGCTTTCATGCCAGTGTCGTTAACCCCAATTTGTCAAACAGTGCAGTATCTTTAGCGCGTTGAGGATTTTCCTCGGTTAATAATTTTTCACCGACAAAAACAGAATTAGCCCCTGCGAAATAACATAAAGCCTGTAGCTCATCACTCATCTCGGTACGGCCTGCGGTTAAGCGAATGGCGGATTGTGGCATGAGAATACGCGCAGTCGCAATGGTTCTGACCAATTCGATACCATCGACGGGCTCAGCTTTTGCCAAAGGGGTGCCTTCGACAGGAATAAGGCGATTAATGGGCACGCTTTCAGGAGGAACGGGCAGATTAGCGAGTGTCAGCAAAAACTCAATCCGGTCGTCTTGTGTTTCACCCAGCCCCAAAATGCCCCCGCAACAGACGTTGATGCCTGCCTCACGCACTTGGTGTAAGGTGTCTAACCTGTCAGTAAATTTTCGCGTGGTGACGACTTTATCGTAGTATGAGGGGGAGGTGTCGATGTTATGATTATAATAATCCAGACCCGCTTCTTTCAACAAACGCGCTTGTTTTTCATCCAGCATGCCCAGTGTCATACAGGTTTCAAGCCCCATTTCCTTAACCCCCTTTATCATGGCGGCCAACTCGGGCAGTGCTTTTTCAGGCGGTGTTCGCCATGCAGCTCCCATGCAAAACCGTTTAGCACCGCCCTCTTTCGCTTCTCGCGCTTTTGCTAATACCTCATCAATGGGCATCAGTTTTTCTTTTTCAACATGGGTTTTATGATGGCCGCTTTGAGAACAATAACCACAATCTTCCGGACAGGCACCGGTTTTAATGCTTAAAAGTGTAGCGATGTTAATATGATTTGCTTTCTGATGCTGTAAATGGACTGTATGGGCACGATACAGCAAGGCATTGAACGGCTGTAAGTAAATCTCGGCTATCGTATTGAATGACCAGGGCTTTTCGTCTGACATGATAAATCCTCTTTATATTCCGGTGTGGGTTATGATAAAGTCAGAGCCCTTCTTGTCAACTAAAATTTTTAAAATGGTTAACTCATTAATACAGCGTGATCTAAAACATATCTGGCATCCTTGTTCGCAAATGAAGGATTTTGAAACCGTCCCGCCCTTTATTATCAAAGAGGCCAAGGGCAGTTATTTATATACCGATAAAGGGCCTTTAATTGATGCCAATTCAAGCTGGTGGTGTAAATCCCTGGGGCATAACCACCCGGATATCATTGCGGCCATACAAAAGCAATTGTCATCGTTTGAGCATGTGATTGGCGCCAATACCACCCATCCTGCTTTAGTGGAATTGGCTGAGGAACTGGCCGATATTTGCAAATTGCAACATGCATTTTTTGCCAGTGACGGCTCTTCTTCGGTTGAAATAGCCATGAAGCTGGCCATTCATACCAAGTTAATTTCAGGGGAGTCGCATAAAAAAAAGTTCATTGCCTTAAAAAATGCTTATCATGGTGAAACGATGGCAACATTGGCGGTCAGCGATCTGGGAATCTACAAAGCGCCTTACCAGTCGTTCGGTCCGGAGTGTTATTTTATTGATAATATACCCTATGTAAAGAACAAAGCGGATCCGCTATGGGACAATGCGCAAGACTGGTGGAAACAAACAGAAAAAACTTTAAACCCTGTTGCTGATGACGTTTGTGCATTGATTGTTGAGCCTATCATGCAAGGGGCTGGCGGGATGAAAATCTATAGTGCCGATTTTCTAAAGCGTCTCGGTCAATGGGCGGCTTCCAAAAACATTTATATTATTGCAGATGAGATCATGACAGGCTTTGGCAGAACAGGGGCATGGCTGGCATCCGATCACAGCCAGCTCAACCCGGATATCATTTGCCTGTCTAAAGGATTAACTTCCGGCACAATGCCTTTTAGTTGTGCCATGATATCCAACGCTGTCTTTGATTTGTTTTATGATGATTACCATAAGGGAAAATCCTTCCTTCACTCCCATACCTACAGCGGACACGCGCTGGGAGCCTGCGCTGCACTGGCTACTATAAAGGTGATGAAACATTCTGAGACAATAGCAAAAGTCGAGCAACTGGCATCCTGGATGGAAGACTATTTTCATCAAGTCGCCGATCAGTGTGGGCAATTATCCAATATACGTCATTTGGGAGGCGTCATAGCCGGCGATTTGGCGTCTGAGCCTCATCGCAGGACAGGTTATGACATTTATATAAAAGCACTGGAATCAGGTGCCTTTTTAAGACCGCTCGGCAATACACTTTATTGGATGCCACCATTGAATACCGATGAAATTACCATTAGTAAATTAGCAGAAATCACTCTAAACTGTATTAAAGGGGTCTATTCCAAATAAGAAATTATGGTTAATCTAAAACTTCATCAAAAAAAAGTGCGCGCACAATTTGCCCTGATATGGCTATGGCTGGTTTTTTCTGCAATGGTTTTGATGATAATTTTATTTCTTACCTGGCGTTATAATCAAAACAAGCACGATGAATTTCTTCATTTTACAGCTAAAGAAATACGTCTGGACATGGATGACAGCATTGATGATATCATTCGAAACATTGCAAAAATGCACTTTAAAGTCGCGAAAGTTGATGTCTGTTCACAGAAATTTATCGATCTGATGCAACAATTCGTCTTTGATAATCCGGAAGTCTCTGGCTTTTACATCGCTGATAAGCAAAATCAATTGCTCTGTTCTACAATGAATGATTTTGACAAGATAGCAGCTGATCAGTCTAATCCCAATCCCCATATATTTGGACCTTATAACAGCCAAAACATCAATAAACCTTATTTCATTGTACAACAAGCCCTTGGCGATCATTATTTTGGTATCTATTTATTAAGTAGTGTATTAAAAAAACACATGCTTACCTCTTCAGACTCTATCAGCCAGGTCCTGCTTTTTGATAGCGCAAATAATAACAGCTTGATAACTTCAGACAAAGCTGCTCAGCCGTCCCGCCCTGTCAATACAGAGCAACAAGCCTCTAAAACAGTGACCAGCCCACTACAGAGCATCGAAAATGCACAGATTATTGTAAAATCCAATAACAATTGGTTATATAGACAACTGTTGCAAACGGAACTGCTATTCGCTCTTGTGGTAATATTTTTTACAAGTCTGCTCTATTTGCAATTTAGAAAGTTGTTAACTCAGCGATTTTCATTAAAGGGCACCATTCAAAATGCACTGAAATATGACCGGTTTTTTCCTATTTATCAACCGGTATATGATCCTTTGAAATCAAAATGTGTCGGTGCAGAAGTCCTGGTACGATGGCAAACGGCGGACAATGAGTGGATTCAACCGGATTTATTTATCGAAGAGGCAGAAACCAGTGGTTTAATTGTGCCAATAACCACGCGTCTCATAAAAAAAACCTATGAAGAATGCGCTGATATTCTAAAACAAAATGACGGTTTTCATCTTGCCTTTAATTTATCAAAAGATCATTTTAAAGATAAGCAGTTTATTGATGATATGATAGCATTATGCGAGCAGTATGCAGTGAACCCTCAGCAAATCATTCTGGAACTCACGGAACGCCAGTTGCTTGATTTAAATGACAAACAGATCAACACTAAAATAAAGAGACTCAGAAAGAAAGGATTTTCTCTGGCCATTGACGATTATGGAACGGGCCATGCCAGTATCAGCTACTTACAGAGTTTTCCTTTTAATTATCTGAAAATAGACAAAATATATACACAGTCCATTGGATCAGGCGCAATAACGGAATCCTTGATCGATACGATAATAGAAATGGCTGAAAAGCTTCAACTGATAATTATTGCAGAAGGCGTTGAAACCCACCAGCAATTGGAGTACCTGGTAAACCGTAAGGTGCATCTGATTCAAGGGTGGTTATTTGCAAAAGCAATGCATGTCGATGAGTTAAATGATTATATTAAAAGGAGTTAATATGTATCACTGCCTGAAAATTTTGTTTCTCTGCCTGTTTATCGCCCCGCAACTGTTTGCAGCCAAAGTACTGGATGAGGCGAACAGTTATTGGCTGTGTGCCGTCTATGACAGGACGGAAAAGAACTGGAGCGCACGAAGCAATTATAGACTGACTGCAATTAATAAGGCTTATGAAGCCTGCAAAAAAGAAAGTGAACAACCTGCAAGCTGCAAAGCTGCCAAAGAACATTGCGAGGCTTATGTCGGTGGCCTGCCAACCAGCCCTTTGTGGCAATGCACTGCTTTGGATTTTTACGCGAACCCTTATGTGAGCATTGTATATAAAAAGAAATATGACGCAGCCCTTGCGTCGCGTGCTTTCTGTGAAGACAATAGTGATTATCCCGAGAGCTGTTATATCAATTTGATTGCTTGTGAAAACCTGAATGAAAGGATGTTGTAATGTTTTGTGTAGCATTGACTGGAAACGTTGCCACGGGTAAATCTACAGTAGCCGATACTTTTAAAAAGGAAGGCGCTGAAGTTATCAGTGCTGACAAGATTGCAAAAGAACTGACCCTCAAAGGAAACCCCGCTTATCAACGCATTGTTGATCATTTTTCGGAAGATATTCTTGCTGATAATGACCAACTGGATAGAAAAGCGCTCAGACAAATCATTTTCTCCCAACCCGAAGAAAAAAAATGGCTTGAGAATCTACTGCATCCGCTGATAAGAGATGAAATTGAAGAGCAGGTTTCCCAGTCAAGTGCGCCCTATGTTATCGTTGAAATTCCTCTGCATTTTGACCCAAAAGATTATCCCTACATTGATAGGGTGTTATTGGTTACATCGCCCGATCATTTGCAAATTGAACGAATCATGGAAAGAGATAACTGCAATAAAGCCCAAGCCAAAGCCATGCTGAAAAACCAGCCTGACCTTGAAACACGCATGCAGATTGCAGATGATGTGATTGAGAATTCTGGTGATTTGGACGCGTTGCAAAAGAAAGTTAAACGGCTTCATGAAAAATATCAGGTTGAATTTATCTGACAGGCTTGGGAGCTGAATTTGGCAAACGTTTATTTACAAGACATGGTACTACTGATTTCTTCAGATAAGTTAAAAAAGATCGTGGGAAGATAGACGCAAAAATAAAAATTATCTGCTATAACTATATTTTATATACCTTTTTAGGCAAGGAACGCTTCTAATGGGACGGAAAAATATTTTTGTTATGGGCCTGGACGATTTTAACCACCAAATGCTGAGTGACGTCTCTCGCGATGAAGATTATGAATTCCATGCTTTACTGACAATGTCAGAAATCATGGTGGGCCCCTGTTTTGACATAAACCACCTTCTTAGTAAAGCCAGAAAACAATTAAATGACTTCAAATATTCAATAGATGCCATTGTCGGGTACTGGGACTTTCCTACCGTTCTGATGATGCCTATTTTGCGTAGCGAATTTAATCTTTCTGGACCCAGTTTGGAATCGGTACTGAAATGTGAGCACAAATACCTTAGTCGTCTAGAACAGCAAAAAATCATTCCTCAACATATCCCGCGTTTCAGCTTACTCAATCCTGCTGATAAAAAGGCTCTTTCAAAATTAAACATCCCTTTTCCACTATGGATTAAACCGGTTAAAGCCCATTCCTCAATGTTTGGCTTTCAGGTGAATACTGAAGATGATTTTTATACCAGCACCAAAAAAATTGCCAAAGGAATTAAGCATTTTGCAAAACCGCTGAATGAAATTATGACTTATGCGCATTTACAAGAAGACATTCCAAATCTGCAAGGAGAAAATTGCATCGCCGAAAGCATTATCTCTTCTGAACACCAATGTACCCTTGAGGGTTACGTTTTTGTAAATACCATTGAAATTTACGGTATTATCGATTCGATTCGCGGTCAAAATAACTCAAGTTTTGAAAGCTATCAATACCCATCACAACTCAATGAGACTATCCAATCGGCAATGAAAGCGCTGGCACATAAGGTCATTGAGCAAATCGGAATACAAAACACGCCTTTCAATATAGAATTTTTTTATGGCCCGGGCAATGACCGGATATCCCTTCTTGAAATTAATGCACGAATTTCAAAATCACACAGTCTGCTGTTTAAACTGGTGGATGGTCTGGCGCATGACGAAGTAATGCTTGATGTCGCCTTGGGTAAAAAGCCTTCCTTTCCATACAGGCAAGGCAAGTATCGCTATGCAGCCAAGTTTATGCCTCGTCTTTATGGAGAGCATGACGATACTATCATTTCCCGCATCCCCAGTGAACAGGAATTACAGGCCATTGAGCAACGCTTTCCTGGCAGTAAAATTAATTTAAATGTGAAACAAGGCATGAGGCTTTCCGAGCTTTTTCAGCAAGACAGTTACAGTTACCAACTTGCGACAATTCACATGGGAGCGAATGATCATAAAGCGCTTTCACAACGATATCATGAATGCCTGTTTGCACTTGATATTCAAGGGAGAAGCCTGAATGGAACAGATTTCAAACTTTCCGCATAAAATAAAAAAGATTGAAAACGTTTGGATTCCCATGCGTGATGGCACTCGTTTAGCAGCCCGTTTATGGCTTCCGGTAAATGCCGACGATGATCCTGTACCTGCCATCATGGAATATATTCCTTATCGCAAGAGGGATTTAACCCGCCTTCGTGACTCACTGATGCACCCTTACATGGCAGGTCACGGGTATGCCTGTCTGCGAGTGGATCTTCGCGGTGCGGGTGACTCTGAAGGTGTTCTTGAAGACGAATACCTTGAACAAGAGCTCATTGATGGCGTGGATGTCTTGAAATGGTTAGAAGAACAATCATGGTGTAACGGAAATGCTGGAATGATGGGTATTTCCTGGGGAGGTTTTAACAGTTTGCAAATTGCCGCAAAACAGCCCAGGCAATTGAAAGCAATTATCACCCTTTGCTCCACGGACGATCGCTACTCTGATGATATACATCATATGGGAGGCTGTCTGCTGGGCGATAACCTTTCCTGGGCATCTGTCATGTTTTCCTATAATTCACTGCCGCCAGATCCCGAAGTGGTCGGTGATAAATGGCGTGAAATGTGGCAACAGCGTCTTGAAGCGAACCACCCCTGGATAGATAAATGGCTGCGACACCAAAGGCGGGATAAATACTGGCAACGGGGGTCGATTTGTGAAAATTATTCAGCCATCAAAATACCTGTCTATGCCATCAGCGGCTGGGCGGATGGCTATTCCAATGCGGTATTTCGCATGTTGGAAAATTTACAAGTACCCCGTAAAGGACTCATCGGACCATGGAGTCATAAATACCCGCATATCGGTGTGCCTGGCCCTGCTATCGGATTTTTGCAAGAAGCGTTGCGCTGGTGGGACAAGTGGCTTAAGGGGATTGAAACCGGTATTATGCAAGAACCCATGCTAAAAGTTTGGATGCAAGACAGTGTTCGCCCCATGCCGCATTACGAGTGCCGACCAGGCCGCTGGGCTGCAGAAACGTCCTGGCCCTCTTCTCGAATAGAAACCATCAAATACCCTCTAGGCTCCAGACGCATTGCAAAGCCTGATGAGTCAGTCGCTGAAAACCGATATTTTATTCAATCCCCTCTGACCTTAGGCCTTTTTGCCGGCAAATGGTGCTCTTATGCCACAGGGCCTGATCTTGCTTATGACCAACGCGAAGAAGATGGCGGGGCAATGGTATTTGACAGCGATCCCCTGGAAGAAGATATCGAAATACTCGGCGCACCGACAGCCCTTCTTGAAATATCTTCTGACAAGCCAATAGCCATGGTCGCAGTACGTATTTCAGATATCGCATTAGACAGTAAAGCGACACGTGTTACTTATGGTCTTTTGAATTTAACGCATCGGGACAGCAGTGAGCATCCAGAGAAACTTGAGCCTGACAAGCGGTATTTGATTGAAGTTAAACTGAACCATATTGCCCAGGTGTTTCCAGCAAAACATCGCATCCGCATTGCTATATCAAGTTCCTATTGGCCTTTGGCCTGGCCATCGCCTGAGTCAGCGAGATTGACTTTATATACAGGGAAAAGTGCCTTGCACCTGCCTGTTCGACCAGAAAGAGCAAAAGATGATAGTTTAAAAAGTTTTGAGGCCCCCGAGTCTGCCCCTCCGACCGAGCATGAGGTTATTCAACGGGGCCATCATAATTGGCTGGTTCACCGTGATTTAGCTTGTGACAGTTCAACTCTTGAAGTCATTAATGACAATGGCATTGTTGATCTCAAAGAGATAGATTTACGCATTGCCAACAAAGCATTAGAGTGGTATTCCTCAGAGGCCGATGATTTCTCATCCATTCGCGGTGAAACCAAAGTCACTCGATCATTAGAAAGAAAGGACTGGCATATTAAAACCGTGACCCATACCATTATGACATCCAATGCAGAGGAATTTAAAATAAGTGCTGATTTGGATGCTTATGAGAATGGAAAACGCATCTTTTGCAAAAGCTGGCATAAACGCATCAAACGTGATTTCGTATAGACATAGCACGGTTGTGCCTCTAAATTTGTAATGAATTCAATGACAGGAGCTGCTCCTTTCTCGCGCCTGCGCGGGGTTAATGCGTGACCATCGCCCCGTAATACGCTCCGCTCCTTACGGGCTACGGCGACGGGTAGTAGCCCGTAAGGAGCGCAGCGTATTACGGGAGCGATGTTAACAGGAAATCAATGACCAGATGACTGCACAGCGCAGGTGCATAGGCGGGGGCGTCATGGTCTATATGAGAGTTACAC
>JAGXGR010000128.1 GCA_024636645.1 Legionella sp.
CACCCATCCTGGGGAACACATCTATACAACCGAGGAAATCAAGCTCATTCTGACAGCAAACCTGCTGCATGGCGAATTAACCGAAGAACAGGCGGCGATGCTGGAGCATACCCTGGATTTTGCAGAACTCATCGTGACCGAAGTCATGCGCCCCCAGGAAGAAATGGTGATGATTGATATCGGTCAACCGATAGAGAATATTATGGATACCGTCATGAAATACCGTTACAGCCGCTATCCGGTGTATGATCCCAAACAGGATGGCATCATAGGCATTATTCATGTCAAAGATTTGTTTTCAGCCCTATATGAACATGAGAAAATAAAAGAAATAACCACTTTCATCAGACCAGTATTAAAAGTGTCGCGTCATCTGCCTGTCTCTGACTTATTACGCAAATTCCGTGAAGAAGCACCGCATTTTGCTTTAGTATATAACCGACGCAACAGTTTAATCGGCTTTGTGACGCTGGATAATTTATTACAGGTATTGATTGGCCGCATTAAAGATGAATTTCATCTGACCAAAGAGGACTGGGTGCAAAACCCTGATGGCAGTTATACCATCCGGGGCGATTGTTCTCTCTATGCCCTGGAGCGGGCCATGGACCGCGATATTGACGTCAGTGAAGAAGAAGAGGACATCAATACCGTCAGCGGATTAATTATCCATCGTTTAGGCAGCATCCCCAAACAGGGTCAAACCTTTCAATCGCCTGAATTTAAAGCGGTCATTTCCAAATCACAAGGCTCACGTATTCGGGAAATCATTATTCATCCCAAGAAGCCTTTGCCTGATAAGGAATAATACAGAGATTTAAAATCAATACGGATGCCAGTGAAAGAGTATTCGAAAAGCCTGACTTAGTGGGAAGTCCTTTTAATCACTACAGCAGGGTTATCGGATTCATCGTTACGCTTTTGGTGTTCAGGTTCAGGTTCAGGTGTAGGTTCAGGTTCAGGTGAAGATATTGGTTCAGTTTGCGCCCCACCTAACCCTCCTAGAGCAGAATGTACAGGTGAAATACCAGAGAAATCAAAACCCTCTATATTCTCTATATTATTAGATGATGCATTTTTCTCTGATGTTGAGCCAACTATAGCATCAACTGCTTTTCTAATACCCGCCAGAATAGCCCCGCCTGTGAGTGCCGCAACTGCTGCATACATGATCGTGGTTAAGGGTAAGGTTAAACTGCTTATCACAGGCGTTAGTGCGGCCGAACCACCAAGGCCGGCCAGCGCCCCCAAGGCAAGAGGGGCTGCAATAACAGCCAAGCCGGTGTAAGCCACGGTGGATACTGCAGCACTTAATATGCCTAAGGCCGGATCAATTTTTGCCGCAGCTCTATAGCTGGTGAGTGGTGATGCAATGGTGCGTATACCTAAGGACAAGCCTTTAAAAAGCCCTTGAAAACCGGTGGCTGATAACAATAAACCTGAACGAAAATATTGCGCCGCATTATTTTTTGGCGCCCAGGAAATCAAGCGGTTTTTAAGATAATTGGCTGACTCGGATAAGCCACTGAACAAAAATTCACTCGGTAATTTCATCAGATTTTTTACAGGATTAAAAATAAATCCAAAACCCGCAAAATATATAATTTTACGCCCGATACCTTTTTTTCTGGCCAGCCCATAAAATAATGCCTGAAACCAGGCGGTCTGTTTTCTGATGCCTCTGGCATATACGTATCCTGCCAGGCTTTTTTTATAAATGATGTTAAATTGGTGTCAACCTTCTCTGGCGGGAGCTGATGCATCGCTTTTGCTTTCCCAACAGGGTCAGCCATTGTTGCCAATAATTTTTCACGAGAAACATCTTTTTTTTTATCGAGTAACTTTTTAACCGCCAACATGGTAGCCGCACTTTGATATCCGCAGCTAACGCCATCAAAAAATGACTGCGTGCCTAGTGATATATAATCCACTGTTAAATTATCATTTAATTTAACGGCTTGCTTATTGTAAGCAGGAATCAGAGAGCGGAACAGGCCGCGAACAAGGGATAAAGCTGCAAAGTCCAGGCCAAAAAATTTTTTAACATCACTGGTTTTTGAATCGAAAATTTGAATATGACCCGTTGGATCACGATGAGCCGTTACAATATGCTGCTCTGTTAATCCGGGTCCAATCAGACCGACTAATAAATGTCTATCTTCAAAAGAAGAATCCAAATCATTTAAAGATTCTATTAACGCATTAAAATTAGAGGCATGGACGGGTGTGGTAACCATTACCAACCGCTCATTTGTATAAAATTCAAATGGATTACCTAGCTTGTTAGCGGGATCATCAGCGAGAATGGTTGTGATAGGATCACGCAAGCCCGCTGCAAGCAGCGCCTCACTGTTTCTGATTTCTAATGTTTTAATCCCGACCATATCAATCGATATCTTTATAATATTGCATACATTAAGTATAGCAAACAAACATCAAGACAATATTATGCAATATTTGCGCCCAAAATCATCAAATGATAATTCTGCTGTCTTTAACAGCATCAATGATTGCCAGTCTGACCTGCTCTGCAGCCATTGTTCCCAACATTAATTCACTGGCCTCATAAGCCCCCAATGAAAAACAAAAGACAATATCGCCATCATAGGGAGAAAACACCGGTGATATGGCTCTGGCAAGCCCTGCCGTTGCCATTTTTGCAATCCGTTTCATTGCGGCCTTATCCGCTTTGGCGTTACAAAAAACTGCAACTAAGGTGGTGTTGCTGCCGGCAAATAAATTTTTTTCAGCCTGTCCTGATAAGAGAATTTTCTCACTGTTTACCCAGCTTCCGTCTTTATAACGCGCACCCGCCAGCAGTTTTCCTTTATCATATACATCGCCCACGGCATTGACCGCAGCATAGGCAACGATTTCAAGGCCGGATGCCAGCTTCAGAGAAGAGCGGCCTATACCGCTTTTCATTTCATAGCCCAGTCCGATTAACTTGCCCACGGTGGCACCGGTTCCAGCGCCAATAGAACCGCTATCCAGGTTGTCTTTTGAGGCATTCAAGCAGGCCTTATAAACCGCCTCGGCCCTAGGAGAAACCGCATTAATATAACTTAAATCATAGAGGGCGGCCGCAGGAACCAATGGCACTATGGCATGAGGCATGCGAAAACCAATGTTTTTTTCGGCCAGGTAGCGAACCATGCCCTCTGCGGCAAACAAACCAAAGGTACTGCCGCCACAGAGCATCAAGCCGTGAACAAAAGGTACGCTATGTTCAGGATCAAGAACGGCAAGCTCATGGCTGGCAGAAGCGGTGCCGGCAATCACAAAGGACCCGACAGCACCCGACTCAAATAGGAAAACAGAGGCACCGGTACCATCTTGCTGGTTGCTCGTATGATTAATTTTTAAACCATCCATAGTATCAAATCCATCTTGCGCATATATCATGGAGTGTAGTACAAAAAAGCTTAATGGTTAGAAATCAGCTATAATATAGATGAACTGTATATTTTTTGAGTTGTGCCCCGTGGCCATTATCTTGATTTTAAGGCATCAGAAATTGGACAGATTGTTAAATCTATTGCTGGTCAAAAAAAATCTGCCCCTGGAAAATACCGCATCCTATGAGTCCATTCTTCTGATTGCACCTGAGGACTTCTGTGCTGCGGAGTTTAATCCGGAAACCCTCAAAACGCTTATAGAAAATTTAAATGATGTACAATTAATTTTTTACGAAGCAAATCTCGGCTACCCCAGCCGCGAAAAAGCCAATAAAGAGGCATTGAAAATTTTAACTGAAAAATACCCGCAAGCGGTCATTGTATTAAAAAGCAACACGGAAAAAGCAATCCATTCAGCGCAGCATTTTTTGCTGGACAAGCTTCATCTGCCCAGTGAACAGGTGACCAGTATACTTGGAAAAGATATATTAACCAAAGAGGTAAAAAACATCATTCAAGAAATGGCCATTGAAGACACAACTCCCGATCAACTTTTTTTTTAAACAGGCCTCTCTGGTCTGTTAACACAAAGTCATCCTATATAACAACGGCTGTTTCTTTGCCTATGTGAGAGTTGCACCCTATAAAACCATTTATATTATGTTATTTATGCGTTAGGGTTAAGGCATGGTTTAAAGGAATATGAATTTTAAAATGGAACATTTACCTGTTAATTTTATGTTGTTAACCGTGGGTGCCCTGGTGGCCATCTTAAATCCCTTTGGCATCTTACCGCAATTTCTCAGCTTCACGGATGACTTGACGGAAGAAGAGCTTAAACACACCACCAAAAGAGCCATATTGACCGCAGGAAGCGTGCTCATTTCTGTCAGTGTGATAGGTACACTTATTTTGCAATTTTTTAAAATCACCATTCCTGCTTTTAAAATCGCAGGGGGTATTATTTTATTTAAAATTGCTTTGGATATGCTCTATGTCAGAATGATGCGCTCTGTCACCTCTGACAGGGAATTTCGCGCAGGCGTCAGCAAGGAGGATGTGTCTATTTTCCCTCTGGCAATCCCGTTTATCTCAGGACCGGGCTCTATCACCACGGTTATCATGCTGGCTGATGAAGCAGGTAGCATCTTTGAGCACGCATTCATCATCATCAGTTTACTTATCAGTGCTGTGGTTTTATATTTTATTCTCATTCAAGCCAAAAAAATCAATGACTATCTCGGACAAATCGGGGTCAATGTCATGACACGGCTGATGGGCATAATATTAGCGGCCATTGCCGCGCAATTCATCATTGATGGGGCAGGTCAAACCATCAATAACTATTTAAGTTTTAACATCGAATTATATAAAACCTTAACCTCCAAGCCATTGGTTTGACCTGGAGGTAACAGGTAACGCAGAATTATGTTCTGCAGACCATATCATGTCCACAACAAACGGGAGATTTGATTTTACCGCAGCCTGTCGGGCATTGGGCTACTTGCACTTCTTTTTCATCATCCGTGGTGATGGTATCTATTTCCAAGGGTGTGTTGCATTTACCGCAAACCATCCCTTTAACGCTCATTCCACATTCATCGCACTTACATTCCATCACTGTCTCCTTCAGGGTTTTGATATAGATTTTAAAGTTCGGCCTGTCAATTGCTCATTGGTATCGTTTGCCGCGATATCTCCCAATGAGATAACACCCAATAAATCCTTGCCTTCATCGAGAACAATGAGTCGTCGTATTTGCTTGTTCCTCATCATTTCTTCGGCTTTTTCGACGCTATCGGTCTCAAAACAATAGTAAACGCCTCTATCCATGGCCTCGGAAACCTCTGTTTTAGTATCCTTATCATTCGCTATTGCATTAATTACAATGTCTCTATCAGTCAAGGTGCCAACGATTGTGTCGGTCTTTTTATCTGTTACAGGTATAAACCCTGTATCCAAATCCTTCATTTTCTTAGCTGCATCAAGAATTATACTGTCAGAATAGACAAACGCCGGATTGTAAGTCATAAAATCTCTAACCAACATATTATACTCCTTAAAATAAAATCGGAAAGCCACTTCACTGAACTGAATCCTATTCAATTATCAGTGTAGGTTAGATATTCAATAAAGACAAACTGTCTTATTTTTACAATTTGGGAATAGTAAGTAGACCGTTATGTGCCAGCCAACAAAAATTACCTACAAGGTCTATATTAAATAGATGTTAGGTAACTATTTACACGACATATGATGACATCCAGTACAAAAAAAATAATGAACATCATTCACAAGCCTTTGAATGTTGTAACCACAAAGACCGTGGAGCGCTCAAAGATGCCCCTATCGCCTATCGGCAGGGTCTGTTTTCGTGGAGACAGTCGATCACCTGATGATATTTTCGTCAAGGGTTTTAAACTGCGTGAAATTATCACGGAAAATCTTTTCAAAAAAATAAAAGAAATGCATCAAAACCATCTTGCCATTAACAGTAGACAATTTAACCCTCAAAAATTTACAGAAGACATGGACGCCTTGTCTGAGATCATTAAAACAGAAGCAACAGAGGGTCTGATTGAAGAATTTTCAGGTCTTCCTTCTTTTTTGTATGATACCTGGGTAAATCGCGTTATTCATAAGGTGACCCAAGGTGCCATTGTAGTGACCGAAGACGAAAACAAAGCGGACTTGATAAAAGGCATATACCGTCCCTTTGAATCGCAAAATTTTATTTCCGTATCAAAGCGCTTTAAATCAGCCATTCTCTTTCCTGTGCCTGAAAGCCTCGCTGATACACCGCCGATGCAGGATAATACCTACCTCTATGCCTTATACGTTGAAGAAGGGTTCGATGTTCATATGCAGGGCATTGTCAGCAGCCTGGTGAATGCCGATACATCAGAAAGTGGTTTGTTAAGCGCCTTTAAAAAAGCCAGTCCGTATTTAAATGAGCAACAAGTGAACCTGCATATCCAGAAACTGACCACTATTCAGAATATAATGAATACCCATCTTGAGGACGCCATGAAGATTTATGCAGAGGAAATCGCTTGTGAATCCATTCCCCGGGAGCATATAATCGCCGCAATTAAAGTTGAACGGCAGTTAACATTAAATGATGAAAACCAACCCTGCGGTACCTTTAAGTTAAAAACCGGCGTTAGCGTTAATGATCAATGTACACAACCTTTGCAAGCCGTGAAGCAGATTGAAGCTTTCCTGAAAGAGGAAGTCAGAATAAATCAACAAGCCCACAAACAGGGAACAAATGCTGTCGCTAAAACACTTCCTCAGCCAGAAGAAGGCTTCACGCCGGTTTTGGTACGCGTTTAAAATTATATATCAATTTTTAGAGATGACACAGTTGATTGAACACTACCTTTATTTTCCTTTTTTCTCATACACCAGGGAGCCATCTTCTGAGCCTGCTTTAACCAACGCTGCAACTAACTGCGTGTAATAGCCCAAACTGGCCTGAATGACACGTTGATGCACGGCTATCAAATGCTGGGTTTTTTTCATTTCCTCTGCAATGTCTCGCCATAATTCGATTGCTGCGTCATAAGGGCTTGGGCTTTGTCTCGATGATTCGTTCTCAAGCGTCTTTTGAAACGAAGGCCATTGGGGATGGTTTTGCAAAGCATGGATATGGCCATCAATGGCATTACGAGAGCTTAATTTATCAATGTTTCCTTGATCAAGCACCTCTGTTTGACGCTCGGAAAGTGTTTTTTTATCTTGTTCCAAGTGCTGGTTAAGCGTAAACATCTCTTGACGCAAGGCGCTCATGATCTCTGTCATTTGATTATACATTTGTCTCACCGCTCAGATTATCTATAAGTATCTGTTCAAATAATTGATCCATATCAGGATGGTATTGATTGGCTTCTATCTGCTGTTTGAGTTGATTGATTTTATTTTGATGCTCTGTGGTCAAAGCGACTGATTTCACATTGTCAATTAAAGAGACCAGTTGATTCTGAGACGCTTTCTGAGACATTGCTGATGCGATTTTTTGATTTGAGCCCGTATTGCCAGTTATCGTCTGGGAGTAGTGGATCGGGCGACCCATGTTAATTTCTTTCATACAGCTTCCTCCCTAAAAAGATCATTTAAGCGCTTGATTTACATTTAATCCTTACTATTATTATTGCTGAAATAATAAAAAACTTAAATGAATTTAAGTATAATTAACACGGCTGCCCATCTTAATTTGCATTGAAGTGAGTCAGTTAGCACGATCTGCTCCCTTCTCCCTTGAGGGCTACCCTGTGGACAGATCTCTGTATAAATTCCAACCGTTACAGAGCGGTAGGTTGGGTCTTGGCCCAACACTAAAGTATTGAAATCCAAGGTTTCACCCAAAAATTCTTGTAAAAAGAGAGGCATTGGATCTAACCGGCTCATCAAAATCCAAATATGGCATTTGATCTTGCTTCTTATTGTTCGTTAAACAAATCCAAATCTAATAACTGGATTGTTGGGCCAAGGCCCAACCTACAGC
>JAGXGR010000129.1 GCA_024636645.1 Legionella sp.
ATGCCATATTTGTATTTTGATGAGCCGGTTAGATCCAATGCCTCTCTTTTTACAAGAATTTTTGGTTGAAACCTTGGATTTCAATACTTTACTTTAGTGTTGGGCCAAGGCCCAACCTACCGCTACCGCTCTGTAACGGTTAGAATTTATACAGAGATCTGTCCACAGGGTAGCCCTTGAGGGAGAAGGGTTGGGGACGAGGGTGGCTGGTGTGGCACGGTATCGAATATATTGAGAATGCTATCCATCACGCCCTGTTTATTTTTACAAACTTCATTATTCCCTATTCGCATACTCGATAGCCCAGACCTTCTAATTTGCTTTACCCACTCAACAAAGCGCCGTTTAAATGCTTCTGTATCTAATGCTGCAAGCACTCGTGCAAATGTATTTTTGACGGGATTCCATGTTCAAAAGGATAATATTGGCGCATAAAATCAAGTTTTTCTTTGCTAGACAAAACAAAATCTCTCCAACTTTCAGCACCACAAGTTGAACCCAGAGAGCACAACAAACAAAATTTCAGTTAATGGATACAATGTAGTTTGATCAATCCGCGGATCACTTAATATACCAAAATGAGACTCAAACGAGTTAGAAACATCCTTATTCATTTTTTATTTATCTACTCAATTATTTTTAATAAAAACAGATAGATAAATCAATTGAGTAGCCTATGTCAATCTACTTATTCAACACCGTGCCACACCAGTCACCCTCATCCCCAACCCTTCTCCCTCAAGGGAGAAGGGAGCAGATTGTGCTAACTGATTGACTTCAATGCAAATTAAGATGGGGTAGCCGTGATCTAAACATTTTCTTTGAGCATATTGACATCAATATCATGTGCCAGAAGGCGGCGATTGGCTCGAAAATAGGTCAGTGGTGAATGCTCGAGCAGATCTGAGAGTTTTTCCATGTAAATACAGGCAAAACAATCCACCTGATAGGCAAAATAACTTTCCTCAGCACCGGCGCGAAAAACCCTGTCCCATTTAAGGTTGTAAAAACTGTGCTGCTGTTTTAGCAAATCGGAAATTTTACTGTCAACCTCGGCAATGTGTTGCTGCAGATCGTTAATGTCATCGACTTGTTTTTGGGTACCTTCCTCAATATGGTGACTGACAATATCAACATATTGCTCTTCAAGGGTGGTTTTGATATCCATGTATTGGACAATTTGTTTTTCCACAGGGAATGCTTTTTTCTGTGAAGCAATTTCCACTCCAAGCTCCTCCACCACCAGCGCTGTTCGCCAGTTACAATCTTTTTTCAGACGAAGGATATCCCCATAAATATGATCACCAATATATAAAATTTCATCGCCATTGATTTGCAAATCATCGGTAATTTTATTCGCATTACCCCCTTGATAGACCCCGGGCACAATGGGGCCTCTGAGATTTGTCATTTTACCGTCCTGCTGATCAATTTTAAGAAATCTTAAATTGTCATAAAAAAAGCGCGGTTTGTTTGCCATGGTGAAAACATATTCAAATAAATCATGCCAGGTTTCGCCTTCTTCAAGAAAGGGGTTGATAGCGTAATTCAGAATCTGATTGGTATAATGATAGTCTGAGTTGGTTAATATAAAAAATTTCTTACCGTAATGGATGTAACGCTTCAGACCTTCCACCTGTTTTTTTTCTGTAATGACAAAACGTGGTAAATCATCAGCAATCTGTTTTTTTAACTCACCCTCAGCATGCACCCTGTCCACACAATATTGCAGATCGGAGGCCAGGGTTTGATAATTTGGCAGCTCATCCTGATATTTATCTTTAAGATCGACCAGTTGACCATACAGTACACAAAAGGCAATCGAGAAAGAGGTATCAATGGCCATGTAGTTCGGATCACCCAAATCCACATAAATGCTTCGGTAAATTTGCTTTTGCTCGCTATAATCGATCTTCTTTGTGCCATGATAACTGTACCGAATCGCACCAAAGCGGCTCAGTTTTAATATATTGCCATTTTCGCAGTCTATGACTAGTCCCCTGATAGCATCTTGAAAGTTGAATTTAAACTCCTTAATTTGCTCAGGGTAGTTTTTAACGGCTATTAACTTGTCCAGGGTCATTTGAAAAACCAGTGACTCCAGGTTCTCGGTATAATAACGGACCAGCGTATGATCCATATCCAGGCCAATCAGCTTGATTTTTTTCATGTTCAAGATGCGATTGACAAATACTTTTTGATTGAGCATTTTGACCTCAACTATAAATTGTTAGCTGACAAGCAAAACGGTTGCCAGGGTATTTCTATGTCTTTAATGCGTATGTTGATGGGATTTTGCCGCCATAATGGTGCCAAGCACATCAGGAACCGCATCCTTCAGGCTTTGGATAGGTATCTGACATAAGCGCATGGTTTCTTTACTGGCAAATTCTCTAAAGTGAGGGCTGCTTGTAAAGTATTCTGCAGCACGTTTAAGACCCTCAGTGACACCAACGGTCATTTGACCTTGCTCGGTTCGGGTTTTTAAGTCCATGATTTTAGCTTCTCTGGATTGATCCCGAGGTGTTTGCGGGCTGAAGAAAGAGGCACCCGATTGATAGATATTGCTAAGGGTCGCAAAGGCGGATTGAGAAGAGGCATTATCATTTTCAGTAACCCTGTCCCAGGCAATCATAAATTGCGGTTCTGAAAAAGGTCCAATTAATTCAATCATCCATTGAATGTCGGGGTGGGCCAACTTATCATGGTTATCGATGCTGGGATGATAGTGGTCTTGACCGTCTTTCATGCACCATTTGTAGAGTTTCTGCAGATCCCTTAACTGTTGGTTAAAATCAGTCATGCTGAAACTTTGCAGTAATATGCCGCATACGCCAATAAACAGTGAGTAATTTAACATACTGCCAACGAATTCAGGAATGGGCAATCTCATCGACCAGAGCCAGGAGCCACCCCATAATTTGCTCAGCTGAGACATGCTTTGAAAGAGGTACATTTTATGAACGCTGAATTCAAACTCGTTTAGATATTTCTGCAATTCACGTAACTGTTGATCATTGCCAATATCAAATTTTTGTTGTTTTAAATCTTTGATATTTTTTTTTCTTTGTGATTTTTTCTGCTCAAATTGATCCATTTGCACTGCGTCTAAGAGGGGCATGAGAACTCCTTGTTATCCCTTATCCATTATCATCTATGCTGGTATTCTAGCGTTGCTCTGTATTCTGAACAAGCCCGTCATTCTTAAAAAGACGATTATTTTTATAAATGGTTTATCGTAGCATCCACGGGTTCCTAGCTATTTACCCATAGCTTGTTGGATCAGCATTTGCTTAACCACTGTCAGTTGATTAATGCATCTCAGACCCAGGCCGCGAATCAGTTTTACAGGGGCCAAATCATTGGAGAACAGCGATTTTAACCCATCCATCAATAAAATAACTTTCCATACCTCTGATTTACGCTGACGCTGATAGGCAGCCAATGCACGGGCAAACTGGTATTTTTGTTTTGATTGGCTTAATTCATTTAACCAGGAAGCAAGGTCTGCCAAACCGACATTTAATCCCAAGCCTGCCAGGGGATGAATGGTATGAGCTGCATCACCCAGCAGCATCCAGTTATCTCCACTGTACTGTTTGGCATGCCGCATGGTCAAAGGAAACTGGAACCTTTGGCTGGCAAGCTTTGCCTTGCCCAATTTTTGATGAAAGGCATCGGTTAATTGTTCATTAAATGCCTCATCTGATTGGGACATCAAATCCTTTGCCCTTTCAGGGGTGGTGGACCAGACAATGGAGCAAAGGTTTGGTTCGTTCAAGGGTAAAAAAGCTAAGGGCCCATCGCTGTTAAAGACCTGCCAGGCGGTCCGTTGATGCGCTTTTTCTACTTCCACCATGGCAACAATTGCCTGGTGATGATAGGACCAACGGGTCAGGGAAACGTCGAGTTTTTCACGCGTAGGAGAATCTGCTCCATCACTGACCATTAATAAACGACCCTGCCATACTTGATTGCCGCTGCTGACAATGACTGACTCATCATTCCTGTGAAGTTGATCTACGGTTTGATTAGCAAACAGATGAATATTTTCCTGTTGAGCAATTTTCTCTAACAAGGCCTGCTTAATGACAGATTCTTCAATGATAGCACCGAGTTGTGAGCAGGCTACCAGACGTGAATTAAAATCAATTGCAGCGTCATTGACCGCATCCCAGACATGCATGTGCTGGTAGGGCGAGAACCTTGTCTTTGTTATTTGCTCCCAGACGCCCAGATTTTCAAACAATTCTCTTGAGGCTTGATTGATGGCGTAAACACGTAAATCACGCTGGCTGGTATCGGCTTGCAATGCTCCTGCATCAATAAGAGCTACGCTGTACTGTCGCTGACTCATGGCCAATGCCGCTGTGAGACCTACAACGCCGCCGCCTACAACAAGGATATCAAAGGTCTGTTTCATGATGCTCCTTTGTTTTTAAGCCAGAAATCGTATCAAGTGGAATTTCACAGGCCAGATCAGAGACTACACCGCCAAATCCACTGGCATAGCGTTTGAGAATATTTTTTAAAACAGGTGTATTATCCATGGCAATCATTCCAAGGGTTCGGGCAATGTTTAATCCCGGCAGACGGCTTGTAAACGCTGACATGAGACCATCGGTCATGCCTGTAATAGCGGACTGATCATGCTTTCTCAGTTGAGCATAATTTTCAAGCATGGCCGCACTCAGCCCCTGCTCGTTGATCAATTGCGCAAGCATCGCCACATCACGAATGCCCAGATTAAATCCTTGGCCTGCGACAGGGTGCAGGGTACGAGCGGCATTGCCGACAAAAACGACAGGCCATTTCACCTGTTGGGGCATGATAATTTGTTTTAAGGGAAAACTATGCCGTCGACCGGCTTTTTGAAAACGTCCCAGCCGATAGCCAAAGGCCTGCTGCAAGCTGCCAAGAAAGTCTTTGTCTGAGAGAGCCAGTCGCAGCCGTGCTTCCTCTGGTGGCATGGCCCAAACCAGGGACATACGTTGATCGGTCATCGGTAACATGGCCAATGGGCCTGTTGCTGTAAAACGCTCAAAAGCACGGTTTAAATGGGGTTTTGCCAATTCAATATTCGCGACAATGGCGATCTGTTGGTAGTCCTTGCTTTGAGAACGCAAGCCCGTAAAGCATCGGACAGCAGAGTCTGCACCATCGGCGGCGACTATCAATCGGGCTTTGATATGGCGTTTGCCTTGAGACGTATTCAGTGTAGCCAGGCCATTTTCATGATCCAGTGCTGTAAGACTGGCAGGAGCCAGGATTTTTTCTGCAGGCAATAATTGGTGCAGGGCACGGTTAATATACTGCATTTCCACCACATGACCCAGGGGATGATTTTTTTCGGCCTTGAGACGGGTGGCGCCAAAACGGTGCTGATTGGATACGTGAATGGTTTCAATGGCTGTGGCATGTTTAGAGATAAGCGGCCACAAAGACAGCATATTTAAAATACGCACCGTCGCTGGAGATAAGGCCAGGGAGCGGGCATCAAAATCACTCTCGGTCTTATTACCAAAGGGTTGGGCTTCAACCAGCATGCAGTTATAGCCTGACTGATTCAAGGCTAAAAGCAGGCTGGCGCCGGTCAATCCGCCGCCCACAATGAGAATATCAACGTCTTGATCAATCACGCATTAACGCCTCAATGTCATTTATTTCAACCGGGAGACGGGCGGTCAAATTTTCATTTCCGTTTTCAGTCACCAAAATATCATCCTCGATTCGAACGCCAATGTTCCACCAACGTTCATCCACCCCTTCCATGCCGGCACGGATATAAATGCCAGGTTCTACTGTCAATACCATGCCGGGTTCGAAAGGGCGCCACTGATCATCGACTTTATACGCGCCGCAATCGTGCACGTCCAGTCCCAGCCAGTGACCGGAATTATGCATGTAAAATCGCTGATAAGCCTGGGAGTCAACCAAATCCTCCACCTTGCCTTTTAACAGCCCAAGCTCACATAAACCCGCGGTGATAATATGAATCATTCTTTGTTGGACTATCACCCAGGGCGCACCCGGTTTTACTTGATCAATCCCTGCTTTTTGGGCTTCAAGAACCAACTGGTATATTTTCCGTTGCTCATCGCTAAAGCTGCCGTTTCTTGGAAAGCTACGGGTAATGTCAGCTGCATAGCCTTCATATTCGCCCCCGGCATCTATCAGGATCAGATCACCATCGGTCAATGGGCTGTTGTTTTCTGTATAGTGGAGAATGCAGGCATTTGCGCCGCTGCCCACAATGGGGTCATAAGCCACTGAGCGACAACCCTGACGATAAAATTCATAAGTTAATTCTGCTTCAAGTTGATATTCATAATCAAGCTCACGGCAGCGCTTCATGGCGCGCTTGTGTGCGTCCACGGATATTGCTGCAGCCTTACGCATCAGATTGATTTCCGCATCATTTTTTATCAAACGCATTTCACTGATGACTGGCGTCAGATCATAAAGGGCCTGCGGTGCTTTTATGCCGCGGCGTATTTGGCTTTTTAACTGTTGCAACGCTTCATTCACTTGCTTTTCCATTTCTGGATAGCGATTAAAAGCATAATAAACGGCCGATTTTCCAGTAAGATAATCGGCTAATTTTTCATTCAGAGAGTCAATGGGCCAGGCGCTGTCAACACCCAAGACCTCTTTTGCACCTTCCTGTCCCAAACGAGTGCCGGTCCATTGTTCCGCTTCAGGGTGTCTGGGGCGGTTAAATAAAATGGACTCACCTTTGCCGCTGTTTATTAACAGCAGCGCATCGGGCTCATTAAACCCTGTCAGATAATAAAAGTCGCTGTCTTGACGAAATCGATAATGGGCATCGCCGTTACGCAGCACTTCAAAGGCGGCCGGCACGATAGCTATCGTATTGTCAGGCAAAGATTGGGCCAGCTTTTTTCTTCTGTTAGCGTATTCCTGTTGCGTAATCATCCTTTCTACCTCAGTTTAATGGGCTGTGAGTGACCCATTGCCGGTTTGTTCTTCAGACATTAAATCACCATGTAAACGCAAGACGGCCATTCTTGCATATTCACTGACTTCCATTAAGGCTTTTTCGTCTTCTTCTTTCACATCAATCGCATCATAATCCAGTTCGGCAAATTCAGCCATATGCTGCAGAACATCCTGTGCTTCTTCTTCATGGAGTCTGTCAGGCTCGATACCGCTTAAAACAAGGCCCTGTGTAAAACCATCGCACCATTCACTGAAAGCCTGGGCTCTGTCATTTAAAGGCTCATGCTCTCCGGGCAATAACATCTGAAATTCAAAATCCATATTTTTAATTTGTTGCTGACTGACAGAATACACCCTGAACATGGCTGAAGCCGCATGACGAAAGTTATCATCTTTATGACTGCCAATTAAAGCGCGTATATAGGACTCACCCTCATTGGCGGCGCCAGCACAGAGATAACCGCACATCATGCCATGCAGTTCACTGGCAGAGTATGGTAAATCCAATACTTCAATAGACTCTATGAATGATTGATAACTGGGCAGGTTTAAGTGATTGTTTTCTATAGACATATTGAACTCAGTAAATGGTTAGGTGGTTAGTTAAAAAAATCGTATAATCATCAAATGAAGCTATATAATAACTTATTTGCT
Organism: Legionella sp.; assembly: GCA_024636645.1. GTDB lineage: Bacteria > Pseudomonadota > Gammaproteobacteria > Legionellales > Legionellaceae > Legionella_D. The sequence continues at coordinate 7,615 of JAGXGR010000129.1, forward strand.
GCAACAAACCAAAATTGTTAACATTCACTAAAACAGCAATTCATGCGAACCCGGTTAGAGATTAAATCAATGACTATAAAATCCTGCACTATTAAATTATTGAACAAGACCTTTGAAATTAAATGTCAGGCCTCAGAAGAAGAGCATTTATTGCTTGCCGCCAAAAAGCTGGACGAGCAAATGGCACAGCAGAAAACCAGATTTAAACATCTGGATCAGTTTCAAACCTTGCTGATGGCTTCATTAAATATCAGCCATGAACTCATCAAGAGCCAGAATGAGCAGGAAAAACAAAAGCTGCAGGTTAATCGGTTTATCAACTCCCTCGAAGATAAAATTAATAAAGTAGTTAATGATGACATCAGCAATTAAGCAAATAAACTGTAAATTTTATGATCTTTGTTTTTATTAATACAGATAATGCTATAATAAGCTTATACCCGATAGCGAGTGGATTTATGAACCAACACTCATAAAAAGGGGAGCATCCTGAAGTCGGTGTTGAGCAAGCCCACCTTGCAGTGGGAAGCCTGATCCGGCTCATCCGCCCCCCACTTGAACCCCAGGGTTCAGAATCTCAGACTATCGGGTAGTTTATTTACAAATTTAGTTCAGACCAAACCACAAAAAACTAATCAATCCCATTCCCAGAAGAAAAACAACAGGGTAGGCTAATCGCGCTCTGCGCATCAATTTTAGCGTTTTATCTTCCGGTATTCTATCTCCCCAGACAATAAAAAAAGCGATGGATCCTATCGTAAGAAAGGTAAACAGTATCAAGCCTTGAAAGTAAGTAACATAAGATACTTTGGGTATATCCGCACTCACGGCCCATTGGAAAGCTACAACGGTTAACATGGCGGTGATGATAGTCCCAAGACGATTGATGGCCGGTTGTCTGGGCAGCCATAAAACAAGAAAACTGATGACCACAATCATCATCAAGGGTAGAAATATCTTGTAGATATAAAACCCCGCCTGACGTTGATAATATAGTGTCATTTTAAACTGCATGCCGTTATTGGCACTTATTTTATTTTTAGTCTTTACCAGTTCCCATTCATCCAAATGAGCTGCAGGATTAATTCCTATTTTATCCTGCAGCAGATAATAATTGATTTTATAAGGCATATCGCCAAATGCGCTCATGCCGATATGGATGACTTGCTTGTCAAAAGGAAATTTGTGCATATCCAAATCGGTCTCGATCTTTAAATTGAGCTGCACGGCATAATCCACCCTGCCATCCGGGGCGATTGTCAGGGCCTGGAGGGATGAACTGCCCGCACCTCGGGTTTGAAGAAATTTGAAATAAGGCCACCACATGGTTTTCAAGGCCTCATCGACTGCATTACCGTAATAATATTCAGTTTCCAATGGTTTTCTCTCGGATTGCCAGCGAAGAAAAACCGTTGCATCCAAATCGATTATTTCATCTTGGGGACGGATTTCGGTAATGTCATTCAAATAAAGTGCCACGCCTACGTCGCGTTCGGGCATTGCCGCATAACTTAAAACACAAGCGGCTGTCAGCACCAAAAACAAGAGACATCTTTTCACGGTTTTCTCCCTAGATGATTGCTGCCATGGGGAAGTCCCTGGTCAATTGTTCTTTATAGTGTTCAAGTATCTGACCCAGTCTGCCTTCTCTCATCGCCAGCGATTCAGCGAAATTGAGCTCATTGCACTGCCCATTCATTCTTTGAATCATTTTATTCGCCGCTGCGATTTTAGTCGCCGGCGAAAATGAAAAAAAGTGGTATCTGTTATCAAGTGTAAGACATTTCACGTACTCTTGCAGACTAAAGATTAAAATAGCGTTTTGAAAAAGCGACTGTATTTGAACCCGAAGGTCACGGCTTTCTTCCATTAACTGATTTGCCAGTGTCAGGGCTGAGTCAAGAGAGTGATGGGCGCTTTTTGAGTAGCTGGCATGAATGGCCTCAACAGCAACGTTCTGCAGCGCAACGGCATCAATACTGCCAACCTGGCGAAATGCCTCTAAAAACAGGCATATGCTCTCTGAGAAGCAAACCCTGTCAAGCAGTTGCGGCTTTCTTTCGGGAAGCAGTGCACGCAGCTTCATCAATTCACTATTTTCCAGGATGATTCGCATGTCGATATAACAACCTTGTTGCTTAAACAGCCCTTTGCATAGGCTTTCATTTTCACAGATAAATTTAAAGAAAAGCGACTCGGCCAGCTGTTCTTCTTTTGTCGTGTCTTTTCTATACCATATCGCCATTTGAATGAGGTCTTGCTGCAGCGCGGTGCATTTTTTGTGAATTAAAAAATGCAGCACTGCCATGCTGGTCATGATGGTTTGTCTTTTCAAGGGGGCCTGACGATTTCTTAAGACATCATCTACCGTTAATAAATGGCTTAATCTATCAACAGGGTAATGGAGGTCCTGCTCTTCTGGATAGCCGCAGAGCCGAGCGGTGCGAATCAGAACGGCTAAATAGTCATCCAGGGTTAAGGAGGGCGATTTATCATGATGAAAACGCGCCTGCAGATAAGGAAAAATCAAATCGGCACGCTCATTTTGGCTGAAGATTTTATGTTTTGTGAAACTATCAATTAAAGCGCTGTAGGGAATCTTTCCCCATTCTGCAACCGGTAAGTATTGAACGGTTTGATGCCAGTTCTCAATCAGCAGATTTTTTATCGCTGGGATGATGCTGTCATCAAGCGGTTCATCTTCTTTTTTGTCCTGAACCCATTGCAGAAAAGAATCCTCATCAACGGTCACAAGATGGGCGCTAATTATCGCTTTAAAATCCTTTACCTTCATTCCTTTGCTCCTTGCTGGATGAATTGTTTATTTTTTTAGCTGTTCTTTTAAAAGCAAATATTCATCACGAACCTTGGCTGCCATCTCGAACTCCATGTCTTTGGCATAATGATGCATTTGTTTTTCCAATGCGTTGATTCGTTTGAGCAATTCCCCGGGACTGAGCTTTTCATAAGCGGCCGCTTTTTCTGCCCGCTTGCCTGGCCGTTTGGACAGGTAAGCGCCTTCCATAATATCAGCAACCGATTTGCTGATGCCAATAGGGGTAATGCCATGTTCCAGGTTGAATTCGATTTGTTTGTTACGCCGTCTGTCGGTTTCATCCATCGCTCTTTGCATGGAGCCGGTGATTCGGTCGGCATAAAGTATTGCGCGGCCGTTTAAATTTCTTGCGGCACGACCGATGGTCTGGATGAGCGAGCGTTCAGAGCGCAAAAAGCCTTCTTTGTCTGCATCAAGAATGGCCACAAGAGCGACTTCAGGCATATCCAGCCCTTCACGCAAGAGGTTAATGCCGACCAAGACATCAAACACCCCGAGACGTAAATCACGAATAATCTCCACCCGTTCAACGGTATCAATATCCGCATGTAAATAACGCACTCGAATGCCGTGATCATGCAAATACTCGCTTAAATCCTCCGCCATTCGTTTGGTCAGTGTGGTCACCAGAACGCGCTCCTTTTGCGCTGTGACTTTATGAATTTCAGACATCAAATCATCCACCTGATTGAGAATGGGTCTGATTTCAATGGCAGGATCAATCAAGCCCGTGGGCCTTACCACCTGTTCTGCAATATTGTCGGAATGCTCTTTTTCATAAGGCCCCGGTGTGGCCGAGACGTAAATGGTTTGTGGTGAGCGGGCATCAAACTCTTCAAATTGCAGAGGCCGATTATCCAGTGCCGAGGGCAGTCGAAAACCGTAATTAACCAAATTCTCCTTGCGCGCCCTGTCACCGCGATACATGCCGCCAATCTGGGATACTGTAACATGGGATTCATCAATGATTAATAAAGCCTCAGGGGGTAAATAGTCAAACAAGGTCGGAGGCGCCTCACCTCGCTGTCTGCCCGATAAATAACGCGAGTAATTTTCTATTCCAGAGCAATAACCGAGCTCCAGCATCATTTCGATATCAAAATTGACACGCTGCTCCAGACGCTGTGCTTCCAGCAGCTTATTTTGACCATTAAACTCTGCCAGTCTTTCCTGCAGTTCAATTTTGATCATTTCAATGGATTCGAGGATTCGTTCACGGGGAGTGACATAATGCGTTTTCGGGAAAATAGTAACTCTGGGTAACTTTTGCAATACTTCGCCTGTCAGCGGGTCAAAACGGGAGAGGTTTTCCACCTCGTCATCAAACAATTCGATTCGAATGGCCTCTTTTTCAGAGTCGGCAGGAAATATATCAATCACATCCCCATGGACACGAAACTGGCCGCGTTCCAGGGTTTGTGGGCTTCTGATGTATTGAATTTCAGCAAGCCGCTTTAATATTTTGCGCTGATCACATTGTTCTCCACGGGAAAGATGTAATACCATACGCAAATAGGAATCAGGATCACCCAGGCCATAGATGGCAGAAACGGTAGACACGATAATGGCATCTTTGCGTTCAATCAGTGCTTTGGTTGCCGATAGGCGCATTTGTTCGATGTGTTCATTGATCGATGCGTCTTTTTCGATGAAGGTATCAGAAGCCGGAACATAGGCTTCAGGTTGATAGTAATCATAGTAGGATACAAAATATTCTACTGCATTGTCAGGAAAATATGTCTTGAACTCGCCATAGAGTTGGGCTGCCAGTGTTTTATTCGGCGCCATGATAAGCGTTGGTCTTTTCATGGCTTCAATGACATGGGCAATGGTAAACGTTTTACCCGAACCGGTCACGCCGAGCAGGGACTGTCTGGCAAGCCCTGATTTTAGCCCATCAATCAGCGAGGCGATGGCCGTGGGTTGATCGCCGGCGGGCTGATAATGAGAGTTAATTTTAAATACATTTTTCATAAACTTGAGTTCAATGACAACAGAAATATAAAGGATTCATAATATAGTATAACATTTTGTCATTTTAATGCACTTTATCACAGGAGTTACAACATGGAAATTACATTGGCGCAACGCGTCCGACAGGTAAAACCCTCACCGACCTTGGCCGTGGCGGCAAAAGCGGCGCATATGAAAGCGCAAGGTCTTAATGTTATCAGCCTGGGCACTGGCGAGCCTGATTTTGATACCCCTGATCATATTAAACAGGCAGCCATAGACGCGATTGATAAGGGATTTACCAAATACACCCCCGTGGACGGCATTCCCACTTTAAAACAGGCCATTGTTGATAAATTCAGAAAAGACAATAATCTGGACTATCAGCTGAATCAGATTCTTGTTTCAGTTGGCGGCAAGCAAACCTCCTATAATCTTTGCCAGGCTTATCTCAATG
>JAGXGR010000130.1 GCA_024636645.1 Legionella sp.
GGGAGCATAGCGCTCCATAAACCGCTCACCGTCTTTGTTAATCAGATAACCGCCCTCTCCGCGGCAACCCTCAGTAACCAGCGTTCCAGCACCAGCAATGCCCGTTGGATGGAATTGCCACATTTCCATATCCTGTAACGGAAGTCCTGCGCGTAATGCCATTCCAAAACCATCGCCAGTATTGATATAAGCATTTGTAGTGGATTGAAAGATACGCCCGGCACCCCCGGTTGCTAAAATGCAAACACGGGTCTGGAAAAACACAATGTCGCCCGTTTCTATTTCTAGTGCCGTAACCCCCGCAATACGTCCCTTGGCATCTTTCACAAAGTCCAAAGCGTACCATTCACTAAATACATGCGTTTTGGCTCTTAAATTCTGCTGATACAAGGTATGCAACAAGGCATGGCCTGTTCTATCAGCTGCAGCGCAGGTTCTTGCTGCCTGTTCGCCGCCAAAATTCTTTGATTGACCGCCAAACTGCCGCTGGTAAATTTTACCATTATCCATCCGGGAAAAAGGCAAACCCATATGCTCGAGCTCATAGACCGCTTCAGGGCCTGTTTTACATAAGTATTCGATGCAGTCCTGATCGCCAATATAATCAGCGCCCTTGACCGTATCATACATATGCCAACGCCAGTCGTCTTCATCAGCATTACCAAGGGCGGCTGTAATACCGCCCTGAGCTGAAACGGTATGTGAGCGGGTAGGAAATACCTTGGATAATAAAGCCACTTTCATGCCGGAATTCGCCAATTGAAGAGCCGCTCGCATGCCAGCCCCCCCAGCGCCGATAATTACTGCATCAAATTTATTACGTGCTACTGCCATGATCATAGCCCCCAAACAATGATTAAACCCCAGATGAACTGACCCAACAGCCACAACATGAGAAGAAACTCAATTGAAATTCTGACAGCAGTGGGTTTGACATAGTCGGTGATCACAGTCCAAAGCCCAACCCAGGCATGAAGAGTGAAAGTCAGTAGTGCTATGGTGGTCGCTATTTGAAACCACAAATTAGAAAATAAGGCTTGCCATTGAAAAAAATGCATGCCTGGATGAACCATTAAATATACAAAGAGAAACAACGAATAGGCAGCAAAATATACCGCTGTCAGTCGTTGAATCAACCAATCTTTTAAACCATTACCAGTTAAGCTGGTGACATTGCTTACCATATCCAGATTCCCAATAAAATTGATAAAACAGCCGTGAGTACAATCACAGTCATAGCACTTCGACGACCTGATTCTAGATGCTCACCCAGGCCCACATCCATCAGCATATGCCTGATACCAGCTAAAAAATGATAAATCAAAGCGGTACCCAGTGCCCATAGCAGAAATGCCCAATGCAGCTGTTTTAGGGTAAACGTCACTTGCATAAAGGCTTCACTTGAGATAAGTGACCATTCCAGAAAATAAAGCACAAAAGGCATTAACAAAAATAAAACAATACCTGATATTCGATGGAGAATGGAAGCAATTGCCATTGGAGGGAATTTCATTGTCATCAAATCAAGGTTCACCGGTCTATTATTATTCACTTTGGGGGTCTTCCTTTTGCAAAAGTTATAAATATAACATATTTTGATCGACAGCTTATATCGAAAACTTGCGAAGTATATCACTCTGTGACTTACAGGCAAAGTCTCCTTATGCCAGAGGTTAGATTTAAAGGAACAAAATGGTATATTCAACGAGGGGTTTTGCCTGAGGCGATGCATATTATCTATTAATGCAATAATCCAGGAGGACATAAGCCGTTTGATTTTGTTCCATACTGTATGATTGCTCTGAAATGCTTGTTCAGACTTGCTATTTAAAATAATAATAGCCAAAATTCTTCCCTTGGCTTCTCACAGTGAAATCAATATCCATGTTTTATTTTAAATATATCTGTGCGCAATGTTATGATGCTTTTATCGTCTGCACACTTTTTTTTGTATATACTGCCTTGTGCATGTTGATTCGTCATGGAGCAACCATTCCGCCCTACACCCTTTGGTATCAACTCAGTCTGCTGATGATCTTTTTTCTTTATTATTCGTTGTCGGTCAGATATGGTGGACAGACGATGGGAATGCGTTCCTGGGGCTTTTGGTTAGTGACCTGTGATAAAACGTATCTATCAATTTCGCAGGCTGCAGTCAGATTAATATTGTATTTTCCAGCCCTGTTACTCTCCATCGTTTTTTTAAAACCACCTTCATCACTTCTCAGGCACTGGAGCAACACAACACTCATCATCAAGGTTCACTAATAAACAGCAGCTGGTGAGTCACTTGTTTTGAGTGGTATTGACCTAAACTATTGGGGTCCTCTGCCAGCCTTCTCATGAGACAGCTTATAGTTATCCCGAGGCGTTTCTGAAGGGTATCCATACCCTCTATCAGCCGCTTGCTTCACGGCTTCAAGATAACTATCACCCCACTCGCCGGGTTCGAAATTGGACACAACAATGTTATAAGGCAAGTTGATAATCGATTCAAAAGCCTTTCTTTGAGCCATTATAAAGCCGCCAAAAGCAACTTGCACTTCGCTGGTTTCATCAATGCCAGCAGATTGTAATCGCTCTACCAGCATGGCTATCATTTTTTCAATGGTATAGTACAGTTTGCACATTGACATACCTGCCGTATACATTTCTTCACTTTTTGATGTGGTTAATTTATCACCGTGATCGTAAATGTTATAAACATGTTCATATTCCTCTGTTTTAGAAATTTTTTCAGGCTCAATCAGCAATGGAGGTACAATGGGGGCAATAGCAGGGGAGGTGATATATAAATGAAAGTCAGCCCAGCGCCACCAGATTTGATTGACGCGTTCAAGCATCTTGACCGGATCACTAAGATCCTCGCGCATGATCTCACGTCTGACACTCTCGGAAGTCTCGACAAACTCTGGTTCTGGAGTTGTATCTTCTTCAGCCATCTGACAATCCACAAAATATAAGTATATTCTTTATATTAGCTCAATTCTTACAAAGGATCATCAAAGAATGCATCCCACAGCAATAAAACCACACTCTCAAGCCATTTGATAGTAGTCCGGTGGGGTTTTGCAACCGGAACAACTGCTGCAGCGTCCTTCACTTGAACATTTTTTTATAACACCTTTTTTAAGCCAAATCGCAAGCATCGGTTTTAATGCCATCTCATCGACCTTGAATTCCCGGCTTAATTGCTGACTGCTGACCACCCCTTGGCGCTTGATAAAATCACGAAGTTTTATAATCAACTGAACCTCCCAAGTCGTGTTTGTCCTGCCGAATAAAAAGAACGAAAGACGTCATACAAACAAGCATCGTCAAAATCCATAACAGGCTTTGTTGAGGGTGATGTGAAAATCGGGCCAACTGATAAAAAATGACTGCTATCCCATACGCCAGCACAAAAGACCAGACGATTGAAAACCACATTAATTTTCTACTGGCTTCCTGACGAATGACAGCCATGGTTGACACGCAGGGAATATAAAGCAAAATAAAGAGCAAATAAGCATAAGCACCTGCCTGACCATCAAAACGCCGAGCCATCAGCCCATAGACTGACTGTGACATATCGCCATCGGGTGCGCTGGCCATGATAGGATTAAGCAAGGCTTCGCCCAATCCGGACAGGTTTGTCGGTATCGACCAGAGGGCTTCTTTCAATCCGCCCCAGAAATCAAAATGAGCCGCGGCCTGGCCCAGTTGCCCCATTTGGGCATACAGAGAATTTAAAGAACCAACGACCACTTCTTTGGCCAACATACCGGTTAATAATCCAACAGTTGCCGGCCAGTTATCCTGATGAATTCCCATTGGAGAAAAAAGAGGCGTCAACCATTGGCCCATCAAAGATAACAGCGACTGACTGTTGGCTTCGCCCGAATTAATGCCGCCGTTAAGCATGATGGCATTTAAAGCGCCCAAAATAACACAGACAGGAATGATCAACCGGCCTGCCCGAATCACAAAAAAACGCAGGCGTATTTTGGTTTCCTTCAGCAAACGGCGCAAGGACGGTTTATGATACGCCGGCAGCTCAAGAATCAAAGGCGATGACTGCCCGCGAAAATGGGTTTTACGTAAGATAAACCCTGTAAATACCGCCATCAGGATACCGATAAGATAAAGAGAGAACACCACGTTTTGCCCGCCTGTGGGGAAAAATGCGGCCACAAAAACCGCATAAATGGCCAGGCGTGCAGAGCAGGACATAAAAGGACTCATCATCACGGTGAGCAGCCGGTCACGTTCGGAATCCAGTGTCCTTGCCGCCATAATGGCCGGTACATTACAGCCGAAACCGACGATCATCGGCACAAAAGATTTTCCCGGCAAGCCCAGCTTTCGCATCAGCTTATCCACCACAAAGGCGGCTCTTGCCATATAACCTGAGGCTTCCAGCAGGGATAAAAAGAAAAACATGGAGGCGATGACCGGGATAAAGGTCAGGGTTGTATTGATTCCCTTGCCAATGCCGTTAGCAAGAATGGCAATCACCCAGTTTGGCATGGCGACTGACTGAAGCAACCAGGCCGTGCCCTGAACAAAAATGGTGTCTGTACTGATGTCAAAGAAATCCTGAAATGCGCCGCCAATATTCACCGCAAATAAAAACATCAGATACATCATGCCAAGAAAAATAGGAACGGCCCAAAATCGATGCAATACAATGCGATCTAATCTGGCTGTTAAATATTCACTGACATCACTACGCTTTTGCTGGACTGCTTGTACGATCTGGTGTATTGCCGCGTAACGGGCATCAGCTAATAGCAGATCATCGTCATTGCCAGTCCACTGTTCGAAATCAGTCTGTGATACCTTATGATTGACCAGCGAGATGCTGTCGCCTTCAATTAAACGAAGTGCTGAGTAACGGACCAGAGGGCCATCCATGCCTTTTGTTTTCAACTGTTGTTCTATCTGCGAAAGTGTTTGCTGTAAGGGCCGAGGAAGCGATAAATCCAGAGGTTGTGTTTTTACAGGTTTTTGAATAAGTGCTTTATGCAGGCCTTCAAGACCCAGTTGTTTATGCGCCTGGGTTGCGATGACGGTGCAGTTTAATTGTTTGGAAAGCGCTGAAATATCAATTTTAATACCGCGTTGCTCAGCGATATCACTCATATTTAATACAAGAATTAAAGGACGACCCAGTTCCAGGAGTTGGCTGGTCAGGTATAAATGCCGCTCCAGATGACAGGCATCGACCACATTAACAATACAGTCGGCTTCGATTTCAATAATCGCATTAGCTGCAATCTGCTCATCCAGACTGGCGCCATCGGCATTGGCAATCAGTGAATAAATGCCGGGTAAATCGATAACTTCCACTGATTGCTGCTTGATTTGAAAATGACCGGTTTTTCTTTCAATAGTGACC
>JAGXGR010000131.1 GCA_024636645.1 Legionella sp.
CCCACATGGTTTCAATGGCCCTGTTGGGAACAACCCTGTCATAAACATTCATGATAAATAATGGAATGACCAACGCAAAGATATTAACCAGAAATGAAGCCACCAACACTTCTGAATACAGTGGCCATGATTTGAAAATCACTTTCCAAAACCAGTTTTTAGGATCTTTTGTGAACGTTTCCTTGGCTCTGGCACTCTGTTTGTAAATGGGTTTAATAGTAATCGCTTTGCCCAAATAGTGTTTTTTAATCGATTGAAGACTTATTTTTTCATCGGGTTTTAAAGGATCAATAATCTTTTTTTTGCCTTTATCATCCAGCGTAAGCAGACAGGCTTCGTTATTATCCAATAATAAAACAAGCGGCAATAAATCCTCATCAATTTTATCAAATTTAATATCTATACACTCAGCTTCCAAAGAGGCTCTTGCTGCTGCACGTTCAAATAAATCCAGAGTTAATTTACTGTCTTTAACCGGCAGGCGAGCTATAAGAGCCTGTGGGGAGAAGGGGTTCTGATAATATCTGGTCAATAGTACAAGACAAGACAACAATGAATCGTATTGGGATTCAACGTTTAGATTAATCCTGGACCATGATTGACGTTTGGGTGTTAGCATATTTTGCACACGTTTATAAATTTTTATTGGCGTATACCTTAAAAATAGACCATATATTGACTTTTAAAAAGTAATTTTTCATTTTAAATGAGCATATTACGCGTTTTTATTTGTAAAAAGGGGTTGGATTTGCATTTCAGATTATTTTTTTAGTTGTAGACGGAAGGTTTTGAGGTGCCAGTGGTTTTTTGAAGGGCTTTAAAGCCCGTTTAATATTTTGGTAGAGCTCTGGCAGCCAACGCGGTTGAGAAGATTTAGACAGGGGGATTTTTTTAAAACGAAGATCATTGGGGGCAATGATAATACGGCTGTTTTTCAAGCCAACCCTGCGAACCAGGGTAAATAACTGATCGATAGCCTTGTTACCAATGGCAAGGCATCCGGCTGATAAATTTTTACCGTGGAGAAATATATTATTTCCAGGTTTTCTTCGATGGTCTTGCTTTGCTTTTAGCTGATCAAATGCATTGGGATAATTGACCATCATCGACAAATGCCAACTGCTGAAAGGGTTAAAGTTGACAAGTTGATATATTCCCTCAGGAATTTGACCATCATTCTCCTTGAGCTTCGGCCCAAGATGACCGCTATAGCCGGTCAACGGGTAGCGATGGATATAGGTCCAGTCTTTTTTTGAATCTTTGGCCCATAACTCAACGTTTTTTTCTGATTTGAAAGCAAGCAGGGCGATTTCTTTAGGGGGGTAGCTGATATCTGCCTGACTGAAATATGAAATAAGCTGCGGCTCTACAGTCAAGCCATATTTTTCTATGGCTTTATCGATAGCTTTTTCCCAGTTAATTTTGGGCCCCATACTATAGCTGATATTAATATAGAGCAACCATAAAACAAATATCACATTACGCATACATAGTCATACTTGAAAATTGAAGGGCATTTTATCAACTAGTTCAGTCAAGCACAATTTTTTACTTCTTGGGTTTGTCCGTCTTATTTTGTTGCTGTTTAAAAATTGATTTCAAAATAGGCTGGGATAGCTGCCGAGAGATAAATTCAGGAATCATATTTAATTTTCCAATGCCAGGAAGCAGCACATATTGGTTTGGGCAGAGATATTGAATTGATCCACTTTGATCAATTTTGTAAAACACATAATGATGTTTGCAATGATCTTGCGCAGACACAGTAGAGACTTGCATAACCGGTGTTCCAGGCATACGCGTTTCAATAAAATAGGCGTTTATCCATATGTTGGCAAGGACAATTAATGTGCCGATAATCAGTAAAAGCTTAAGCAATCCATTCAGTATCCGTAGTGCACGGTTTTCGATTTGAGGTATGGAAAGGAGATATATCACAGCCATCAACATTACGATGAGATTGATACTGTACATAGCTGCATTTCCATAGCCAAAATAAGGCCCGAGAAGTTCACCGCCCGAGACCATATAATGTAAAATCAAGGCAATGAGACTCAACCAAAGTGCCGAAGATACATAAAGTGTGAGTCTGAATTTAACACCATAAACCATTAAGGCAATCGCAATGATTGGCAGGAGGATATGTAATATTCTGAATGTTGTCAGCATGATTTATTCCTTTAAAAAAGAATTCCTTTTTGAAAATATTATGTATTTATACCAGTTCTTTGATTGGATATCCAGGTAGATGCGTAGATCATTTTACTCTGGAGTCAAGATACCCTGATTCTTTGATCAATAAAATAGAAGGGTGAACGCCATTTTTTGCAAGCGGCTTTACCACGCTTTGAGACAAGTCCACTTGTCTGGTTTGAAATCGGTCATCAGGGAGTGAAATATAATCAACCGGGTTTATTGCATAGCGTCTGCTTTGTGATTTAGAAGGTTTAACCCGTTGATAATGATTATTAATATGCATGCTACCTATCCATATATTATTTTCAAGTTGATAAATATGATAATTGGAAGGCCACAGGCGAAGAACCAACAGGCATTGACAGTCTTTGTTGAAATAAGTCATCAGCAGGACGGGGTTTTGGTTGTTATGCAGTTGACTGAGTAAAGGCAGCGTGTTTTCTCTTTCCTTAGCATTCATTCGATTAAGCAATCTGCTAAACAGTGAATCTTCATAGGTCGTCCAGTTTGACACTGTCAACGCTTGTTTTAGCTTGTCTAAAGAACCGTGGTATTGAATATTTAACAGGTTGACTTTATGGCCAAATCGATTGTCTCTGTATATTGGCAGAATGGGTTTATTTTGTTGCCACCATTGCTTCTCAGTGATAATAAATTGTTTATGATAAGGCACGTGATCATGGATAAGATGGGGGTAGTTTATCCAGACGCTAAGGGTTGTTGTAAGAATCAAAAGCCCTAAAAAGCACAAAGCGGCATAGACGTTCAATTGTTTTTTTACAGTGGAATGTTTTCTATAAAATAACCAGTGCAGCACGCAAAGCAATTTACCAATCAGTAGGGCTGCAATAACGTCAAACAGCCAATTGTCGCTTAGATAAAGTACTGCAAAACCACTGACAGGAATGATGAGCAACAGGATGGTTTTCAAGGTTCTGGTTACGGCAGATGGTCGCGTGTAATTCATATAAAATGCCAGAAAACCAAAAAAAGCTGTCGCAACGGTTAAATTGATTTGCGGAAATGAAGATCCTGGCAGATTGACTAGTATGCCTGGGGGTCTTTGTACATAAAACAAGAAGGATAGCCCCTTGCTTATTAAAAAAGACGAGATGAACACACTGCTGATATAAATACAGATTCGGTATTTTTTCTTATAAAGAAAGAATGAAATGACCGCAATAAAGGACATAAGAAGGGTGGGCAAACTTATCAGTTCGCTCAAGCTGACAAATAGGGCGTCAAGCTCTGGGATTCGAATGCTTTGTAAAAACAAATGAACCGCTTCATTGATATTACTTATCCAGTTTGTTGCAAGGCCCAGAATCAATAGGAAAACCAAAATCAATAAATCAACAAAAGCTAAAACGACAAGGGATGCTGTAGGATAGTGATTTTTTTCATCTGCGGGCGTTAATGCTAAAAAATAGCCAGCCAGCATCGGGTGCTTTTGCGACCAGGCCCAGATACGATGCAAGTTAACTGATAACAATCGATTGGCACGTATCAAAAGCCATTTGATAAATAAACTTAATAACCAGAAAAATACCAGCAGCAGTAGAATAATAATAAAAAATCGCGTGGCATTCTCTGCAGATAATTCATTACTGGCAGCACCTATGACAATACCAGGGCCAAGATAAAGTATTGACCAGCCAATAGCTGAAATCACATTGGCAACGATAAACCGCCATTGACTCATGTGCATCATACCCGCAATCACAGGAATGATAGAGCGTAAAGGACCAATAAACCGGCCAATGAGTACACTTTTTCCACCATGACGGGAAAAATAATCTTTACCCAGGCTGAGCCAATGAGGATAGCGTTTGAACGGCCAGACAGACACAAGCCGATCACTAAAATAATAGCCGATAAAATAGCTGCTTGTATCACCGGCTACTGCACCTAATATGGCCGCTATGAGGGTAAAGTCTATCCTCATTACACCCGAACCTGCCAGTATACCGATGGCAGTCATAGTGACTGAGCCCGGGATAATACTGCCTATAATGGCCAGCGACTCGGTAAAAGAAATAAGAAAAGTAATAAACAGGGCCCAATTGGGGTGGGTATGAAGCCAGATTGTCAGGGGTTGTAGATATTCAGTAAACAAGTGCATGGCAGCCTATTGTTCAAATAAGGTTAGGAACGCTGTTATAAGTTGCTCGCTGACGGTATGGACATCCGCATTTTGCTGAAAATCTGACATTTGAGTCATTTCCATTTTGGCATAACCGCAGGGGTTGATGCCGGTGAACGGTTTTAAGTCCATATTGACATTGAGCGCTATGCCATGATAAGTACAGCCGTTCTTGACCCTTAAACCAATAGATGCAATTTTTTTCTCGCCCACATAAACGCCTGGCGCTCCACAACGAATCACGCCATCTATCTGGTATATTTTGAGTAAATCGATTAGCAATTGTTCCAGTTTAGAGACAAGCGTGCGAACGCCGAGATGTCTTCTCTTGATATCCATGAGGACATAAACCACTAACTGACCGGGGCCATGATAAGTCACCTGACCGCCTCTGTCGCTTTGAATAACGGGAATAGACAGCGGATTTAGAATATGCTCAGGCTTTCCAGCCTGGCCTTGAGTGTATACGGGCGAATGTTCAAGTAACCATAACTGATCCGTGCTCGTTTCATCCCGGTGGGAGGTGAATGCTTTCATTCGTTGCCAGATGACTTCATAGGGTTGTTGACACCCCAGCTGCTTAATCTCAATCATAAGACCATTTTAACCTCAGGGTGACTGGATATTTCACGGTAAAAGTTATCAAGCATGGTTTGATTTAAAACATGAACCGTCACCGTTAAACTCAGATAATTTTTGTTTTTACTCAAGTTTTTTTCAACGGTCTGCTCATCATGCTCTGGAAAATGCTTTGCGGTGATTAAAAGAATCTGTTCAATAAACAATATGTTATTATTGCCGATAATTTTGATGGAAAAATCACAGGGGAATTCTATCAGGGTTGTTTTTTCAGACATCGTTTTTCGCCACCAGTTGCTGATATAAGTCATTTACTTCCAGCCAAAGTGCACTGACTTGACCAGAGCCAATTTTTTGTTTATCTACCACTGAAACTGGATAAATTTCTTTTGTAGTGCTGGTTATCCATACCTGCTGTGCCGTCATAATATCATCTCGGCTGATTTTGGCATCTTCTTTGACTTTGATATCCAGTTTATTTAAAAGCTCAATGGTAATTTGCCGGGTAATACCGGGTAGACAAAGATTATTTAGTGGCGGTGTTCTCACGACATGGTTTTTATCAACAATAAATACATTTGCCGTGCTTCCCTCAGTCAGATAACCATCACGCAAAAGAATTGCCGTGTTAGCCTGTTCTGATGTGGCTTGATCATTTAATAATATATTTGCCAAAAGGGAGGTTGATTTTATATGGCATTTTAACCAGCGATAATCTTCCTCCAGGCTGGCTTTTAAACCTTTTTCCTTCTCTTCTTGCTTTGGGAAGGGCAAGTGGAGAGTAAAAGCCATGACAGTCGGCGTCAGCTTGGCCGGAATGTCATGCGATCGGGCGTTTTGATTGCCTCGCGTTACCTGGATATAGATTTGCAGGTCGCTGCCATCATTTAGCCGAATCAGCTCATGGCAGAGCTTTTCCCAGTCCAGATCAGGCATTGGGATCTTGCAGGCCTCTAGACTGGCGTGTAGTCTCGCGATGTGTCTGTCGATGAAAAAAGGTTGCCCGTGATATACAGGAAGCACCTCATATACCCCATCCCCAAATAACAGGCCGCGATCGAAAATAGAAATTTTCGCATCTTTGCTGTCAACAAACTCACCATTGATATAGGCTTTTTTCATTGATAGTTCAGCCCTCAGGATCCAAACCAGCTTCTATACGTCAAGCTGATGCTGTCTTTCAAACGTTTAAATATGCCGCCTTTTTCTACATCCTGCAAGGCGTACAGCGGTTTGGTTTCAATAATATTGTTATCAAACTGGATAATCAGTTCGCCCACTTGATCGCCTCGTTTGATGGGTGCCTTCAGGTAAGCAGGAACTTTGGTATGAATGTTCAGCCGTTGATATTGTCCTGAAGGAATCGTGATAAATTGGTCAGCAGCAAGACCTGCGTTAATCGCATTTATTTCTCCCTTATACAAAGGCAATGCAGTAACGGTTTGTTGCTTGTTATACAGTTTGTGTGTTTCATAAAATCTGAATCCGTAATTCAACAGCCGTTCGCTGTCATCAGCCCTGGCGGTTTCATTGGGTGAGCCTAATACAACGGCAATTAAACGGGTATTTTCATTTTTTGCAGACGACACCAGACAATAGCCGGCCTCGTTAGTATGGCCTGTTTTGATGCCATCCACCTGTTTGTCACGCCATAGTAAGCGGTTACGGTTGGGTTGGCGTATGCCATTGTAAGTAAACCACTTTTGTTTATACCAATGATAATATTGGGGGAAATCCTGAACCAGCGAGCGTCCGAGAATAGCCAGATCTTTCGCCGTAGAGTATAGGTTTGGATTGGGTAATCCGGTACTGTCAGTGAAGTTACTATTGGTCATGCCAAGCTGTTTGGCCTGCTGATTCATGAGTTCACTGAATCCTTCTTCACTGCCGCCAAGCGTTTCTGCCATGGCCACACAGGCGTCATTTCCTGAATCAACAATAATTCCTTTCAATAAATTTTCGACACTGACACTATCGCCTTCTTTGATAAACATTCGTGAACCGCCTGTTTTCCAGGCTTTTCGGCTGATTCGGGTCTTGTCTTCAAGGCTGATTTGTTTATTATGCAAGGCATTGGAGATGACATACAAGGTCATCATTTTCGTCAGACTGGCAGGAGGCAGTTTTTTTTCACTGTTTTTCTCTGCAATGATTTTTCCACTGTTCACGTCAATGAGTATATAGGCTTTTGCATTGAGGGTCGGCGCTGCGGGTATGGTAATGGGCTTGTTCGAAGCGGTGTTTACATTTCTATTCAGCGTTTGAGGCAAAATTTCTTCGGCAGTTGCCATTGTTGACTGAACAAGCAGGGTAGCCATAAGGAGGCTTCTCAAAATAATGGATGATGTCCTGGGCATGTCTTCAACTCGTTTTGTTTAAAAGTGAAGAGTATAAGCTTCCTTTTATGAGATATAAAGAGTTACCTGGGGAATTTTTATCGATTTTGAAAATTAAAACTACGCAATCGCTTTTTTATTCGGTATATTTATAAGACCTAACTTTAAATATAATAAAAATGCATACTCTATTATACGTTTTATTGGTAATTTTTCTGGCGGGCTGCAAACCTCATCAACCTGCAGAGCAACGCGAAAAAAGCCGCCCAAGCAGTATCCCTGAAATAAGAAAGACGAGCAGCATTGCAAAGCCCTTGCCTTTGGCGACCTTGAAAACAGCCACGTCAGACAAAGACAATAACAGCCGTTATGGTAATCCTGATTCCTATCGTGTGAAAGACGCTACCTACAACGTCATGCGTTCGGCCAAGGGATATAAACGTCAGGGCATTGCTTCATGGTATGGTACAGATTTTCATAAAAAGCGAACGTCAAGCGGTGAAAAATATGACATGTATGCCATGACTGCCGCACATAAAACATTGCCTCTGCCCAGTTACGTCAAAGTGAAGAACCTTGAAAATGGCCATGAGGTTACCGTTAAGGTGAATGACCGAGGCCCATTTCATGGCAAGCGAATTATTGACTTGTCTTATGCCGCAGCGGCCAAACTGGGCATGCTGAAAAAAGGAACTGCGTCAGTTGAGATAGAAACAATTAAAACAAAAGAAGGCGAAGCCAATTATTACATACAGGCAGGCGCTTTCAGTACAAAGCAGCGAGCAGAGGGATTTTTGAATCAATTAAAAAAATTCACCGTCTCAACGTTTTATATCGAACCTTATGACAATCGCTACCTGGTCAAGGCAGGGCCTTTTACAGACATGGAAATGACCACTAAACTACAGACCATATTAAAACAAAACGGGATAGCGGGCAGTTTTACTATGTTAAACTAGCACCTCAAGATGACAATTCGACAACCCGAATCTTATCTGTCGTTCACTAAATTACGGGCAAAGCATCCGAGCCGCGACCGTTAGGAAGCGGAAAAGTTAGATGGCTGCATAATTAGATGGCTGCATTAATAGTCGGTTTTTGTTATCTAATACGGCCACTGGTAAACCTTGCTGGCTACTTAACTTTTCCGCTTCCTAACGGTCGCGGCTCGGATTTCCTACGCAGAGATTGTGCGCTTTAATGCAATCGCCGTGAAACAGACAGTGCCAGTCTGGACAAAAACCTCTTGCTGTTATACATTGACCCTTTTGTATTAGGAATTAAAATGCGTATTGCCTTGGGGGTTGAATACGATGGCAGTCAGTACCATGGCTGGCAGTCGCAGACGGGTTTGCACACCATCCAGCAAGCCGTTGAAACTGCTATATCAAAAGTTGCAGACGACAGCCTTTCTGTCGTTTGTGCGGGCCGTACCGATACAGGGGTTCATGCAACGAACCAGGTTATTCATTTTGACAGTGATAAAGAACGTACCATACGCGCCTGGATCTATGGAACCAACTCCTTTTTGCCTAAAGATATTTGTATCAAATGGGGAAAGGAAATGCCTGATGATTTTCATGCCAGGTATTCTCTGTATCCAGGCGCTATCGCTATGTTATTTATAATGGAAGTATCAGGCCTGCCTTGTTGCGATCGGCTGTCACCTGGCAATACCGTCAACTGGATCACCGCGCAATGCATCAGGGTGCGCAGTATTTAATTGGCGAAAAAGATTTTACATCGTTTCGTTCTATTGAATGCCAATCCAAAACACCCATGCGCAATGTAGAGCAAATCAAGGTGACTCGTAAAGGCGATTTAATTCTTATTGATATTACAGCCAATGCTTTTTTACATCATATGGTCAGAAACATTGCCGGTGTATTGATTGCTGTGGGTTCCGGAAAACGTCCTGTTAAATGGATTGAAGAGGTCCTTCTGGCTAAAGATAGAAAGCTGGGCGCTGAAACGGCTCCTCCCTACGGGCTTTATCTGGTGAATGTGCGTTATCCAAAGGAACTCTCTGTTGCTCAGAGTCCTCTGGGGCCGTTGTTTCTTTGGGAGTAACTATGCCGTTTGAAAGAATTCGTTTAAAATTTTGCGGGATGACACGCAAACAGGATATTGACCAGGCCATAGCCTTGGGCGTTGATGCTATCGGTATCATCATGTATGAAAACAGTACGCGCTCAGTTCATTTGAATACAGCCATGGAGCTGCTCGCAAATATTCCGCCTTTTATTGATGTTGTCGCGGTATTAGTCAATCCTGACAAGGCATTCGTTGAAAAGCTTTTAGAAACATTACCCATACAATACCTGCAATTTCATGGCAATGAAACGCCCGATTTTTGCGAAAGCTTTCGTTTTCCCTACATCAAGGCCATCGCTGCAACCTCTGCGCGAGATATCCTGAATGCAGAGCAAACCTTTACTTCCTCCTCAGCGATACTATTGGATACACCTGCCCCAAGACAGCATGGCGGCACTGGCCAATCATTTGATTGGCAGATCATTCCACAAACACTTCACAAACCCTGCATTTTAGCTGGTGGTTTGAATGAAGCCAATATTATCCAGGCACTGCAGCAGGTCAAACCCTATGCTGTGGATGTTTGCAGCGGTGTTGAGGACAGAGCAGGTATAAAAGACTATAATAAAATGAAACAATTTGCCCAGTCCGTGAGGGGATATCATGACAAATAAACAACTTCCAGATGCATCCGGCCATTTTGGACAATATGGCGGCATGTTTGTAGCAGATACTTTAATAAACGCCTTGGAACTGTTAAACGAAGCCTATATAAAGTACAAATATGATGCGGATTTTTTATCCGAATTGGATAAGGAATTAAAGGATTATGTCGGCAGACCTTCGCCGCTTTATCTGGCTGAGCGATTAACGCATGACGTTGGCGGTGCAAATATCTATCTTAAACGAGAAGATCTCAACCATACTGGCGCTCATAAAGTCAATAACTGCATTGGCCAGGCCTTATTGGCCAAGCGCATGGGTAAAACACGGATCATTGCAGAAACCGGTGCCGGTCAGCATGGGGTGGCATCTGCTACCGTGGCTGCAAAATTAGGCATGAAATGCGTGGTCTACATGGGCTCAGAGGATATTCAACGGCAATCCAGTAATGTTTACCGAATGAAATTGCTGGGTGCTGAAGTGGTGTCGGTTACCGCCGGCTCTAAAACGCTGAAGGATGCCTTGAATGAAGCCATGCGTGACTGGGTCGCAAACATTGATGACACATTTTATATCATAGGTACTGTTGCCGGCCCCCATCCTTATCCTCAAATGGTCAGGGATTTCCAAACGGTTATCGGGCGTGAGGCGAAAGAGCAAATGCTTTCCAAAACAGGCAGACTGCCTGATGCGCTGGTTGCCTGTGTGGGTGGTGGCTCCAATGCCATTGGTTTATTCCATCCTTTTTTAGAAGACAAGCCGGTTAAAATGTATGGTGTTGAGGCGGGTGGAAAAGGCCTCGACAGTGGAGAGCATGCGGCCTCCCTGCTAGCAGGCAAGCCGGGCGTGCTGCACGGGAATCGAACCTATCTCTTAAGCGATGCCCATGGCCAAATTACTGATACCCATTCCATATCAGCAGGTCTTGATTATCCTGGTGTCGGCCCCGAACACGCTTATCTTAAAGATACAGGACGTGTGAATTATGTCGCGATCAATGATACTGAGGCCCTGGATGCTTTTCGTACGCTGACACGGGTTGAGGGGATTATTCCGGCACTGGAATCCAGCCATGCGATAGCCTATGCGATGAAACTTGCCAAAACGCTGTCTTCTGACCAGTCTATTATCGTCAATCTGTCAGGGCGTGGCGATAAGGACATGCATACCATTGCCAACATTGATGGCGTGAATATATAAATCATGAGTTAAGGATGGATTATGAATCGAATTGATCAGAAGATACATTCAGCCACTGCGAATAACAAAAAATTATTAAGTCCTTATATTACCGCAGGCGATCCTCATCCTGATTTAACCGTTGGGCTGATGCAGCAGCTCGTTAATGAAGGGGCAGATATTCTTGAAATCGGCATCCCTTTTTCTGATCCAATGGCAGAAGGGGTGGTTATACAACAAGCCATGGAAAGAGCGCTCGCTTTTGATGTGAATTGCGACGATGTATTGAAAATGGTAGCAGAATTCAGAAAGAAAGATAACGAGACGCCCATTATTTTAATGGGCTACCTTAACCCTGTTGAACAATATGGGTATGAGAAATTTGCTAAAAATGCTACGGAAGCCGGGGTTGATGGTACCATTTTGGTGGATCTTCCACCCGAAGAGAGTGTGGAAATTGCATCAATATGGGACAAATACAATCTTTACAGCATTTATTTATGTTCACCGACCACCTCTGATGAACGGATGAAAAAAATCAATGCCTTGGCAAGAGGCTACCTGTACTATGTTTCGCTGAAAGGAGTAACGGGCTCAGACAGCATCAACCTGGAGCAGGTAAAAAATGATTACCAACATCGGAAGTCTCAGTGTAAACTTCCCCTGATGGTGGGTTTTGGAATAAAAACCCCAGAAATGGCGGCACAAGTCAGTCTGTTTGCTGATGGCATTGTGGTGGGAGCGGCCCTCATCTCAGATATTCTTTCCGCCTATGAAAAAGACAAAACTAACATTCATGCAGGCCTTAAGCTAATGGGCGATATGCGAAAGGCAATTGATAAAAGCGGACCTAAAAAATGACAGAAGCAGTTGAAAAGCGAACACATTTTATTCGGCAGATCATTCAAGAGGATCTTGATACGGGCAGGCACAAAACCATCGTGACCCGATTCCCCCCTGAACCCAATGGTTATCTTCACGTGGGCCATGCAAAATCCATTTGCCTGAATTTTGGTTTGGCAAAGGAGTTTGATGGCAGTTGTTTTCTACGTTTTGATGACACCAATCCAATTAAAGAAGAAAAGGAATATGTTGATGCCATCATTGAAGACGTGCAATGGTTGGGATTTCAATGGCATGATCTAACTTATTCATCCGATTACTATCCAATGTTTTATGATTATGCAGTGCAGCTTATCAAAGCAGATAAAGCGTATGTCGACAGCTTGAGTATGGAAGACATTCGCGCTTATCGGGGCAGCTTACAGGAACCTGGTAAAGAAAGCCCTTATAGAAACCGTCCTGTTGAAGAAAGCCTGGATCTCTTCATGAGAATGAAGGCTGGCGAGTTTGCTGATGGCGCGCATGTTTTAAGAGCTAAAATTGACATGGCATCAGGGAACATCAATATGCGTGATCCGGTCATTTACCGTATCCGTCACGCCCATCACCAGCGAACAGGGGACGAATGGTGCATCTATCCGATGTATGATTATGCCCATCCTTTATCCGATGCACTGGAGCATATTACCCATTCGCTCTGCACCTTGGAGTTTCAGGATCATCGTCCGCTTTATGATTGGTTTATCGATCATTTATCCCTGCCTTCAAAGCCGATTCAAACCGAATTTGCACGTCTTAATTTGTCACATACGGTCACCAGCAAGCGCAAGTTGCGTGAGCTGGTTGAAAAAAATATTGTTAAAGGATGGGATGATCCGCGCATGCCGACGATTAAAGGCATGAAAAAACGCGGGTATCCCCCAGCTGCTATTCGCCAGTTTTGTGAAATAATTGGCATTTCCCGCAGCGATTCGGTCATTGATATGTCAGTCCTTGAAGATTGCGTCCGTAATGAATTGAATGTTACAGCCAAACGAGCTCTTTGTGTGATGGATCCTATCAAGATAGTCATTGAAAACTACCCTGAAAATAAAGTAGAAGAGCTCAGCGCCAAATACCTGCAAAATGATCCGGATTCAAAGACTCGGATTTTACCCTTTTCACGCGAACTGTACATTGAACGCAGTGATTTCATGGAAAACCCACCTAAGAAATATTTTCGACTCGCACCGGGTGCAGAGGTTCGCTTGCGTCACGCTTATGTCATAAAATGCAATGAAGTGATTTATGATGATGACAGCGGTGAGGTAATAGAACTGCGCTGCAGTTATGACGATAAGACCCTGGGTAAAAATCCAGAAGACAGAAAAGTAAAAGGGGTTATTCATTGGGTCAGCTGTGACCATGCTTATCCTGTGACCATCTATCAATACGATCGCTTATTTAATGATCCCAATCCAGCTAGAGAAGAAGATTATCTGCAGTTTATCAATCATGACTCTCTAAAAGAACAAAAAGCTTATTGTGAACCTTCAATGGCCCACAGTACTGAAGGAGAGGTTTTTCAGTTTGAACGTCTGGGTTATTATTGCGTCAATCAAAAAGAAGAGGACAGGGTGCGTGCCTTCCATCGCGTGGTGGATTTAAAAGATACCTGGGGAAAAATCAGCTAGGGGAATTGGATGTTACAGATATACAACTCATTATCAAGAAGAAAGGAAGAATTCATACCTATCTCTCCCGGGAAGATAGGTCTTTATGTTTGCGGCATTACCGTTTACGATCGTTGCCATCTGGGGCATGCCCGGTCCATGGTCAGTTTTGATGTAATTGTTCGATTTTTACGCTCGCAAGGCTATGACGTCAAATTTGTCAGAAACATTACTGATATTGATGATAAAATTATCGTACGAGCCAATGAACGTGGTATATCTATTGATGAGTTAACGGACCATTACATTCAAGCCATGCACGAGGACATGCAGGCTTTGAATATCCTGCCTTCTGATCTGGAACCCAGAGCCACGGCGCACATTGATTCGATCATAAAACTGATACAGCGTTTATTGGATAAAGGTTATGCTTATCTTAGCGATAATGGAGACGTTTGTTACCAAGTAGAAAAATTTGAGGATTACGGTAAATTATCTCATAAAGATCTTGAAGGCCTGATCTCAGGCGCTCGTATTGAAGTGGTTAGAGAAAAGCGCTCTCCCTTTGATTTTGTCTTATGGAAAAAAGCAAAGCCCGAAGAGCCGCATTGGCCCTCCCCATGGGGGGATGGGCGTCCGGGTTGGCATATTGAATGCTCAGCCATGGCGATACATGAGTTGGGTGAACAGTTTGATATTCATGGTGGCGGGCTGGATCTTCAGTTTCCTCATCATGAAAATGAGATAGCTCAGAGCGAAGCGGCCACTGGCAAGCCATTTGCAAACTACTGGATACATGCAGGCATGCTGCAA
The DNA here is from genome assembly GCA_024636645.1 of Legionella sp. Classification (GTDB taxonomy): domain Bacteria; phylum Pseudomonadota; class Gammaproteobacteria; order Legionellales; family Legionellaceae; genus Legionella_D. Next base: position 14,439 of record JAGXGR010000131.1, read on the forward strand.
GTCAATAATGAAAAAATGTCAAAATCATTAGGGAATTTCTATACCATTGAGGACGTTTTAAAAGCGCATCACCCTGAAATCATCCGATATTTTCTTTTAAGCAGCCATTACAGAAGCCCCTTAAATTACTCTGATGAAAATCTGCAAAATGCAGCCAGGGGCCTGACCCGTTTATATCAAACCATCAAAGACGCCCCTGAAGGCAATGGTGAATTAGATGAGCTATGGTTAGCACAGTTTAATGATGCTATGAATGATGATTTCAACACCCCAGTGGCTTTGTCCGTGTTGTTCCAATTGACACATGAAATCAATAAAACCCACACCCCTCGACTGATGGCCACTTTAAAGCACATGGCGTCTATTCTCGGTATTCTGCAGGAACCCGCCGAAGATTTTTTACAGGCAGGTGTGGAAGAGATGACCAAAGAAGATATTGAAAAGCTCATCGAACAAAGACTACAGGCTCGAGCCGAAAAAAACTGGCAACGGGCAGATGAGATTAGAGATACACTGCAGTCGAAAGGCATTGAGCTGGAGGACAGCGCAACAGGTACGACCTGGCGAAAAAAGGTGGGTTAAAAATAAATTCAGGAATGCCAATCGAAAAAATGAGTTGCCTGACTGACTATCGTGTTCCCGGATTACGGCTACGCCTCCATCCGGGCTACGGGTCGTCCGTCGCCTGTAAGAATCGAAGCGTATTACATAATCTCTTACTGGATAAAATAATCAACCTTGACTGGTCACTCTTAAGATTTCTGCAAGCGAAGTATCTCCATTCAGGACGCGTTTGAAGCCGTCTTCCCTGATGCTGGGACATGCTGGACGGAGATAGTCTTCCATTGTTTGGAGGGTTTCATTACGATGAATCATGCCTCTTAAAGGCTCATCCAGGGTTATCAGCTCATAGATTCCAGTCCGGCCGCGGTAACCTGTTTGGTTGCATTGCTCACAACCTTTAGGCTCAAAG
>JAGXGR010000132.1 GCA_024636645.1 Legionella sp.
AATGCCTCTCTTTTTACAAGAATTTTTGGTTGAAACCTTGGATTTCAATACTTTACTTTAGTGTTGGGCCAAGGCCCAACCTACCGCTACCGCTCTGTAACGGTTGGAATTTATACAGAGATCTGTCCACAGGGTAGCCCTTGAGGGAGAAGGGAGCAGATCGTGCTAATTGATTAACTTCAATGCAAATTAAGATAGGGCAGCCGCGGATAAATCATGCCTAAATATTGCATTCTGAATCCAAAAAACATACGATAATTGCTATTTTTTTATGAAGATTTGTCTATGCCTCCTAAACCCTTACGTTTTTTTTCTGCATCCGCAGAGGATCAAAGAGTAAAAAATAAAGCCGCTGGTATGTGGAAATGCATTGGTAAATCACCTGACAGCGTCGCGGGTCATCTATACCATTTTAAATTAAAGGAAAAATATGATCGCTACCGTAAGCCTTATAGCAGAACCGTCAGGGAGGCCATTTATCAAAAGGAAACCAGGCTATACCCGGCTTTAGAAAGTAATTTTGGATTTCCCACATTGGTGCAGCAAGACTTTACTAAAGATAACTGGTTTAAAGCGACCATTTCAGGGCTACTGGAACAGGATATCAAAGGACACGCATGGCATCGAGCAGGCAAAATAGAGACGGGTACTTTTTATATAAATAATATTTTAACCGACGAATTAAAAAGAGACATTGCTCAACTTGATACGAATATGGTTTTTTTTAAGTTAATAAAAAAAATCTACAATATATGTCTGTCTGCTTATGATGAGGGGCGAATTTCTTTTGAACAAATCAATGATAAAATACCAACGGCCAGGCAATATGATAGCCTGCTCCAAAAGAATCAATTATACAGGCAATTGGGTTATAGCTCCCAAGTAGAAACAGATGGCAGTTTAACCTTAACCCTACCTAATCGAAGAGCATTATTAACGCGCTGGGCAGTCTATCGCCGGACTCATTTACATATGGAACTACCCAAAATCGATATTCAAAACCAAAAAGGCATTGCCTCGGATATTGGTTTTATTTCCTGCTTTCTTACACATGACGCGCTTTTATCAACCGGTGGTGAATTTCTTCACGACCATTTATTCCATGTTGTTAATCTGATGATGCTCATATTTGATAAGAATCAGGAGGGTTTATCGGCCGCTGAAAAATACTATAAAGAGAAAACACGTATTCGTTGCGTCATATACAAAGCGACTGAGACCATTGAGCGTGCAAAATTAGCCCTTCAATCTGGAGGCTGGCATTTAAATGGTGCTGAATCATCGGAAAACACTGAAAAACTGCCTGTACGTATAAATATACAGGATGTGCTGGCAATAGAAATGGCATTGGCAATCATTACCGATGCACTGGCCAGTTATATTTCTTATGATAAAGATGCGCCCTTTGCACTCAGTCTCTATAATCAGGACAGTCTGGATGACAATATCCCGGCTTTATGGGATGACAAATCCAATCAGGATTTATGGATTAAACGATGGGCCGCATCAGAGCACCCCCATCCGGTACCCAAGCCATCCAACGTTCGCTGGATTTGGACCAGCATCCAGGCACTTGAGTCTCAAGAGCCAATCCTTTCTTCTTTATCCATAGAAGAAGAAAAGGATAGCCTAACGGGTTTGACTGGATGAATTTAATTTCGACAGAAACGCAGGCATCGTTTATAGTTACATTTAAAATATAATACCACCTATAAATAATGATGCGCTGCTGATGATTGCTAAAGATAAATGGGAAAAACTTAAAACCTGGATGACAGAACTTCAGATATCTGACAGTGATGTCATTGAGAAATTTATCGTCGGCAGTGGCAAAGGCGGTCAGAAACTGCATAAAACCGCCTCTGTCGTGTATTTAAAACATACGCCCTCTGGCATTGAAATAAAATGCCAGGAAAGCCGAAGTCGTGAAGACAATCGTTATTTTGCACGAATGAGGTTATGCGAAAAACTGCATGCAACCATCAGTGATGAAAAAACCAAAGAACAACAGAAAACTGAAAAATTAAAGCGCCAAAAAAAACGTCGCTCAAGGCGATCAAAGCAAAGGATGCTGGATGAAAAATCCAAACACGGACAGCAAAAACTATCACGAAAAAAACCGCAATCCTATGAGTAATCATCCACAAGCCATAGATTCAGATGCGTTGAAGTTAAAAAAAACCGCATACATAAAATTTCCAAGTTGTCTGAGTCCGCCCTAGTCTTTATTGTATTCTCTTTCCATTATTCCAAGCATTTCTTTAGCTATCTGCTCTCTAAAACCTGGCTGCAAATTTGCGGATATGACCAAATAAGCCACGGCCGAGTCATCCTGCCGAAAAAAGCAAACATCCAATAAACGATCTATTTTCAATAAATCATGCGAATAATGGGTCAATTTTTTTAACGGCAATTCAAAATAACTTTTTGTATTTTCTGTTTTAAGAAAGTTGTTCTGAACGTTTATATTAATAAGAAACTCATTTTCTTTTAATGCATTTAACTCAGAAGCCAGGCGTATCATTTTATGGTTTAGATGCAAGCGACAAATAAAGCTGTAACACCCAAAAGCCCATTGAAGCAAAAAGCGTTTTATCTTGTTTTTTTTCTGTTGAAAATCACTGATACTTCCCAGTTTCACAAGATTGGGACAGCGTTGATATGCCGTGGTTTTCATGACGGCTTGATGCACGCTTTGAGATAATAAAGCCAGGGAAGTTTTTTTGTCGACCGCTAATTTAATCGGCTCAATTCTTAGAAAACATCCAATAGTATTGTTGTAATCCGGCCTGTCTCTAGTCGATTTCACCCGGTTAAGGCAAATAGATACACTGTCTTTTGAGTCATCATTACAGCAATTGGCCAGAGCCAACATAAGAACAGCAGATAAACCATCAAGTATACTGACATGATTTTCTGCACAAAACGTTTGAAAAGCATGGATATGCTCTTTTGGTATCTTCATATAAGTAGAATAGGGAATTTGCGCCTCTTGCATATTTTTAATGACATATTCCTCAGGGACCGCAAATAAATTGGCATCTTTTAGATAGTCTGCCCAAAAATGTATATCTCGATCAAGGTATTCTTTTATATAACCTTGTTCATCAAAAACATAGTTTCTGTATGTGCTGTCTTTTTTTAAGGGCGGTTTTTTGTCACCCTTCACATAACATTGTGATAAATCATGCATTAATATTTCAGGTGAAAGATCATCGGAAAGAATATGTGGCAGGCATAGCTGTACTTCAGTAACCCCATTTTTTAGATGGAATAATCGAAGCATCATTTGTGGTTCATTTTTAGGCCAGGGGTAAACATCCCTTAGCTCACAAATAGACTGCTCCAGGATTAACTCACTTTCTTTTTCAGATAGCGATGCCAGGTTTTTTTCAATAATATTAAAGTCTTTATTTTTCTTAACATATTGAACCGGACGGTATTTTGAAACACAGTAAGACAGGACCTCATGCCTTTGAACAAGGGCTTCAAAAGCATGCGTTAAACGGCTGATATCAAGCGATCCCTTCAGACGTTTTCGTGTAAACACATTCAATCTTTTGGCTTTGGGCTCAAAGATATCCACTAACCATAACATCAACTGGAAATCACTTAAGGGCAGCGCACTTGACAGCTGATGGTGCATTTTCGCTGATGCGGCTGATGTCTTTTTTACCGACTGGCTCGTCTTTATCAGCGAACTTAAGGCTGCAAGGCTTGGGGCTTGATAAAATGCCTGCAGGCTGATGTCCTTTCCTAATGAATGATTGATTCTTGAAATGATTTTTGCAGCCGATAAGGAGTGCCCTCCCAGTTCAAAAAAATTATCGTGCAGTCCAATAGGATGCAGGTTTAATTCGTCAGACCATATGGCTGCAAGCTTTTTTTCCAAGGCGCTAGACGGTGGCAAATAATCTTGACTTGCACTGAATTGAGGCGCTGGTAATGCTGCTCTGTCTAACTTCTCATTGGCATTAAGCGGGAAAGATTGCATTCTGACAAAGGCCTCTGGCATCATATAATCAGGTAAGTAATCGTTTAAATAGTGACGCAATTGGCGGTCACTGAGACCGGTATCTTCATCATGAAGGATATAATAGGCGACTAATTTCTTCTCCTTTTGATTTGGCATAGATACGAACGTCACCGCGGCTGCTTGCAACGCGGGATGTTTCACAAGGCAATGTTCAATTTCCGCAGGCTCAACGCGAAATCCTCTGATTTTAATTTGCTGATCAATCCTTCCTATGCACTCGATTTCACCGCCAGGCAATTGCCGTGATAAATCACCTGTTTCATATAATCTTGCATTTTCATCCTCACTGAAGCTGTCTTTAACAAAACATTCCGCGGTTAGGGCAGGATTATTTAAATACCCCCTTGCCACACAGCTTCCTCCCAGATACAACTCACCGATATCTCCCTCGGCAACCTGTTGATTCGAATCAAGAATATAATAGCTGATATGTTCTGCTATGTGGCCAACAGGTACATTGTCTCCCAAGGTATGAATATTTTTATTATTTATTTTAAATAAACTCACCCCGACACTGGTTTCAGTCGGTCCGTATTCGTTAAATAAAACATGTTGCGGATAATCATGCAGCCAGGAAACACAATCAGACTTGGACAAGCTCTCTCCTACTAACATTATTTTTTCCAAATGGTCCAAATGCCGGTGTTTGTTTTTGATCTCATACAACAATACCTTGAAATAACTTGGAGTCAGTTTGATAAAATTAATTTTACTGGCGTTGAGATACTCCAGATAGCGTCTGGGATCTTTTTTAATACTATCCTCACAAATCACAACGGTTAAACCAGACAGCAGTGCTGTGATCTAACCGAGCCGCGACCGTCAGGAAGCGGAACAGTTGAAGTAGCGGTACAGTTAAAATTCTCCATTAACTGTATAGTTTTTGTTATAAAATACAACATAGTAATCCTTGCTCAAGAAAATGAGACCAATCGAAAAAAATAAAACGGGCTTCTTAATTTTTCCGCTACTTCAACTGTTCCGCTTCCTGACGGTCGCGGCTCGGTTAGATCGCAGCCCGGTCGCGGCTCAAATACTTCGCCCGTAATTTAGTCATTTAAATGCAATTGCCGCGCCTCGCATGATTAATTATTGACTTAAGTGAGAAGTAGTTTTACAATTTCTTTTTTCAAATTATTCCTCGATTTTAAAATATTTCCGTATTTATATAAATATTACCTGGAATAGATAATTAAACTTAACAGAGATAGGACTATGTATTTTTTTCAGTTGTGCAATATAGCAAAGATTCAAGATGAAAAAGCATTGATGGCATTGTTACAATCGGGTGTATTGATTGATGCAGGCGAGGGCGTACACACACCGGCCAGTTTTCTTGCTTATCAAGGGGACCGTACAGGCGCGGAATTTTTGCGTCAACACGGAGCTGACATTCATTGGATAGCAAAAGGCGCGGCAGCTGGCGGTCATATCGATCATTGGAAAAGCCTGATTCAAGAAGGCGCGGATATTCAATGGGTGGTGTATGGTGCTGCTATAGGTCATTATGATAAACACCTTAAGTACTTACAAGATCACTATAACGTAGCAAAGGCAGATATCGATGCTATCGATAGAACCCCTGTTAATGCCTACCTGGAAGATCATTACGAGTCTTTGCATCTGAAAGGCGAGAAAATGCTTCAATTGATTGAAGTGGTTGAAGTGAATGGTCTTATAGATTGTGCAAATCGCTTAAAAGAAAAACTATTAGTGCAGGTTAGAATGAAATCTGCCGATAGAAAAAAATATGAAGCCGCTGAAACACTGATGCAATTAGCCAATGGGCAACCGAAAGATACAGAAGAAAGCCATCAGGCCAATATTGAAAAATCTGCAAAATCCCTGGTGCGCTATCAATTTTTATATCAAAAGCCAATCACTCTGGAAGATGATTGCCATCAGGAAAATTCATCAGTTAACCAAAACATATAACTTGTTAAGCGCAACAAACGAGTCAGCAACTGCGCTTAACGCCTCCTCTGTTTGTTTTTTATATTTTCCGCTTATTTTTTGTAAAGTTATTTTTATCAAAGCCGATAATAAATAACAAATAAAAAAATAAAAGGAATTTATTGTGCCAGCTCCTGCTTATCTTATGGCTTTCTTAGTCAGTTTCAGCATGTCACTATGGGCAACACCGAATAGTGAAACGAAACTGTTTACCAATCAAGACTACCTGGAAACCGTAAGAAAGAAAGAGCCGCTCAGTATCCATTCTACCGAAGATGTGTTTCAGTTCGTTTTCAATCACTTGCCGAATGAAGTCACGGTATACCCTACTGAAAACTACTACAACAATTGGAGACATTCGTTTTTACTCCGTTCAACATTCTTCTGAATGTGAGTAGTTAAGTCACTGATACGCTGCTTTTATTTTTTTTGCACAATTAACTCGCTATTTGTATTCTAGTTGACAAGCTGTTGTTTTCCAAATATTTAAGTCTTAAACAGAAGCAAATCTCATCAAAAAACCGGCTCCCACAATCGCACGCTATCTGCTCAAATACCTAGTGGAGGTGTAAACATTTATCGATAATAATGCCTCATCTGACAGCTCACCGTGCATCGACATATTTATATTCGTGTTAATTAATTGTATTTTCACCCATCAACAATCGATCGAAATGCTTTTTTTATAGACATTCACAGATAAATATGGTTAAATATGTGTCACAATTTACCATAGACGTGAGTTTTAAATATGCCAAAGTATAATCTTTCATCATTAACTGAATTTAATAAGGGTTTAGTCTATGGGTTTGAACCCGAAGGTTCACCTAAAGGATTAGCAGGGTCTGGACTTTTAGAAGACTATTTATACCACGTTACCGGTCAACATCGTGACGTACTTCAAGCTTATCTCTTTGCACAAGAGGTGGTTTTACCCGAGTTGAAAAAGGGGGTTGATAAATTAACGCCAGAAAAACTGCTCCACTGGATAAAGCAAATTCATCAACGTATTGCGCATACCTTATTACTCCCGTTTGATGTCCAATCAGGCGAATACTACCAAAGCGCTGTTCTTAGATGGGAGCCAGGCTATTTAATAATCGGTAATATTGCCCTCTTTTTATCCAGACGTTATCCCGGCAATGGTGTTGAAGCGTTTGCAGAAGCGTGTTCAAAAGAATTGGAGGTCAATAAAAACGAATTGACTGCCTTTGTAAAGCTACTTCTAGAAAAATTCGCTAATGATACCTCCATTCAGCTAACCCGTGAGCAAAAAATGGATTTACAGAATGAAGACCAACGTTTAGTCAAAGGCCTGGCCATGATCATGAAAATGACTACGGTTTATCACTCGGATTATTTTAATAACGATGAGAAAGAAATCATTAAGCGCATTGTGACAGTTTGTCTTCCCCCTGAACAAGTGCCTGCTGCCATGGAAAATTATGCTGCAGATTTTGTTAAAGAGATACAATCGGTTGACGCCAATGCCCTTGATAGCATCGCCAATTTTATTGCCGAGCGTTTTTTTGAACTGACTGAGATACATCCCTTTCCAAATGGCAATGGGCGAACCGCAACTTGTTTAATGAATATTCTGTTACGCGCTTATAATCAACCGAGCATACTGCTTCGATATCCCAATGAACGGCACAATCCAAATAGCAGTTATACAAGGGCTTTTGATGCCATTGCAGAAAGCCGTGATTTATTCAAGGCTCACATCAAGCAGCGAATTCTGGATGAATCAAAAACGCCTTATTCCAACGAAAAACTGCAAAAAACCATTGAACTCAGAGTTTCAATGGCGCTTATTTGCAAGCGTATTGAAACAAAACACCCAAGTTCTGATATTAATGCCATTTTTAAAAAGGCCGACGATTCTATACCCCTTGTAATATATATGGTTGATGATGAGGAACATAAAATGCAATTAGCCCTTCAATCACTCATTGCTTCTTTAGGAACCGTTGAAAAACAACTGGATGTGAAAAAAGCTTCAAGCAAAGAGACAGTGATTGAAAAATTAATAGGTATTTCCGGAGAAAAGGCTTGGAAAGCTTATAAAAACGGGAGCCTCTATTTGCTGGAAAATACTTCAATATCTCATATAAGCACTATTGCTGAAAAGCTGAAAGCGACTGAGGCGATGAAAGTAACCATTACCCGCCGAATGGATACGCAAATCCCCGTATTGAAAATAGAACAGGTCAACGCATTAAGGCTCAGCAACTATTCTATCCCAGAGGTTCAGGAAGTACATAGCGCACCTGCTTCCAGTCCGGCAACCTTAGGCTTATGATTAAAAACCGGATAAAATCGCTTTGTCATTATCCTGGAAAACCTTGATGCACTTCGCTTATCAAGGCTACAAAGACAGATTAGAGTAGCCTTGATAAGCGAAGCGCATCAAGGACAAAACTACAGAGCCACAGCACGACGGTTAAATTGGAATCAAATCATAACAAAGGATATTTTCTCTTGATATTACAGCACCTTTACGGTTTAATTTAACCTTTAGATTGATAATACAGGGATTTTATATATGTTTCGTTATATAAGTGCGATATCAGCTTTACTATTTTCCATGGCTTGTTTTTCAATGCCAACAGGTTGCCCGTCTGCCGCAGCAACCAATACCCTCGAATTCTGCCACAGTTTCAAGCAGGCTGCCGAGTGTTATTGTACCTCTGCAGGTGTACCACGAGGCATGTGCAACAACATGTCGCAGTTATATAACCGGATGATCAGCATGTATGGCTCCGTACAACGAGCGTGCGAATACCAGCGTCATACCTCGGTTCAACTCTGTCTTGATGATTGGAATTGCTATCGTAACGGCGGTAAAAACTCACAGAATCAACTGTGCAACGCTACTGGACAAGCCTGTGAGTAACATTTGATGCGTTTTTTTTTCATATTGCTGATGGCTTTTAATGCCCCCCTGGCACTGGCAAAAAATACCTTGGCCAAAACCCGCGAATTATCGCATCCAGCTTACCTTGGTGTGATGGGCGGGTTTGGCTCGACCACCTGGAAGGGCCTGGTTCCCGCGGTAGAAAACCAGAATGAAGCCCTTAGCCTCTCAACGCCGGTTTCAGCCAGAGAAGGCGGTGGAGTGTGGGGGATTTTTGCAGGCTATGAATTTAATCCCTGTTTTGCCCTTGAAGCCAACTATCAACACTATCCTGATGCCGAGGTTAACTTCGATGAATTCAGTTTGTTTGCGTTTGACAATGACGGACAAACCGCATTGAAAACAAAAACGGATACCCTGTCGCTCATGGCTAAAATGATGGTGCTTATTCCTGACAGCTCAGTCAGAATTTTTTCAGCAGCGGGAGCCGCCAGAATCTGGCGCAAAGACATGCTGATAGAGGACTCAAGACTTGCCCCTGCTTTCAGTGCTGGTGCAAATGTCCAGTTGAGTGATCATTTCATGGGAGAGTTAGCGGGATATTACACAGCCGGCTATGGTGAGTCTGATCTGAACCCGGCGAATCATTATATTCCTTTTCTGTATTCGATAAACTTGAAACTGGCCTATCGAGTTTAAGGCTTATCCAGGTAAAATCTTCTCCAGCGATTTCGGTAAATACCAGTTCCATCGTTTGGCCAACACCATGGTCGCTGGTACAAACAAGGTTCTAATAATAAAGGCATCGACAAAAATAGCCACGGCAATGCCCAGCCCAAAAGCCTTGACCATGACCACCTCTGCCACCATAAACGAACCGCAGATAAAAATGACAATCACAGCCGCACTGCTAATGATTCTGCTGCTTTTTACAATCCCGAAAACGATGCTTTTTTCATTGTCTTTTGTTTGCATATAATACTCTTGCATGCGGGTGAGCAAAAAGACTTCATAGTCCATGGAAAAGCCAAACAGCGCGCAAAATATAATCACCAATAAACTGATGTCGAGCATCCCCTGCGGTGTGAAATTCAGCCATTGATGAAAATGCCCGTCCTGAAAGACAAACACCAACACCCCGTAACTGGCACAGAGACTTAATACTGTCATTACGATTGCCTTTAAAGGCAGGAACAAAGAACGGAGTAAAACCAATAACACCAGATAAGTCAAAACCATGATCCATAGCAGCGCATAGGGAAAAACTTTGGCGATAGATTTCAACACATCAATGTTATTCACCGGCACGCCAGTTAATTGCATCTGCAAGCCCTCACCGGGATTCATTTGACGTAGTTGCCTGATAAGCTGACGGGTGAATTTGGAATTGGCATCGTATTTGCTGACCACATTGATAACGGTCAGATGATCTGTCGTTGTGGTTGTCAATAATTGATGAATAGCCGGTGATTTTAATTGTTCTTTTGAGCGATACATCGCAACATATTGCGATTTATTTAATTGCGGCGTGGTAGTTACAATGCTATTTACTTCTTCAACCCTGGGATTTTTTTTAATTTTTTCTGCAAAATCATATAATTTTGACAGATTCGAGGGCGACAAAATATCGCCTTTTGCTGTGGTAATGACCATCTGGATGGGTGTTAGTTCATGGGGATTGAATTTATCCTCATAGACATCAAAAAAACGCCTGCTTTCTAAATGTTCAGGCAATATATTATGATCGGATATCCCGAACTTGGCATGCAAAAAAGGATAACCCAGAGACAATAATAAAATAAGCATGGGAATAAAAAACCACCAGGGTTTTGCTACAACCGTTTCTGCTATCTTCTGCCATACCCCGGCATCCTGATTTTCTTTTCCTAGACGATAGACTGGCAAGGCATTGATACACTGCTTTAATACCGCAAGCAATGCGGGCAAAAGACTAATGGCCATGGCCACCGCCAGGGCTACCGCCACAAGCCCCCCTATACCGACAGAAAACAATATATTCACCGGAAACAGCAACAACGCACTCAAACTGATAAACACCGTCAAGCCGCTAAAGAAAACCGCCTTTCCGGCTGTAGCCAGGCTGATTGAAATGGCACGTTCAATTTGCGTGTTATCCTCCATTTCATCCCTAAAACGCTTAATGATAAACAAGGCATAATCAAGGCTTAAACAAAGCCCCAAAAGAAGCGCTATATTTAAAGTGAAGATGGATAAACTAAACAGATGGCCGAGAAAATACAGGCCGGTTAAAATAATCAGCGCGCACCCCCCACCCAGTACCACGGGTATCAAAGCCGCAATGATAGAGCCAAACACCAGAATCAAAATAATGATAGCGATGGGTGCTACAATCATGTCCGCTTTAAACAGATCCTCTTGTGTTTGCTGATTCACATTTTCAATAAATACCGCCTCGCCCCCAAGCAGCATGGTCATGTTATCCGGTTTTTTGATAGCGGACCTAAATTGGCTGAATAAATCATGGGTAATGGGTGTACTGTCTTCGAGTAAAACCACGGCATAAGCGGTGTGCTTGTCTTTGGCTATCTGATTTTTATTGGCTGATGGATAGATGATTTCATGTTTCATGGGGAAATCTTTAAGGCCTTCCAGGGATTTTTTTATTTTCTGGATAAAAGCCGGTTGGGTGGCGAGCAGATCCTTGCTTTGGTAAAGTACAATGATGCGGTTGTAGTTGTAACCTAAATGTTTATCCAGGTATTCACTGGCCTTGGCACTTTCAGAATTTGTTGCCTGAAAACCAGTCGACTGAAAAGGTGTGATAAGATAAGGCAAAAAAGGAATGCTGCCTAATATAACCAGCAGCCATATCAAAATGACCGCCAATCTGAATCGGTAAATGAAACGTCCTAATTTAAAAAAAATCCGATCGTCCATCATCTTGTTAAATGCTTTTTTAAAAAGCCATTGTAGAATTATACACTATAAATGTTTTTTTTGTATGCACGGTGATTGTATTAAAACGCACAATCTCAGTGTAGGAAATCCGAGCCGCGACCGTCAGTCGTAGGTTGGGCCTTGGCCCAACAATTCCACCATGCAAATATTGTTGAGAAATAAATTAATTTGTTGGGCCAAGGCCCAACCTACGCAGATTTATCAATTTTATGTGGCAACCGTGAAAAATCACCCATGGCGATTGCATTTAAATGCACAATCTCTGCGCAAACATCCGAGCCGAGACCGTCAGGGAATAACAAAGTGAAAAAAAAGGTGACGATACCTCAGCCCTAACGGTCGCGGCTCGGATACTTCGCACCTTTTACAATGTGCCGTTTGCCATGCCAATAAATCGAGATACGTCTTTATCTTGCTGTAAATTATCTGTATTTTGCTCATCCATCCTGGCTTTAAGCTGGCCTAGAATTTTTGCTTTATTGCTCTGATTCAAGCTTCGCATCACATGTTCCTGCAGGGTGCTTCCGTCATGATTTTTGATTAAAGCAGAAAGCAAGATCGTTTTCTTTTGTAAATCATCCGAGGACTTACTTAATTGCTTTTTAAAATATTCCGCACGCTTTATGCCAGTCGTTCCGTGCCAGCGAGGCTTGAAAAAGCCTTGATGGAAAAAGCTAAAGCCCGAGGCGTTCTTGTACTCTTCCAAATACGTTTGAATCCCTCTTAATGCTTTGTCGATAAAAACCTCCAGGTGTGCGTCATTTTGAAAATCAAGCATTTCAATACCCAGCGCATAATCACGAGAAATTTTTTGATAACGCAGGCCCATTAATGAATAATCATAAGCGGCTTTTTTGGGAGCCTCGGAAAATAATTCACCCTTGAACTGTATCAGACCTTTTTTTGATAAACGCCCTTCCTCTGAAATTTTCTGACGATGATTTACCACAAGATTTGGAATAATTTTATTTTTGATGACATCCGCGTCCAGATGCTCAGCAATCGGTAAATACTTGACATCAAAAACCGTTCTACAGCGCATCACTTCCAGACAATCTGCCATATTAAGCAATTGCCTTGCAAAGTCACATATAATTGGCCCGCCAGTTTCTAATCCAACCCAGCGCCATTTCTCAACAAATTTGTCTTTATTATCTTTAAAAGCAATGGTATCAGCAATAAATGAAGCCAAATCGTCTGGTACATGGCATTGCTCAGATTTTAAATAAGTTTTACAAGCCGCTGCACTTTGCGGATCCCACAAGTCTTCGCCATCGCCTAAGCGTGCGCTGTCATGAAAAAGAGCGGCTATTTTAATTAAATCGATTAATTTTTTGTTGCTGATACTAAACGCCACAGCCATTCTATTAAGAGCGTCATCATAACCTTCAACATGCTCGCTGTAAGTCTCGCTGATAGTGTCGATAAGCTCCATTGCAGACACTGCATGCAACAAACCATGGGAGCAACGAATAAGATATTGATCGCGTTCCAAGGTTTCCAGCTTTACCAGATTATGGCCAAATGGAACTGTAAATGGAAGCTGTAGTTTGCCGATATTAGTGACCTTCAGCGGCGTTAAATAATAGTTATAATTGGCATATTCCACTGCATCGTTTAAATCGATTCGAATATCACCGGGATCTCGCATTCGAATATCACCGGGATTTCGCAAACGATTAGGTGGTGGAGACACATCCGGGGAGTCTAAAGGAATAAATTGACGAGGCATACATTTCCGTGCTTTGTTAAACAAGGGTAACAGTATAACTCATGCGCACACAAAGTTCAATATGACATTTAATTATGCATTCTTTAGGTCTGTTAGCGCTGGTTTCTCCAGCTTTTATTCATCACATGCATAGTTTAATTGCTCCAGTGCATTTTCAAGATAATCAGAAAGATAGGGGTGGGATAACAAATAATCCGTCAAGCTGTTGCCGACATTATCCATAGCTTCCACTAAGGCTTCATCCCATTCTTCTGGCTCAAAATCGCCTCGTCCCAAATACATTAAAGCCAGCAGATTCACTTTTTCTTTATAACTTAATTCATCCACTGCCTCTTTTATCTCGATATAGGTCAAATCTTCGACATGGTTGGCAAGCATCTGAGACGGGTCTGTTTCATATTCTATATTCAGGCTCTCTTCTGGAAAACTGACGTCCTCCTTGCCATGGAATTCCTTTGCTTTTTGGAGAAAATGGCAAACAAATTGTGGGTTGATATTTAATATATTGATATTAAGCATCACATGCATCCTTTAGGCTAAATGACTATATTTTGAGTATAGTGCATGTTTTTAGAGATAAGTCAAATTTTTCTGCCGATAGGTTCTAATGATTCATTTTTATAAAATTGACCATCCATTGTGCTATGAGTCTGTCGTCAAGGTGCATTTTTAATGAGATCAGGGCTTGATCATAACAGGCGCCCCCCAGAAGACTGCGACGTTTTTCCATTAGCGCACGGCTATAGCCCTTGCTAAACTCCGGATGGCCTTGAAGGGTGAGAATGGTATCAGACAATTGCAGCATATAATAAGTACAGTGATGATTTCCTGCCAATAGCTCAGCAGATTCTGGCAAACTGACGACCTGATCCTGATGGCTTCTCAGTAAATTAAACTGCGCTTTTGCCGGTTGCATCCATGATTTTTTTCGGAACACCGTATTGACTGACACCCCGACACCCCAGCCCTTCGAGGCCTTTTCCACCCTGCCGCCCAAGGCTTTGACAATCACTTGATGACCAAAGCAAATCCCTATCAATTTTTTCTTTTTTTTATCAAGCAGACGGATAAAATTTTCCAAAGGCGCAAGCCAGGGCAAGTTATCATTCACGCCGAATCTACTGCCGCTGATGATATAACCGTCACAAGCCGCTATATCGTGAGGTATTTCTCCATTGATAACATCAAATAGCACAAGCTCGACTGCAACATCGCTTTGCTGCAGCAAAGAAGCAAACATTTCGGGATACCCGCCAAACACGGGAATATATTCGGCATCGACATGATCGCATTCTAAAAGGCCGATTTTCATAGCGCATCCAGTCGGCCATCAATGGCTGCAGCCAATAGCCTCTCATACTGTTGTTTGTTAAAAAGGAGCGGATTGGACTGAGCAGCTGCGTCCTCGGTTGCCATTTTTGCAATACGTGCCATCTGTTGACCGTCGATGCCAATGTCTGCCAGGCGATGTTCAATAGCCAATTCACGACGCAAGGCAAGGATCCAGTCAAGAAAACCCTCAAAGCCCTCATCAATTTGCAAAAAAGCCGCCAGCCGTTCAATACGGGTTTCAATCGCCAGGCGATTGGCTTTCAATACATAGGGCATTAAAATAGCATTTAAACGGCCATGATGGGCATCATACAGCGCGCCCAGCGGATGCGACAGCGCGTGCATAGCTCCTAATCCGCGCTGAAAGGCTGTAGAGCCCATGGCGGATGCAACCAACATCTGGGTTCGGGCGATAAGATTTTGGCCATCCTTATAGGCCAGCGGTAAATGGGCTTTAATCAAGGCTATCCCTTCAGCCGCAATGCCCTCAGCCATCGGATGGTAACAGGGCGCACAATAGGCTTCCAGGTTGTGAGAAAGTGCATCCATGCCTGTGGCGGCTGTCAGTTGAGGGGGCAGATTGATTGTCAGCTCCGGGTCCATAATCACTATCTCAGGCAGCATCTTTGGATGAAAAATAATTTTTTTGATCTGCTGTGCCTCATCAGTAATCACTGAAGCACGCCCGGTCTCAGAACCGGTTCCGGCAGTCGTTGGAATGGCAATCACAGGTGCCATGCCCTCTGCATTGACGGCTTTCCAGTTATCACCGACATCTTCAAAATCCCACAGGCTCCCTTGCTGACCGCTCATCAGAGCAATGGCCTTGCCTGCGTCAAGGGCCGATCCGCCGCCAATAGCGATAACGCCGTCATGCCGGCCTGCTTTATAGGTTTTAACCCCGCTGGCAATATTCTCGCCGGTGGGGTTTGATTTGATGGCTGTAAAAAACATCGCCGGCACGCCTGCTTGCTCAAGACAGCCTCTCAGTGTATCTGCAACAGGCAGTTGAGCCAGGCCGGGATCGGTGACGATTAAAGGCGCTTTGATACCCAG
>JAGXGR010000133.1 GCA_024636645.1 Legionella sp.
GAATGCAGAATTTCCAAGTGACGCGGTCCGCAAACGCCATCTTGACTCGGGAGCCACCCCTAAAAATGCCGAATACGATTATTTTTATACCAAAGATGCCGTTAAAGTGGGCGTACGCTTCTTTGTTGGATATCGCATTAAAGAGCCTGAAAAGACTTTGAAGCACTTGCGTTTAGAGGATATCCCGGGACACATTGAAAAAGTGGTTAATTCAGACATGGGCGCGGCTATTCAACACTCATCCATTCAGACATTATTAAATTCAAAACTGAAAGGGAGTACGTCAGTTGGCGATAATGAGGGCGTCAGGAATTGGCAACAAGAAGTGCATGATAAACTGGAAAAAGATTTTGATGAATACGGTATCGAGTTGGTGCGTTTAAATATCGAAGAGTCAGTGATTTGCAATAAAGAAATCGAAAATCAAATGTCGCAACAGGCCATCGTCGTGGCGAGCGCACATGCTGAACAAGCCGCTCTGGCTACCAACATGGAAATTCAAGAACAAAAGATTCAACAATCGCGTGAACTTGCCCTCAAACAGCGAGATACAGATACTGAGCTGGCAACCAGAAAGGCGGATGCTGATTTATTGGTTGCAGAAAAAGAAGCATCAGCAGTAAAAGTACGTCGAGCAGCTGAAATAGAGTCCAGCCGCTCACAAGCTGAATTATTTCAAGATAATCCTGAAGCATTTACCGCTCGATTGATGGAAATTTTTGCCAGCATATTTTCAAATGGCAATTTCTCTTCAACGCTGCCTATAGCCGATGTGCTACAATCTTTCCAAGCCGCTCTGCAGCAATTCAGCCCTGCGTCAAGGTTAAGTTCTGATAGGAACAGGTTATTTAGTCCAGGAAGTAATAATAGAGCAGGAGCTAGTACAGCGGGTACTACTGAAGAAAGCAGCCCCGAGACCTTGATGACGGCTGTATGAAAAATTACTGAAGGCATGTATCTGATTGTTCGTTCTGTGAGAACAAAATTAATAGTTAGATACAGTCCTGAGGCAACAGCATTTTAATGATAAAGCGCTAAGTATAAGGGAACGCCATGCGTTCCTTTTTGTAAGCTCACTTTTTTGTGAGCTTACAATAAACCAGGCCGTAGCATGAGACACGCCTTTATTTTCTATAAAAAAAGCGCGGCAAGCATATATTATTTCCTCCTTATAAAAAAACTTCAGGAACGTTGCCTAATGTTTCAAGTCAATATGAGAATACCCTTCGGTACCCAGTTTTGCCAAGGTCTTTATTTCTTCTTCAGAAGATACATTGACCGCAATCGTTATAATATCAAGACTGGAGCAGATATAATTGATTTCTTTAATAAATTGTTGATTGTCTTTGGATTGATGAATGGCGACTGTAAACGATCCATTTAATCTCAGATAAGCCAACGGCAAAGTATTTAAATGTGTCAGATTAAAGCTGCTGCGACCAAAATCTATTAATGCGAATTTTGCT
This sequence comes from Legionella sp., assembly GCA_024636645.1. Lineage (GTDB taxonomy): Bacteria > Pseudomonadota > Gammaproteobacteria > Legionellales > Legionellaceae > Legionella_D. The sequence continues at coordinate 1,467 of JAGXGR010000133.1, forward strand.
TGATATGCTTCTAGAATACCACAGAGTTTTTTGGTGGATGACATGTGTTGCAGCGCGCTGCCTTCATTGACCTCCAGACAAATCTGAGGTGCTGCTTTTTTATGTGCCTGTAAAAATAAAGAGAGCCAGTCTAAAAAGCTGCTGCTGGTTAACGATTCTTCAGAAATGGAATAACTAAATAAAGTCGTCTCTTCACTTGATTGAATGCTATTCACCAGCTTTTGAATCATCATTTTATCAAATGAACTGCCCTGTTGTTGTTTTTCTGCGATCTTAAGAAATGCTTTATCGCTGATTAATTTGTCATGATTTTGAGGGATCTGCATATAAGCTTCAATAAATAGACGCTCACCCCTTTTTTGCGTTGAATACACCGGGTGCTTATAAATATCAATGGCTTTTTCTTTAATAGCACTGGAAATTGTTTGTTCTATATCAGGGACCGAATGATTCAAGGCAAGCTCTGTCGTATAATATTCCTCATCTGTTTTTTTAATCATATCGTCTATGGCTGCCAGAAAGTGGTCCAGGTCATCCTCTTTTTTCCAATAGCCGTTCATTAACAGGGTAGAGCGAGCAGTTTCTTTAAAGGCATTTTCGTGCTGGGCTACTGCCTGGTTTATTCTTTTTTTAGTCTGCTCAAGCCCTTCAAAGGGTAAAACAATTAAAATCCCTTCTTTATATTTGGCAATAAATGTCCCGTAATATGTCAGAGAGGGTTTATAAAATTCATTGTAAAATTCAATGGCCGCGTCACTGTCAATTTGAGCAGGGCGAAGATAAGTAATGCTGCCATAGATATATTCATTTCTCATGTTTAATAAATAATTCAGGCGCATTTCAAGATAACTTTCATTTGAAATGGGTGTTTTGGGAATGAAATACAATGATTGTTGTAGTTTTTGATTGGTTTTAGCCATGCGTTGGTATAAAAATTCCAAGCGTTTGCCTATCTGATTGGTGGTGATGACTAACTCTTTAAATTCTTTGGTATTGGGGATTTTTTCCTGTTTTTGATATTCTCCAAGCATCAGGTTTTTGATTTGTATCACCGCTTTTTTCATGGGTTTTAATAAGAAATGCAGTACGATAATAATAAATAGAATGCTGGCCAGATTAATTAAAATTACCCAGAAAATAATTTGTTTTAAATTAGTCCATAATGAGATGTAGGAAAAGCCAGGAGACACTTGAACCTGTACTGTGCCATAGCGTTCCCAATCCAGCATTAAATCAGCGCTTGCTTCTGGAATTTTGAAATCAATAGCAGAGATGAACCAGTCGGGCACCGAGCGAATATCAATTTTTTCTCTTTCATAATCTACAATGACTTTATTATCACTGCGAACAATTTTAATTTTTTTATATTCTCCACCATCATATAAAGCCCTGGCAATCAGTTCCATGCCTTTGATGTTGTCTTTACGTAATTCATTTTGAAGGGCAATGGCTAAGGTATAGGCAGTATTTCTTGCATTTTCGCCCAGTTGTTTGGTTACAATGTTTTTTGTTTGCTGGATATTGAAATATACAACGCCAATTACCTGTAATAAAATAATTGCTGTTATTATTAAAATTAATTTATATTGTAGTCGCATCGTTTTATCCTTAATTAAGGCGAAAATTTTTCTTTTAGTTCAGCCCACTTGGAAATTTTCCTTGATTCACCAATATACACACCGTACTGGCGATTTTTTGCAAGCCATAGTTTCTCTCCATTAAAGCTGTATACAAATTTGAGATCCTCTCGCTTGCTTGCCGGTAAAAGTTTCCGGTTAATATTATCCAGAACCAAAGGGGTAGACGAGCCTTTAGGATAATAAGTCAAAACCATATGCGCCAGATCAATGTTACCACCCCGTTGCGGATTTTTTAATTGCACGTAGGTGATTCGTAAATCTTTATCAGCAAGCCCTAATGAGAGAAGACTGAAATACTTGGCTATGGCATAATCTTCACAGTCTCCATACCCTTTTATCATAAATTCAATAGGCGTGGCCCAATAATCTTTTTCTTTCCAGACATAGATGTCTTCCGCAAAATCTACAATAGATTGGTTATTAAAAAAATCATTGACCCGTTTGACTTTCTCCATATCACTGCCAGATGAATTATTATGGAGTAGCTTTTCCCATTTGTTTAAGCGAATTTTTATTTTTTTATCTTTTTGTTTTTTTACATTGGCTTGAATGGTTTGGGTAAGATTATTGTATATCGCGTTAGTCTCTGCCAGTCCAGGCATCACAGGCTGTATCAGCAGTGATACAGCAATGACTATTTTTATGATGTGATTGAATGGCATGCGTGAATGAATATTTAAAAAGATATTATCAGTGTAGGATTATATGTGTAGCTAAGCAAATAAGTTTGTCATTTAAATTGAGGTTGAGTTTTTGAAAGAAGTCACTCAATATTACCTCTTCAAGTTGTAGATAAAACGTTTAATGTTAAAGACATATGGATTTACAATTTAAACTTATATAGAATGGAATTTTTTTCTCAAGGATGGAATCATGAAGCAAATGCAAATAACAGGCTTGTTCCTTGTTGTTTTTTCTCTCCTGTTTTTTTCAACCGTTAGAGCTGATGCGCTGGAATTGAGCGAATTATCGGTTCAAGTGAAGCAAAATAATCGTTTTATGTCATGTAAAAATGCTCATCCCTTTTTAGCTGGATGTTCTCCATTGGTTTTATGTTTTCCAGGGAATCCGCAGGGAACAATAGAAATTCTAAATAAGTCAGATAGAATAGTTACTAATATCATCGTTCAAATACCTGCAGGGTGGAATGTTCAGCAGAATAACATTGATTGCCAAAAGGTTGGTCCTGGAGACAGCTGTTTTATTCAATTAACGGCTACATCTGGGGATATACATGAAAGAGATTTTTTAATTGTTGAAGGTGATTTTACTGAACAGGTTCTTCTTGATATAGCAGTAAACGACGGCCTTTTTTGTTAAACAAGATATGGATATACAAATGAAAATTACTTTTCTTGGCTCCGGATCAGCGTTTTGCAAATGGGAAGATAACTTCAATTCCAATATGGTATTGGAGAGTCATACAGGAAAAAAGCTACTGATTGATTGCGGCACAGATGCCAGGCATTCTACTGCTGCTTTAAATATGCAAAGCAAGGATTTTGATGCCGTTTATATCAGCCATTTTCATGCTGATCATTGCGGTGGGCTTGAATGGCTGGCTTTTACTACAAAATTTGATCCAACGGCGGCCAAGCCTAAATTAATTATCCATCCATCGATGCCTGACTACCTTTGGGATCACGTCTTGTCTGGCGGGCTTCAGTCCATAAAAGACACTCGCTGTACGCTGGATACTTTTTTTGATAGATACCCGATTCGAGACGAGCGCTTCTTTATCTGGGAAGGCATACGTTTTGAAATGGTAAAAACCATCCATGTTTATCATAATGGAAAACTCCTGCCCAGCTATGGCTTGTTTTTTTCTGATGGCAATACCAAAGTGTTTATCACCACAGATACCCAATTTGAACCTGAGTATTATCAAAAATATTATCAGGATGCGGATGTTATTTTCCATGAATGTGATTTGTCTCCAAAAAAATCCAGCGTTCACACCCATTTTAATGATTTAACGGGTTTAGCTGCTGAAATTAAAGAAAAAATGTGGCTTTATCATTATTCGGGTCGAGACTTTCCTGATGCGGCGGCGAATGGCTTTAAAGGCTTTGTTTTAAGACAGCAGTCCTTTGAATTTTAGTGATAGGTGGATAACAGCATGAAAGAAAATAGTGATGGCGCGTTGGATGAAAAAAAACCGGAAAAAAATATTGTAAATATTCGTTTTTTGGTGGGTTTAAATAATAAATACACCCAATTGACGATGCTTGCAGATAGAAAAGCCGGGATTATACTGGGTGTATTTATCATTATGCTGTCACTTATTTTTACACATATAGCCAGTCATGGTCTTCAACCTGTTTTAATAGCACTTTTGATATTCGATTTGATGATGATTATTCTGGCTGTTATGTCTTTGATGCCCCGATTTGTCAAAGATACCACGGTTCCTGAAAACCTGATTTTTTTTAACGTCGTTGCAGAGCATTCTTTCGAAAGTTATAGTAAAAAGATGGAAGATTTATTACTATCTGAGGCTGAAGTCTATCAAAGTTTGATCATCGATTGTTATCAAACGAGTTTCATTTTAAAGAAAAAATTCCGATATTTAAAATATTGTTATAAAGTCTGTTTGTTCACCTGTCTTATACTGCCTTTAATATTAATTTATTTTTTTATTATGAAATAATAAGGAATGCACACGGTTTAGGGATACACATGAAAAAGTTTATTTTTATTGTTTGTTTTTTTGTAGCCCATTCATTGGCAGCGCAATCAGCTGCCACGGTCCTGTTTGCCAGAGATGCGCATATTGTTAAGCAGGCTGAAGGAAAAACCAAGGCATCCCGGGGTGCTCGGTTGCAAGCAGGCGATGGGATTGTAACCAGCAAAAAGGGCCTGGTGAAATTAAAATATAATAACGGCACCAACCTGGCCCTTGGAGCCGACTCAGATTATACCATCCTGGCTTATTCCCCCTCCAGGGAAGTTCAAATCAAAGCAGAATTAAAAGCCGGAAAAGCACACGTCACCACAACGGGTAAAAAAAAGAATAAAGAACTGTTGAAAACCCCGACCATCGCTTTGGCCATTGTTGGAACGGATGTCGAGGTCTATATCTCAGGGAAGTCAGTCTATGTCAGATTAAACGAGGGCGTGGTATGGGCTGGCAATCAGCGTCTTGCTCCCGGAAGTTATTTGATAAGCCCTGACGGTAAAATCACAAAGGCCAGTTTCCCTTCGCAGGGTGTTATACAGAAGATTTCCAGTATAGAAACGCTCAGTGATGCGGTCAATCTGGCTACGGTGGTTCAACAAACAGGGGTCAGCACTACTGCGGATATTGCAGCGGTTCCCCCCGTTCCGGTTTTAGCGGGTTTGGAGATAATAAGTTGCACAAATCCCTGACAAATTATTTATGTTGACATTGGAGACGTTGTTTATGAAAGGAATCAAATACGCCATTGCAGCGTTTTTTTCACTTGGCGTTTTGACAGACCATGCAGCAGCGGCAGTCGCGCACAGAAATTCAAACCAAATAGAAGCTGTAACCAATACAAGCAATGAAACCAGCAACCCGTCCTTTAATGGACTGTATAGCTATACTGATTACAGGTTTGATTCTACAACCGATATTAATTTTAACCGCATTCGGGGACATGCCAACCAGTATGGCTTTGGTGGTAATCAGCTGTCTGCCGATAATAAATGGCTAATGGGATTATATATCTACCGTGTAGAGTCTAAAGTCAGGTCGCAAACGTTGTTATCACCTGCCAGCATCAATGCCTTAAATCAGGCGGTTGATACGAATACGGTTCTTGCTAATATTACTAGAAATATGAACGATAGCCTAACGCTTAGTCTGGGCGGCGCTTACGGATACAGCAAAACAAACAACCGATTGATTATTTCACCGGGAACCATCAATGAACTGACCGGATTTGCTCCATCCCGTGGTTATAACTGGTTCTCTACTGCAGGCATCACTTACAAAAAAAATATAAAGTATTTTTTGATCAAGGCCGATTTCCGCGCTTTATATAGTGAAGTGCATGCAAAAAATTACACCTATGCCTTTGCAGGTACTCAATCCCCAATACCGGTGGACCCCTTGACTAATCGTGTTCTATGGTTAATAGAGATGTTAGAAGGAAGTTATGCTGTGGATGATTATGTGACAACATTCATCAACGGCGGCTTGCTTCAAGCCACACATGACGGATTCAACCGCGCATTGATTAATACACCCATTAACGGGTCATTGCCGCAATTAAGTTTAAATAAAGCGGCCTACCGCTTAGGCGGTGGTTTGAGTATAAATTACAGGCAATGGAAGCTTCGTCTGGAACAAAAATATTACAGTTCTGGGGGTACCTATACCAATCATCAGACCATGTTAAATTTGAGTTATCAGATGTCGTGATCTTAGGGAATGCATGACCATTTTAAAAAAATTTTTTTTAAATTCCAGGCGTATGCCACAAGGATTAGGCTTGTTATTTCTGGGCCTTGTTTTTGTGTTGGCACATTTTGATATTCCTTATGCCAGTCAATTAATCCATCGTATGAATTTTTTAATTTATGATGAGATCGTTAACCATTATTCTATTCCGTCTACCTCAGCGGCACATGTTATTATTGTTGATATTGATGACAAATCAATAAAAAAAATCGGCAGATGGCCCTGGCCTCGAGATATTACAGCAGACTTACTTGAAAAATTAAATCAAGCAGGCGTGGTGGTGAGCGCTTTTGACATGGTGATGTCAGAGCCGGATATTAATTATGCTATCGCTTTAAAAAAGAAATTAAAGCGTTTTGAATTAAATGAATCAATCAGCAATTTACCTGCTGTTTTGAACAAGCTGGCACCGCATGTAGATAATGACAGGATTTTAGCCGATAAAATCAAAGAATACGATGTCGTGCTTGGATTTTTATTTGATGAAGACCGCGAGTGGAGAAGAGGCCATTTGCCACAGCCTTTACAAGACCCTACAGGAAAACCCATCAAAGTCACGAACACTGAAATCTATAATTTTATCGGCTACAAAGCAGACTTGAAAATGTTTATCGAAGCAAGCCCACATGGTGGTTTTGTAAGTAATTTTGCAGATATAGACGGCATCGTTCGGCACGGTTTATTGATTGCAGGATATGAAAATACAGTATATCCCTCTCTCGCACTGGCCACCGCCATGCGATATCTTTTGGCAGATAAAACCTCTCTTCTTTGGCAGTCAGACGCCTCGAGAAAACATTTAAAAGGGTTAAAAATAGATGGAACGTTTATACCGACAAATACACAGGGTAAAATCCTGTTGCCTTTCTATGGTCCTCCGGGAACGCTGGATTATTATTCCGCAGTAGACATTATGGAAGGAAAAGTGGGTGATACTGAGCTGCAGGGCAGCATTGCAATCATCGGCTCATCGATAATTATTCTTTCAGATTTGCATCCTACACCGCTTTCAAGAACTTTTCCTGGCGCTGAATTGGTTGGCAATATGGTTAAAGCCATTATAGAAAAGCAAGTACCCACCACTCTGGACTGGCAACAAGGCTATGGTTTATTGTTTCAAATCATATTTGGTGTGTTGCTGGTGGTATTATTCTCTTTGTTACGATACAGATTATTAATACTGATTAGCATGATGCTGATGGCTGTTTTCCTGACAGGTAGCCTGGGCTTTTTTGTGTATAAAAATATCTATATCCCAGTCGCAGAATTTCTCATTTTAATTCTGGGTTTAACCGCTATTAATCACAGTTACTTGTTTATTATTGAAAGAAGAAAGCGAAAAAAGGTGCATCATCTCTTTGGCCAATATGTGCCTGAGTCTTATGTCAATGAATTGTTGCAGAATCCTGAAAAATGGACACTTGAAGGCCAAGTCCGCGTGATGACCGTGTTTTTTTCTGATGTTCGTAATTTTACCGGCATCAGTGAAGGTTTAACTGCAGACAAGCTTAAAGCGTTTCTAAATAAGGTTTTAACTGCCCAAACGGATATTATCCATAAACATCAGGGCACGATAGATAAATATGTAGGCGATATGGTCGTAGCATTTTGGGGGGCGCCCATTACAGATCAACAACATTCCGTGCATGCAGTCAGCTCTGCTTTAGAGATAGCGGAGCATATTCCAGAAGTGAATAAAGAATTACAGGAAAATAATTTACCTCTTTTTCAGATTGGCATAGGGTTGGCTTCCGGTTCCATGTCAGTCGGTGATATGGGTTCCAAGTTTCGTCGCGCATATACCGTCATCGGTGATACGGTAAATTTAGGTTCTCGTTTAGAGGCGCTGACTAAATATTATAAGGTGGATATATTGACCAATGATGAAGTCCCTTCAAAAGAAGATCCTTTCGTCTGGCGACCGGTTGATAAAGTGCTTGTAAAAGGTAAAAAGCAACCGGTAACCATTTATCAACCGCTTGGGCTGGCTGATGAGGTACCTGCGGCCGTTGAGCAAGAATTGGAAGCATACAAAAAAGCATTGGATGCTTACTATGATCAGGATTGGCGGGCAGCAAAAAAATCCTTCGAGATTTTAACTGAAGCCAACCCGGAGGTTTATCTGTATCAAATGTATCTTTCGCGAATTGAAGAGCTTCAAGCTACCCCCCCTCCAGAAGACTGGGATGGTGTATATGTGCATATCCAAAAATCATATGACTGAATGATACCTTGAGGCTGGTTGATTCAAATTACGCAGTGAAATGAAGCTGTTTTAAAATGTCCACAGCCAGTTCTGTAGCGAGGATTGTAATCGCTTTGGAAAGTGGGTCTGTCAGTTGAAAATTTATTTGAATCTCATCGACCTCAATGCCATAGAATCGTATATCTGGAGTTAAACAGCCTAAGGCTTTTGCCATTTGAAGGCCTTCGGCAATACCCATGGCATGTGAAGACGTCGGGCTCTTTAGCTGTTCTATGGCTTCATTTTGAAAGCGGTGCAGGGTGGCGACTGGTGCGCCGCTTTGAACGGCATCAATGATAAATACCGTTTTTGCACCCTGTAGAAGCTCAATCAAGCGAAAGCCTGGGCGATCATGACAGCTTAAATCCAAACGTGATTTTGGCAGCGCGTTTAACTGCCTGTTTTTTTGTAATTGCTTTACAACTTCCCAGCCCAGCTGATCGCCAGCAAAAGGCGAGCCAATGCCCAGTACTCGCAGTTCAGTCATGTCGGTCGAGGTTTAAAGTCAGAAAATGGGTGGAGCAGGAAATACAGGGATCATAGTTTCTGATTATCATTTCCGCATAGCCCTGCAGTGCATCTTTTGTTTTTTCAAGACCAAATTGTTTCAGTGATATATGAAGATCTTCTTCAATTCTTGCCTGATTCTGGCTGGTAGGCGGTATAATGCGTGCCGATGTGACCAGTCCTTTGTCATCCGTTTCAAAAGCATGCCATAAAAGCCCTCTGGGTGCTTCGGTGCAACCATAACCCATACCCGCCTTTGCTGTGAATTCCACAGAGGGATTTTCTGTTGGCAGGCTATAATTGCTGAGAATGCGCCTGGCTTCCAGCACGGCATAATAGATTTCAACGGCCCGGGCAATGATGCTGTATAACATGTTTTGCGTGGGAAAGCGTATGTTGTTGTCTTCCAGTAACGAGGTAATTTCATCTGGCAAATGATCATAGTTGAGATTAACCCGGGCCAAAGGCCCCACAAGATAAGGCTTGCCCTCCATCAAGCAATGCAAGGCCGTGGAATAGGGCACTTGATGTTCTTTAAAATAGTCATCAAAGGCCTCAATGCTGATATCCAGTCCTTTATCAGAAACAATATGACCTTCGTTCATGGGGTATTCATCCGGGTGTCTTAAAGACACTGAGGTAAAATCATGGCTGTTATCAGGCAGGGCGAGAGAAGCCAGCCAGTTAATCAGGTCTTTGCAATCCTGTATGCGCTCTTCGGCCAGTTTTAAAACGTCTTTGACGCGATGGGGGTCAGGGGCTTTATAAAAACCACCAATGCAAGCCCCGACAGGATGCACCGCCCGCCCTCCCAGCAGTTTAATCAGCTCATTGCCGAAAGCCTGCAGCCTCAAACCACGGCGCACATCGTCAGGATACTGCTTGGCCATTTCCGGGGCTGATTTAAAGCCCAGAAAATCAGGGGCGGCCAGAAAGTGAACATGCAGGCTATGGCTTTCCAGCCATTCGCCGCAGTAAAACAAGCGCCGCATGGCTCTAATCCACGGGGTTGTTTGCACGTTAAAACATTGCTCAATCGCATGGGCCGCGCTCATCTGGTAGGCCACAGGACAAATACCGCAAATACGAGCCACCATGTCAAGGACTTCAGTATAACTGCGTCCTTCAAGAAATTTTTCGAACAAACGAGGCGGTTCATAAATTTTTAATTGTAAAGACTCAATCTGTCCTTTAGTGATTTTAATATCCAGAGCGCCTTCACCTTCCACCCTGGCAAGCATCGGCACGTGGATGGTTTTGTTGTTATTCTTTGACAATTTTTACCCCTTTAAACGTTTGGCCGGCTTGTTGGAATGGCTTTGCCTGGTTATTGATATGTAAAAATTGTCTGGCGATCGCGGCATCACTCAGACCCTGCTGTTTAAACCACTGTCCCAAGGCCTGTGGACTGGGGTTTTCCGATGGCCCATAACAGGCGTAACAGGCCCGGTTCAACCCCGGACAAAGCGCGCCGCAACCGGTCTGGGTCACAGGCCCCATGCAAGGCTCGTTTTTGGCCACTAACACGCAAACCTGATTTTTTCGTTTGCATTCCATACAAACCGCATCGCGTTTGATGCGGGGGGCGGCATTTTGGAGTAATGCGCTGATGGCATCCATCACCTGTCCTGTATTGACAGGACAACCCCACAACTCCCAATCCACTTTGACATGTTTGGCAATGGCCGTTGAAGTGTCAAGCGTTTTAATGGTGTCTGGTGTGGCATAGACGCTGGCCATCCATTCCTGGTGATTGGCGGCATTTCGAAGCGCCTGAATACCACCGGCCGTGGCACAGGCGCCGATAGTGATGAGGTGTTTCGATTGAGCGCGAATTTTTTTAATGCGCTCCTCTTCTTTGGGGGTTGAGATACTGCCTTCCACAAAAGCAATATCAACCTTTGCCTCGGGGGCGAGCATTCCGGCTTCTGCGAAATGCACCAGTTCCGCTTGCTCTGCCAGCACCAGCAGGGCTTCACCGGCGGTTAAAAAAGCCAGTTGGCAGCCATCGCAGGAGGTAAATTTATGAACCGCTATCCGCGCTTTAGTCATTTTAAAATCCTGATTCGGAAAAAAGTGCTTTAATCACAGGATAGGCAAACACCGGCCCGTCTTTACAAATAAAAAGACCGCCATATTGACAGTGACCGCAATGCCCTATGCCGCATTCCATATTACGCTCCATGCTAAGGTAGATATCAGCCTCAGCCATGCCTTTCTTGACAAGAGCGACCACCGCTGCCTGCATCATGGCTTCAGGCCCGCACATCATCACTATCGTTTTTTCGGCATCTATCGTTAAATCTTTAATCATATCGGTAACAAAACCGGTGATCCAGGGCCATTTGGGACCGGGTTGATCAGCGGCAATATACACTTCGGTATTCTCTGATTGCTTCCATTGGTTATAATGCTGGCGAAAAATCAAGTCATCACTGTGTTTGACCCCTTGAAGAATTTTGATGTTTCCATAACGTTCACGTCTTGCCATCATATATTTAATGAGTGAAACGGTGGGCGCACAACCCAGACCGCCGGTGAGGATTATCACATCTTTAGTTTCAGCGTCCTGCATGGGCCAACCATGACCATAAGGCCCGCGAATGCCAATCTCATCGCCTGCTTGCAACAGTTGCAGTGCTTTGGTCACTCGACCCACCGCACTAATGGTGTGGCTGAGATAATCGCGGTTTTCAGGATCGGAAGAAATGGAGATGGCCACCTCGCCCACCCCAAACAGATACAGCATATTAAACTGGCCGGGCTGAAAGCGATATGTCCCTCCCATCGCGGGATTCTGAAATCGAGTATCCAGGCCAAAAATGCTGGAAGACTCTTGACGGCGGGCAATGATTTCCGCAGTCATTGGCACATAAGGGTCGAGTTTAAGAGGATTGATCATCATGGCTCCTTACATTGGACTCCCCGGAAATGGCCGCCAGTTCCTCGGTAATATCTATCCCCACAGGACACCAGGTTACACAACGTCCACAACCCACACAGCCACTGACGTCAAATTGATCAAACCAACTGCCGACCTTATGGGTCAGCCATTGACGGTAACGTTTTTTGGTATCGTCTCTAAGCGGTTTGCCGCCCATTTCACTGTGACCGGCGGTAAAGCAGCTATCCCATTCCCGAGAGTGCAGAGATTCTGAATTATCCAACTGCGGTTTATCAACCTCACTGTGGCAAAAACAAGTCGGACAGACCGAGGTGCAATTCCCGCAGGATAAACAGCGCTCAGCAACTTCCTCCCATCTAGGATGCCCGAGATTGTTAAACAGCAAATCCCGTAAACCCTGTTTGTTATCCAGGGGAATGCGCTTGGTTTGCATCGCAGCAGCCTGTTCAACTTCCTGTTTGGCGTGGCCAGTCTGTTGATGAGTGGCAGGCTTCAACTGCAATCCCTTTAGAATTTTTTGACCGCGATCGCTGCCGCTTTGGATAACAAAACCCTCATCCAGTTCAGTCATTAGTAAATCATAAGGATTTTTTACTGCAGGTCCTGTACCCGCAGAGACACAAAAGCAATTGGCGGATGAATAGCCACAGTTGACTGCAATAATAAACAGGGCTTCTCGACGACTTCGATAGCGTGGATCCTGATGTTTATCAGAGATAAACACTTTATCCTGGATGGTCATGGCAGCGATATCACAGGCACGGGCTCCAAGAATGGCTATCGGCTGCTCGTCGGCCTGTCCAGCCTGAAAATCAAGTTTGCCCTCGCTGTTGCGTACGACTCGCCAAACGGTCTCACTTGGTTTGAACAATAAAGGTTTAATGGCTTGCGGGCCGTTGGCCCAGGAAAAAGCCCTTGAACTATCGATGGATTCAAGACGGTATTGACCCGGTGACTGATGCTCACGAAGTCCCCAGGGCAATTGCTCGGCCTTATCAAGGCTGTCATACATAATAGCCCCGTCCCGGGCTTGAGGCCCTACGCATTGGAAACCGGCCTGCTTTAATGCATCCAGCAGCTCCTGTAACTGCTGATGGGGTAAAAACCGTTTATTTTTTTCTTCATCCATAAAAAGACGTTCCTTGTTAACAAATCCTCGGTAACTGCTCACCAGTCAACCAGTCCATCATCCGCATGCCGCCTAATGTTGTCCGTAATTGGACAAAATGTCGCGGATCTTCAATGACCTCCCCAATTACTGCAGCATCTTTTCCTAAAGGGTGAGCCCGCATGGCCTGGAGCAGGGGTTGGCAATCCTCCGGCGTACAGACCGCCAGCAGTTTGCCTTCGTTGGCCACATAAAAGGCATCCAGGCCCAAAAGCTCGCAGGCACTGGCGACCTCGGTTCGTACAGGCACCTGACTTTCGTCAATCATAAAACCCACTTGCGATTGCAAAGCCCATTCATTGAGGGTGGTAGCAACGCCGCCGCGGGTAGGATCTCGAAGGCAGTGTATATTGGGAACAGCCGCTACCATTTCTCTGACCAGGTCATGCAGGGGGGCGGTATCTGATTCAATACTGGTGGTAAATTGCAGGTTATTTCGTTTGGACAAAATGGCCACCCCATGATCGCCCATCGTACCACTAAGAATCAGCTTATCGCCGGGAGTCGCCCGATGACCCGATATGTGAATGCCTTCAGGCACCCTGCCAATCCCCGAAGTGGTGATAAATACCCCATCCCCTTTGCCTCGCTCAACGACTTTGGTATCGCCAGTGACTATAGCCACTCCGGTTTCTTTTGCGGTCTTCGCCATTGAAAAGACAATGGCTTGCAAATCTTTTAAGGGAAAGCCTTCCTCAAGGATAAAACTGGCTGATAAATAAAGCGGGACCGCACCAGACATCGCCAGATCATTCACGGTGCCGCAGACAGCCAGCTTGCCGATATCACCGCCTGGAAAGAACAAAGGGGAAATCACATGGCCGTCAGTGGCCATCACCATACGGCCTTGGTCCACGCTGAAGCAGGCCTGATCATTTTTTTCTGCCAGCCAGGGATTATTAAAAGCCGGTAAAAAAAGCTGATCAATCAGTTGCGCCATGGCGCGTCCTCCGCTGCCATGACTTAATTCAACGCAGCCTGACTTGATATTCAATTTAGGCCCTGCGGGTTTTTTGATAACAGTATCTAGCATGTGACACCTCGACCATAAGCATAGACCGCAGCACAGGCGCCTTCCGAAGACACCATACAGGAGCCAAGAGGATTCTGTGGCGTGCAGGCTTTAGCGAACAGTTTGCAATCCGTGGGTTTTTTCATGCCGCGCAAAATAGAAGCGCAATCGCACTGTTTATGTTCCTGGCCCTTGGTGTCTGGCAATTGAAAACGACGTTCTGCATCAAACTGCGCGTAATCTTGTTTGATTTGCAAAGCAGAGGCTGCAATCTCCCCCAATCCTCGCCATTCGAAGCTGGGGCGCAACTTGAGCACCTCATTTACAATCATTTGGGACTTAAGATTGCCATGCCGGCTGACAGCGCGGGTATATTGAATCTCAACTTCTGCGCGACCTGCGTTGATTTGTTCAATGAGCATTAAAATCGAATGCAGGACATCCAGTGGCTCAAAGCCTGAGATCACAATGGGCTTACGGTATTTCTGACTGACAGCCTCATACGCTTGGCTGCCAATGACAATACTGACATGGGCAGGCCCTACAAATCCATCCAGATTCACACCCTCGGCACTGGCATCCTGTGTTTGCAGCAAGCTGTCCATGGCGACAGGTGTCAGCACATGATTGCAAAAGACGCTAAAATTTTTCAACTGCAGCTTTTGGGCTTCGAGAATGGCAAAGGCAGTCGGCGGGGTGGTGGTTTCAAAGCCAATGGCAAAAAAGACCACTTCTTTTTCAGGATGAAGTGCCGCCAACCTCAAGGCATCATCTACTGAATAGATCATCCGCACATCGGCCCCTTCGGCTTTAGCCTGTAACAGGCTTCGCTGATGGGAACCCGGTACTCGCAACATATCGCCATAACTGCATAAAATCACCTCAGGCTTTTGTGCCAGGGCAATCGCTTTGTCAATCCTTGATATGGGCAATACACAGACCGGACAGCCAGGTCCATGAATCATTTCAACCTGCTTTGGCAACAACGAGGGCAGGCCATAGCGGTGAATGGTATGGGTATGGCCACCGCAAAATTCCATCAAACGATAGTGTTTGTCTGGTCTGGCAATGTCTGCGATAGACTCTGCCAGCTTACGGGCAAAATCCGCGTTTCTGAAATCTTCAATATATTTCATCAGGCCTGCTCTCCTTGCAGCATGTCCGCAAACAGGGCCAGCGTTTTTTTCGCCTCGACCTCATCCAGACGGGTTAGTGCGTAACCCACGTGTAAGATGACATAATCACCCTCAGCAATGTCTTCCAAAAGGGATGTGGATATTTCTTTTTCAATACCACCCAGACTGGCAATCGCCCGCTGATTATCGAGACATTTAATGATCTTTGCCGGTAACGCTAAACACATGCTCGTCCTTTAATTTTTTACAACCTTCCAAGATGGAATGATAGTGTAAACGGCCTCCTGCTTGAAAACAATCTTAGCCAGTTATTTACCCACGGCTACCGCATTAAAATTTGATCAATCTCCGGCAAATTAGACCTCGATCTAAGGTAGGTTGGGCCTCGGCCCAACAATGCAGGCTATCTTTCAACAAGAACAGTAACCCTGGATTTAAATATTTTATTGTTGGGCCAAGGCCCAACCTACACAGATTGGTAGAATTTTAGCCCAACAATGTAGGCTGTCTTTGCTAAAAAACCGCCCTTACGAGCTTTTATACAGGGCGCATCCATCACAAAAACCATCTAAATATTAAACCAAAGTGTTGCAAAATATTGCTTTTCGTTTAAACTGGCCATCCATCAAGGTGTAATTAAAAAGATCATAGTGTATATTATTGAGAAAGCAAGTGTGGAGATACAATGCAAAAACTAGCAGCGGCAGCAGCAATAGGTTTTCAAAAAGCAAAACCTTATTTAGTCGGAGGAATATCCTCCCAGGCTTTTTCAAGAACAACAGGAAAACTTCTCGGTGATGATGTAAAATTTAAACGTCTTCTTGAAAATCAAAACTTGCTGTTAGAATCTTACGAAGATCTTGATAATAACCTGTCTTGCCTTTCATCAAAAATAACAGGATTAAAAAAAACCTTAAGCGAAGAAAATGAAGGCTATTACAATGCCTTAAATGCCCAATTGTCCAGTTATTCCCTCTCCATTGAGAGCAACCTCTCAGCCCTGAGAACACAAATCCATAGAGTTCAATCCGATCAAATGGAATCAGTCGATCAATTAAAGACAATACATCGAAATCTGGCCGGAGGATTTGAAGACCTGAAACAAAAAGCAGAGCAAATTGATAGGGATTTTCAGGAAAAATGGGATGAATATTACATACACCAGCTGAAAGCTGCCGGTTCACAATTAAGCCATTGTTCAGACGTTATTGATTTGAAACAGCAACTGGAACAACAAGAAAAGCAATTCGGCCTAAATGACCCGAGAACAAAAACCACAGCCTTCTCTTTAGAGGAAACAATAAATAAATTAAAAGAAAAGGAACAAGCCTTCACCAATCAGCTAAATAATTTCAATCAAGTAAAGAATATTATAACGATTGCAGCAAATTTTGTAGATAGCGAGTTTTCGAATCATTTCAATCAATTAGCCAGTGCTGGAATAGAAATATATAAAGGTCTCGAAGCTATTACCAGTCAAGGAACCATTGTTTTAGCTGGAGGGCCATTAGCGCCTTATGTGGCCATTGCCAGCGGCATACAACTCATTATGGGCTTGTTTCAAGACAGTGATGATGATGGATTAAGCAATGCATTAACGGCCATTATGGATGGCTTGCAAAGTTTATCTAAACAAATAGAGCGCGGTTTTAATCATATTCTGAAGGATATAAGAAAATTGTATCCGCAACTCTGTATCATGCAACATTACATTCTGACCATAGAGCAACAACAGGAAAAAAACCAAAATGAAAACAGAGTGGAGTTCGAACGTTTAAAACAGCAAATCACAGCACTACGTGACACGCTTGTATCTGGCAGCAAAGCGCTAGCCCTGCAACCTGCTCGAACCGCTTTAACAGGACTCAATATTCATCGGGAAATACGAGAAAATCAAGCAAGACAAGCTTTCAATGAGAAACGGTTTGAAATAATATCTCATCTGAAAAAAGAGTTTAAACGCCCTGAAAAAGCTAAATTCAAAATCGACAATACCACTTATAAATATCTTTTGATTTATCAGCTACAAGCCGACACGCTGTCATTAGAGGTAACAAGAGAGATCAAAGATAACTCAACTGACCGTATCTGTTTAAAAGATACAGTCACTTACAACCTTAGTCTGAGTGAATTTATTCATGAATTACCACGGAATCTTACGAAGCTTCACGCAAATATTAAAGCTGACTTAGTGGATAAGCTTCAAACACCATCGATTGGTGAACAACCAGACAATCTTAGCCCTCAATCAATTTAAAAATAAGCGACAGGATATATTCCATGCCTTTTCAAAACGAAATAACGATCATTAATGCATTACTTAACGGATGCCGGGATGTTAATCACAGCGGTTTAAATTTTAAAGATAAAGCCAGTCTTGCAACATCTATTGAGAATTACGGTATCGATGAAAATATCAATACCTTAAAAGGCTGGCTCAATACCCTGATGCCCAGTACCATGCGTTTTAATAGAAATCGCATTATCAATCCTGAAAAATGGCTTGAATATAGTCAGATATTAAGTGAATCTTTAGAAGATTCACTTGAGAAAGACACATCCTTCGCAACGATAACCCGTTATGGTCTGGAATTATCAAATAGAGCAGGGGACTATCTCAGTTTTCTTGATAAATTACTGGTGCATCTTGACGTCATTTGCCATAAACTGTTTAGCGATTACTGCAAACATTTCGAACAACTTATGGAGCAAGTCCTGGAGTTAACTTTCAACTACGTCCAACGAGCAGATTTAATTCAACAATATCAACGTCATCATCACGAGCAAGCCCAAACGGTAAATGAATTTATCCAACTCACCAGCAGCTTTGAATTTTTAAGTGATATATATCTCGGTTCGGCGTATTTTGATCATTTTCTTGATTATAGTTACTTACAATATCATAAAATGAAATATCGGCAACACCACTCGTACTCGTTCCGGTATCAGCGAGATTCAAACTGTCCTCTATTAGTAGGGTATGATACCGTATATATGCGTGTTAACCAGGAGACATATAAAGCTTCACTTAAGGAAAAATTAGAAGCTTCAAAAGCTGGTGGAAAAACGATAAGTGAGTTTTTAAAAACAAACCGCCTGCCTTTTAACGATATAAGAAGATTTGATTATAGATACCAGGGAGGGGGAGATAAGGAATATGAGGTTTCCTATCTGTATACGAAACACAACAGCTCTAGATTTGAGCAATCATTTTCTAAAACAGAAAACAGCTTAAAATCCTTAGCATCAAAATACGCAAAAAACATGGAATCATTAAGTGCACCATCGCCTTATTTATTTAGACCACAACAAAAAAACCTTGAATTTAAAATTCTCGAACTGGATGGTGATCTCAGGGAGCTGAATATTAAATATCAAGCACAACAGCAGGAGAACCAGCAAGAATTGGAGCAATTAACCCATCACGTTGAATCAATGGTTGCAGGTTTTACATATATGGTTAAGCCCATATGTTCTGTTTATGAGAATAACACAGGAGCAGGAGTTATCTGCTCACCTCTAAGAAAGCTACCAGAGCAATACGCCGGTAGAGGCTTACCGATAAGTATTGACAGTTTCATTAAATTTCTAGAGGGATTCACAGCTTCAGATGATTACAAGTCAGATACAGATCCAGATAATCTGCCCTATCGCTTGATCGAGCATTTTACAAAAATGAAAACCGTGTTGGAAAATTTACAAGCTCTCGGCACGTATAAACCGCATATGCAGGCCTCGTCAGGGAAAACTGAAAAACAAGCTGAAGAACTGGCTTTTCTAAAACAATTTCAAGATATCTATCGTTCTACTGAATTTAAAAACGCTTTAAGCAATACTATTGAACAAACCCCAGTAAAAGAACAGCTGGAGTCCATGTTACAAACCGGCTATTTATTGAAAGCAGTTTTGGAATACTGCCAGAAACAAGTTGCGTTTGACTCTCCAATTCACAAAAAAATTGATGCTTTAAGAAAAACAGCAGATCTCCTGGATGCGGCTCCTGCTTTAGAGCAAGTGACAAATATAAAGAAATGGCATGATCTGGACGCCTTATTGGCATATCAAGACAAATTGACTGAGATAAAACAACAGTTTCCTGAAAGAAATGGTAAAGATGAAGATCATTCAAATCAAACCTTAAACAATGCACCCATACTGCATGAAAAAAACAAATGGGAAAAGCTGGTTATAAGAGCGAATGGTTTATTAATGTCTAAAACTGCAAATGACTCAGACTCTTCTTTCGATGAATGCTCATCAGTATCTTCTGTCACTTCTTTTACAAGTGCAACCAGCAGTACTTATCCAAATGCCTCTATCAGTCTTCGAAGACTTCGTGAACAGTTAAAGTCCGCTTTAACAGGAAGGGAATTTGAAGCACATATTAATAAAAAACCATACAAAGTCAAATACAAAGTCAAATACATATGTGAACGTGATCCAACTTCAGAAACGGGTTTTGCTACAGAGAATGATGAAGTGATGAAACTGAAAGTTTTCATACGCTTTAACTCAAAAGAAGTAAAGCGAAGAGAAATAACACAAGTGTTTCATTTAAAACTGCCTGAACAACATATTAATCCCTTCGAATATGCTGAGAGAATACATCGACAATTAACTGAGGAAATTAAAGAGGGTATAGCAAAAGCAAATCACCTGAGTTATTCAAAAGAAATAATTACACAGCCTGTTTTGCTAAGAATTGAAAATGAATTGGGGCTCTCTCGTCATAATACGTTTTTTCAATCGGCAAATACAAATCAAACTGAAGACGAAATAAGGGATAAGACATTAAGCTCGTCAGGTTATCATTCAGCTTGAATGCAAAAATGCAGCTTAAGTTAGTACCATTAGGCCTTGTCCCTACAATTTACTGGCCTACTGTAGGTTGGGCCTCGGCCCAACAATTTATGACAACACCAGAAACCCTGGATTTCAATATTTTATTGTTGGGCCAAGGCCCAACCTACGCAGATTGTTTGAATTTCAGCCTACTGTAGGTTGGCCCTTGGCCCAACAATTTATGACAACACCAGAAACCCTGGATTTCAATATTTTATTGTTGGGCCAAGGCCCAACCTACGCAGATTGTTTGAATTTTAGGGGGATAGCCGTGGTTATTTACCTTGGCCGGCAATCCAGGCCTGGCCTAATGAGATGCCGCTGTCATTTGGTGGTAGCTGGCGGGACAGGTAGACTTTTAAATCTTTTTCTCTAAGCCGTTTTGTTAATCCTTCAGTCAGCACCGTATTTAAAAAACAACCACCGCTCAAAAGAACCGTTTTAATTCCTGTTTTTTTGCTCCATAGCAATAGCCATTCGCTAAGGCCTGTAATTAAACTGCCATGAAACATATTAGCGCCTCTGATCTTTGAGGCGGTCAATAAATAGTTGAATACAGGACTTAAGTCGAAATGCTGTTCATCAAACGACCAGCTATGATTGATGACTTCAATCTCTGTCACCAGACTTTCAAGCAGCATGGCAGCCTGACCTTCATACTGTGAAACAGGGCAAAGGCCTAAAAGCGCACTGGCCGCATCAAACCAGCGGCCACAGCTGCTGGTTTGGGTGAAAGGATGATTATTGTTTAATAATGCAGCTATATCAGCTGCCAATGGCTGCTCGGCAAAGCGCTCTATGATTTGCTCACCGGCTCCCAAAGAATGCAAAACGGCGGCGGCCATTCGCCATGGCTCATGCGAGACCCGATCGCCACCTGGCAGAGGCAGTGGAGAAAAGGATCCCAAGCGCTCAAATACCTGTTTATCAAGCAATAATAATTCACCGCCCCAGGCTGATTGATCTTTGGCATAACCATAACCGTCCAGGGCTAGACCGATGGCAGGCTCTGTGATCTGATGTTCTGCGAAAACGGCCGCCAGATGGGCGTGGTGGTGTTGAACCTGCGTTACAGGTTTTCCATATTGCTCTGACAGCCGGCTGCTATAAAAATCCGGATGCAGATCACAGGCCACTCTTTCAATGTCCACGGCAAGAAAATCTTGCCAATAGGCAAGAGATTCATGAAAAAACTCGATGGTTTCTTTGTTGTTCATGCTGCCGATGTATTGCGATACAAAGGCTTCATCATCCCGGGTGATGCAAAAGGTATTTTTAAGATGCGCACCAAGGGCCAGTGTTGGCGGGATAGCATAAGCTAATTTAATGGGGGTGGGACAGTAGCCTCGAGCACGGCGAATAAATGCGGGCGCATCATTAATGACTCGTAAAACAGAATCATCTGCACGGGTCACTATCTTGCGATTGTAAGAGACGATAACATCGGCAATATCTTTTAATGCCTCCTGCGCTTTGTGATCCTCGGTGATCAAGGGCTGGCCGGAGAGATTGGCTGAGGTGACCACAAGGGCCGTATCCTCGGCAGAGTCCAGCCAATTCCTGTGCTTTGGATAAGCCGCTAAGGCATGGAATAACAGATAATGCAAGCCAGTAGACGCTAACATAATACCCAGTTCTGACAAGCCCGGGGCAATGTTGTCGGCTAAATGGTTTTCCTTCTTTCGCATCAAAACTATGGGTCTGGCAGCAGTTTCCAATACGCTTTTTTCCATGCTATTCATATGAACCATTTTTTCAGCCGAAAGACTGTTCAATACCATCACAGCCAGCGGCTTGGCTTTACGTTGTTTTCTTTCCCTGAGCCTGGAAACGGCAGCGGTATTATAGGCATCACAGATCAGTTGATACCCGCCCAGCCCTTTAACGGCCAGAATCTCGCCTTGCTGCAGTTTTGTTACCATTGCCTCAAGGCTTGCTGATAATTGAGGGCCGCATTGGGCACAGGCGGTGGGTTGGGCATGGTAACGTCGATTGCCTTGATCTGAATAATCAGCCTGGCAAGACTGGCAGAGCGGGAAATCTGCCATTGCGGTCTGGCGGCGATCATAGGGCAGGGCACGGGTAATGGTAAAGCGTGGTCCGCACTGGGTGCAGTTGATGAAAGGGTATTGAAAGTAGCGACTTTGGGGATTAAAAAGATCGACCAGGCAATCTGGACAAATGGCCGTGTCGGGTGAAATCAATGTTTTTGAAAGACCGCCTTCGCTGTCCAGGATTTGAAAATCAGTGTCTGTGTCGTTTAAGTCAATCTCATTTATTGTCAAAGAATGAATCACTGCCAGCGGCGGCAGGGATTGTCTTAAAATGCCTTCGAAGGAGGAGAGATTTTGTCCCTGTATTTCTATCAAAACGCCACGGGCGGTATTTTGCACCCAGCCGCTCAAGCCTGACTGCCGGGCTATGCAATAAACCAGCGGACGAAAACCTACCCCCTGAACCTGACCCTGGATAAGAAGGCGACAGCGTTTCATGGTGCTTTATGTGTTGCCAGCCAATCATACCAGTCGTTTAAACCCTCACCCGTTTTGGCTGACAATGTCAGGCATTGAATAGCTGGATTAATACGTTTTGCATAATCAATACATTGTTCAATATCAAAATCCACATAGGGAAGCAAATCGGTTTTGGTGATGATCATCAAATCTGCGCAATGAAACATGTCCGGGTATTTCAAGGGCTTATTATCGCCTTCGGCCACTGATAAGATAACGACCTTATAGCGCTCGCCCAAATCAAAAAGTGCGGGACACACCAGGTTACCAATATTTTCTATAAACAGTATTGAGTCATCTTTGAGCTGGAGCTGGTCTAAAGAATGCCCCAGCATATGGGCGTCCAGATGACAGACTTTACCCGTATTGATTTGTATGGCTTGAGCACCGCAGGCGATGAGTGCCTCGGCATCCTGTTGAGTCTGCTGGTCTCCGACAACCACAGCGATGTCCATCTGGATTTGGAGATCTCTGATGGTTTGGCCAAGAAGGGTTGTTTTACCGGAGCCGGGGCTGGACATCAGATTGATGGCGGTAATCCTGCGTTCTAGAAAAGCCTGTTGATTTTTTTCAGCAAAGCTTTTATTTTGGGCCAGCAGATCGCGCTCAACCTGAATTCTTTCTTTCTGGCCGTGATGATGACTGGTCAGCGTTTTTGTATCTGAATGCTGATGATCTTCACTGCAACCGCATATGCCGCACATTATTCTACCTCAATCGATTGAATTCTTAATTCCTGACCTTGAATAATGTGAAGGGAAAATTGATTGCATGTCTCACAGCCCTCATAATAATGCTTGATTTTAAAGCGAACCTGGCATTGATCACAAACGGCTAGACCTTCCACATCAATGATTTCAAGGCGGGCTTCCTGAGCCACTGTATTCATGGTAACTGCATCAAACGCGAAAAGTAAAGCTGCTTTTTCGATGCCAGCCAGTTGACCGACTTCAAGAAAAACACGGGTGACTTTCTGGCATTTAAGTTTTTGAGCTTCTTGTTCAATGATGTCAATCATTGATTGGCAAAGAGAGAGTTCATGCATGGCGTTTTGATTCCATCTTTATTTGCATTCCAGTTCATCCTTTGGCAGGATCTGCTCCCTTCTCCCTTGAGGGCTACCCTGTGGACAGATCTCTGTATAAATTCTAACCGTTACAGAGCGGTAGGTTGGGCCTTGGCCCAACACTAAAGTATTGAAATCCAAGGTTTCAGCCAAAAATTCTTGTAAAAAGAGAGGCATTGGATCTAACCGGCTCATCAAAATACAAATATGGCATTTGATCTTGCTTCTTATTGTTCGTTAAACAAATCCAAATCTAATAACTGGATTGTTGGGCCAAGGCCCAACCTACC
>JAGXGR010000134.1 GCA_024636645.1 Legionella sp.
AAATTGCCAATGGATTTTCCGAGTTAAATGATGCAGAGGATCAGGAAGAGCGCTTTCTCAAACAAGTCGAAGAAAAAGACGCTGGCGATTTGGAGGCCATGCATTTTGACAGCGATTACATTGAAGCGTTGGAATACGGCATGCCGCCAACCGCTGGCGAGGGCATTGGCATTGATCGTTTGGCGATGCTATTTACCAACTCGGCTTCCATTCGCGATGTGATTTTATTCCCGCATTTAAGACAGTAAAGACCGTAGGTTGGGCCTTGGCCCAACAACCTTGTGCCTGGTCCTACAAATAAACTATTTCGTCTGGAACTGCGTTTTTGTTGGGCCAAGGCCCAACCTACCGTAGATTTAATGCGACAGCCGTGTATTTGCTTCCATCAACCATTGTTTTCCCGCCTTGAATCAGTTATTATGAGGCGCATTTTAAACCTTGCCTTACCGCAATTTCGCAGGAAGGCTATTATCCATAAGGAGACATCATGAGACATTATGAAATTATGTTTCTTGTTCACCCTGATCAAAGCGAGCAAGTACCAGCAATGGTTGAGCGCTATGAAGCCATTATCACCAAAGATGGTGGTATGATTCATCGTAAAGAAGATCTGGGTCGCAGGCAATTGGCATACCCTATTAACGATATTCATAAAGCACATTACATCTTAATGAACGTTGAGTGTGATCAGACTGCTTTAACTGAATTAAAAACCGCTTTTAAATTTAATGATGCCGTTTTAAGAAATCTGATCATTAACCAAAAGCATGCCATTACCAATGAATCTGTGTTAATGAAAAAAGAAAAAGACACTAGACCAGCTTAAGGGGAGCATTATGTCAGCTTATTTTCGTAGAAAAAAAATGTCCCGTTTCAATGTTGAAACCGGTGAAGATATAGATTACAAAGACACCAATCTATTGAAAGAATTTATTACTGAAACGGGTAAAATCGTACCTAGCCGTATTACTGGTACTCAAACCCGCTATCAAAGGCAATTAGCCAAGGCAATCAAGCGTGCCAGATTTATTGGTTTGCTGCCTTATTGCGACAGGCACCAATAAGTATAATGATTCGTTCAGCCGAATTTTTGGTTAATCAAACGAAAGCATTACTGGATAACAGACTTCATGCCTTGTTAGCTGTCGCCCTGTTAACCGTAATGCCGTTAACATCATGGTTAGCCGCAGCACTGATAGCTCTTATGACCTTGAGAAAAGGCGAGCAGGCTGGAATGCAAGCATTTATTGTTGCCTTAACGCTATCTTCAGCGCTTCTGTTGAAAGTAGTTCCCGTGCCTGTTGCTTTTGGTCAATCGTTGGTTGATTTTGCTCCCTGTTTTCTTGCTGCCATTGTATTAAGAAAAACAGGAAGCTGGCGTTTGGTATGCGGATCCATTGCTATCCAAGCGGCATTGACGGCATGGCTTGTGCAGGTTTTAGCCCCTGATTTTATTTCAGGGTTGTTCTTAAAGTTTAAAACGGCACTCTTGGAATTTGATAATATCGGCAAAATGCAAGCGCTGTTTAGTGCATTTAAAGACACACAAGCTGAGCAAACGGCTTTGGATCATTTGTTTTTTAGTGGAATGATTACATCCGTTGCCATCTTGTCTTTAATGTCTCTATTGTTTGCACGATTTGTTCAGGCAAAATGTTTTAATCCGGGTGGTTTTAGAAAAGAGATGATGGGTTTCCGTGGCGGAAGACTGGCATTCTTTATACTCCCGGGTTTATACTTGGCAGCATATAACCAGATATATTTAGCCATTGATATACTGCCTTTAATATTTTTGTATTTTCTCGCCGCGGGATTTGCTCTGGCTTTTTTTATGCTGGCTGAGAAAAAATTATCCGGAGTCATGATGTTGTCGCTTATATCACTTTTGATTAAGCCCATTATTATGTTTCCTGTATACATAATATTTGGATCATTAGACAGTTTATTTAATTTTAGAGTTTATCTTCTCGCAAAAGCGAGAAAATCAGTATAAGGGGTTTTAAGATGGAAGTGATCTTATTGGAAAAAGTTCGTAACCTGGGAAATCTGGGTGACAAGGTATCAGTTAAATCAGGTTTTGGAAGAAATTTTCTTATTCCAAAAAATAAAGCAGTATTTGCTACACCTAAAAATATTGCACAATTTGAAACGCGACGCGCAGAGCTTGAAAAGAAAGAAAAACAGGCTTTAGCCGCAGCTGAACAACGCGCTGCAAAATTGAATGATATCCGATTGGTTATTAACGCAATGGCCAGTGAAGAAGGCAAATTGTATGGTTCTGTAGGTATCAATGAAATCAAAGATGCTTTGGATGCCAGATCCATAGAAATATATAAGCGTGAAATCGTGCTTCTTGAAGGGCCTTTCCATTCAGTTGGTGACTATACTGTAGAATTACATATACACTCTGATGTAGTAGCTATTCTGACCGTAGAAGTCGTTCCAGCCTAAAACAAAGCAATACCATAAATCCCGGGTGAAAGCGAAATACTTGCCCGGGTTTTTATGGCGCCATTTTCATGCTTGCTCCTGCCTACCAATATGCGTTGACAGCAATCACTGATGAAACAAATTTAACTGAATTATTATCAGGCAAGCTAAACCACGCTCCACCGATAATACCTAAATTGCCATTGAAGTTATATTCAATTGCGGGTGCCAGGCTCACATCTGAGAAACCTGTATTGCCAATCATCGCTGGCATTCCACTGACCGTAGTTCCAGGAAATCCTCTGAATAAGGTCGATGCTCTTTTTGATGCAAACGCTTCCATAACAGCGACCCAGTGTTGGCTGAGGGTGAATTCTCCAGCGATATCAATGCTGATGTGATGGCCGGGTTTTATGTTTCCTGAGCTGTCTATCGTTCCACCATAGCTGCTGATTCCATTGATTTTAACCGCGCTGAAATGGGTGTAATCCAGGCTTAATCTTGTACGTAAATAATGTGACTCAAATAACTGCTGAAGATGCTGAAAATTTAGCGTAATGCTTGTTCTGTAACTTCCAAGTCCTGTTGCATCGGTGCCTTTGTTACCAGGATTTAAACGTTCATAGCGTCCTGACGGAAAAACTTCGTGAAGGGTTATTCGCAAATCAGGACGCAAGGCTTGATCGTTTTGCTCCAATAACTGAAAACCTAAAAGAGCAGAAATATCACTGACACCGCCTCCCTGTTTTCCCTGGTTAACATTATGCGTCATGGGAAAGCTGTATTGAATATCCATAAAATCATTCAATCCATGACTAAACAGTGGATTAATCACGGTATTATGGTTTCCGGGGGTGTGGATTATTTTTGCATGTCTTTTGTATATACCCTCATTTTTTGTATAAAAACCATAAACCTCAAGATTGCTGTGCCCTGCGGGTATGGTATGACCGGAAGGCGCCAGTAAAGGCCCGGTGAACCAGGGCCCATCTTCGCTTAAGGCGGGGCTTGAGAGACAAAGAAGGAATGCAGCCAGCAATTTTTTTTGTGATTTCGTTATGTCCATATACCTGTCTCTAGAAGTCATTTTTTTCAACACACAATTAATATTTTATACAGACGCAGATCCCGTTCCATATCAATATCAATTGTCATATCCCATATTTTTCCTGGTAAGCTTGCAGGTTCTCCACCTGGTGTTGCCTGTTATTGTCTTTCAGAAAGTTAATTAAATCAAAAATGGTGATAATAGAATAAACCTCAATTCCTTGTTTTTTAATCTCCATGATGGCTGACTCATTGGATAAACCGCGCTCACAGCGATCAAGCGCAATCACTACAGCAGTCAGTTTGCCGCCATTGGATTCAATAAGCCCCTGGGCTTCTCTAAAAGCGGTTCCTGCTGTGATGACATCATCAATGATAACCGTTTTGCCATACAGCGGTGATCCAATCAACTGACCGCCTTCTCCGTGGGTTTTGGCTTCTTTGCGGTTAAAGGTCACTGTTGCATCTTTTCCTGATTCAGCCAACGCAATGGCGGTCGCTGTTGCCAGTGGCAGGCCTTTGTAAGCTGGACCAAATAAATGATCGAACTCGACCTGGTGGTCTATCAGCTCACGCGCATAAAACTGTCCGAGTTTAGCTAATGCCCTGCCTTGATAAAATAAGCCGGCATAAAAAAAATAAGGACTTTTTCTTCCAGACTTCAAGGTGAATTCACCAAATCTCAGTACATTACATTCTATTGCCAAACGAATAAAATCGCTTTTTTTATTGTTCATAAATGAAACCCAAGAATATTTTTTTGATTTTAAATTTAAAAAAAAGCCTTAACAATCAATAAAAAACTGTTATGCTAGGATCTATTGCATGGTTATAAATATTGTTATTAATAAAATAATAAATTTATATCTACGCAAAAAAGAGAGTTATTGTAACCTAATTTAAATTTTTTATAAGGTGTTGGATTAAATATCCTAAAGACCGGGTTTGAAATTTATAAAGTCTACTTAAATCTCTTTTATGTAACACTGGCTCTGGAAACTGATTTGGTTTTGAGCTGGAAATGGAAAGCTTAAGTTTGAAAGGGGATAGCGAAATGTCGCAACGAGAAATTGGCCATGTAAAGTGGTTTAATGAAAAAAAAGGATTTGGATTTATAATAAATGAGAGCGGTGAAGATATTTTTGTTCACTATAAGGATATACAAGGCGTTGGTTTTAAAACCTTAAATGAAAATGAGCCAGTAAGTTATGTCCTGGAAAAAGGACCTAAGGGTCTGAAAGCACAGGATGTTGCAGTGGTTAATGAATAGTTGTTGTTATTTTCTGTAAATGTACAACGCTTAAAATATATTAAGCTCTTCTCATCCTGGCAAGATCAGTTCTTTTCTGAAAACTGCTATGCGTCTAGAGAAGAGCTAATGACTAAAATGACTTCTTGACTGAAAGGCATGTATCCGACTAATATCGCCATTTAATTTTTCAAACCTTTTTTTTTCGACGTATTGGTGAAAAAAAGATTAATGGATCTTAAAATAGAAATAATGGTTAAATATACCGGTTATGATAAGGACATATCATCAGCGATAAACAAGGAGACGTGAATAGAATGCAATCAAACCAGAAAACAGCAGTGATTACTGGTGCGGCAAGTGGCATTGGTCTGGAAATGACAAAGCTTTGCCTGGAGCAGAACATGCATGTGGTCATGGCAGATAACGAAGTCACCTCGCTTTGTGATCAGGTTGAAGCATTAAGCAATCAGTATCAGACTGAAGTACTGGGTGTGGTTTGCGATGTCTCTCAGGCTGATAGTGTCCGCTCGCTGGCCAAGCAAACCATGGAGCGCTTTGGCAGAGTGGACTGGTTGATCAATAATGCCGGAATATCTGGCCAGATGGCACCTGTTTGGGAGCTGACCAACGAGCATATCCGAAGGGTTATCGATATTAACCTTTTTGGTGTCGTTAATGGCATACAAGCTTTTCTGCCTTTCATGTTCAAACAATCTCATCGATCACATATTATTAATATGGCAAGTATATATGGCTTGTGCAGCGGCTCAAACATGTCAGCTTATTCCATGTCCAAACATGCCGTTGTCGCTTTGTCTGAAGCCTTATACTTCGACTTGAAACGCTTGAATAAACCGGTTGATGTGTCCGTTGCCTGTCCTTCTTTTGTGAATACCCGATTGCTGGTCAATTCCACACCGCTGCATGAAGACAAGCTTCATCAACTGATGGCATCGCTGATTGAACGTTCAAGACCCGCTGAAGATGTTGCAGCCTTTATTATAAGAGAAATAAAAAACAAAACATTTTATATTCTTCCTGACAGCGAAGCGAAAGAATACTGCAGGGAAAAAACCAACGCCATTGATGCCCAGAAAGAACCGCATTATCATAATCTTGAAAAGTTGATCAGCAAATTGAGTCAAAGGGCAATGACAGTTGAGCTTGAAAAATAATTAAATATAACCCTCGATCAGGGAGTGATGCATGGGTGGGAAAAGTTTATACCTTTTAAAAAAAAGGGAGTTCTTGCCTTTGTGTATTACACAGTTTTTCGGTGCTTTTAATGATAATGCCTATAAGTTGGCGATGTTAACTTTGATTAGTTACCATTTAAGTCATTCTCAAGTCCAGTCAGAGCGGTATCAGGCCATTGCAAGTGCCTTGTTTACCTTGCCTTTCTTTCTTTTTTCAGCGACATCAGGTCAGTTAGCAGACAAGCTTGATAAAGCCATCATGATTCGTTTTATCAAGGCATTAGAAGTGCTGCTGATGATCATTGGCGGCATTGCTCTTTCTTATGGGCATATCGGTTTGATGATGCTGATACTCGCTGGGATGGGTACGCATTCCACTTTTTTTGGACCCATAAAATACTCTATTTTACCTGATCATCTGCAAAAAAATGCCTTGTTGGGAGCAACCGGCCTTATTGAGGCAAGTACCTTTCTTGCCATTTTGCTGGGCACGACAATGGGATCGTTGGCCATTGGAACGAAAAGCGGAAATGCCTTTTATGCGATATTACTGATTGTTTTCGTTGCTTTTTCAGGTTTGTTTTCATCTCTGTTTATTCCAAAAGCACTTTCCAGTCTGAAGAAAAAACTGGACGTAGACTGGAATATTTTTCGAGCGACATACAATATGCTAAAACAAATAGGCCAACAACCTGGTTTATTGCTGCCTATCTTTACTATCTCATGGTTTTGGCTGATAGGTGCTGTATTATTAACCAAACTACCGGATTATACGAACTATGTATTAAATGCAGATAATGTGGTCTTCGCGTTTTTTCTTGCTTTGTTTTCAATTGGCATTGGTATAGGCTCCATGATGATAAACAAGTTATTATCAGGCCGTATTACTTTACATTATGTCCCTATGGCCATGATGGGTTTGTCTTTATTCGCGGTTGATTTATTCTGGGTGTCCAGACATGCAACAGCTGATCATCCTACTTATACCATCAGCAGCTTCTTTGTTCATCCAGATAACTGGCGCATTGCTTTTGATTTGTTTATGTTATCGTTTTGTGCGGGCTTGTTTGTGGTCCCTTTATACACTTATCTACAAGTATCCAGTAAATTTGATTCCAGAGCGCGAACGATAGCGGCGAATAATATTTATAATGCTTTATTTATGGTTATCGGATCATTGCTGGTGATGCTGTTGATATATCTGAATGTGACTATCCCACAGGTGTTTTTAGTTCTTGGCCTGTTAAATGCATTGGTCGCCTTGGGTTTATGGAAATTCCTGCCTCGCTTTAGCCGGTTGATTTCTCATTAGGCACATTTATTTGAACGAGGCGGGTATGATTAAGGCTAACTCAGGCTTTGTTCAGCCAATCCTGTACAGGTAAAAACTCGGTATACAATCGTTCTTCCAGGCTGTTTTTTTCTGGCTGCCATTGATAACCCCAGCTTACCTCAGGCGGCAAGGACATTAAAATCGACTCGGTTCGTCCGCCGGATTGCAAGCCAAAGAGGGTGCCTCTGTCGTATACCAGATTGTATTCAACATAGCGGCCACGGCGGAATTTTTGAAATGCCTTATGTTGTTCATCAAATGGAAGATGCATTCTCTTTTGAACGATGGGGCAGTATGCCTTGGTAAAATGATCACCAATGCTTCTCATCAGTCCAAAACTGTGATCAAAACTGATTTCATTAAAGTCATCAAAAAACAAACCGCCTATGCCTCTGGCTTCCTGTCTGTGCTTAAGGAAAAAATACTCATCACACCAGTGTTTGAAGTGTGGGTATATATGATCTCCAAAAGGGCGGCAGGCATCATAAGCCATTTGATGCCAATGAATACAATCCTCTTTAAAACCATAGTAGGGCGTTAAATCAAAACCACCGCCAAACCACCATACAGGGGGCTCATTTTCTTTTTCGGCCATAAAAAAACGTACATTGGCATGGGATGTAGGGATAAAAGGGTTATCCGGATGCAAAACCAGTGAGACACCCATCGCTGTAAATGTCCTGCCGGCAAGTTCTGGTCGATGCGCACTGGCTGACGGCGGCAGGTTGGCGCCATAGACATGGGAAAAATTAACACCGGCTTTCTCAAATACCGCACCCCTGGTCATTACACGTGTCAGACCGCCACCGCCTGATTCGCGCGTCCATTCATCGGTTAGGAAAGGGTTTGTATTATCAAGCGATTCCAGTTCAGCACAGATTTGGTTTTGCAGGCTTAATAAATAATCTTTTACTTGTGCCAGGGCATTATCAGGTAAGGCAGTCATTTTTCCCCCGAGTTGTAAAAACTGATTTTTCTACACGGTTTAGCTTAAGGTTTAAACTGTTTGAAATTATATCATAAAAATAAATATCGAGCATAGCACTGAGGGTGGCTGGTGTGGCACGGTGTTGAATAAGCGGTAGGTTGGGCCTTGGCCCAACACTAAAGTATTGAAATCCAAGGTTTCAGCCAAAAATTCTTGTAAAAAAGAGAGGTATTGGATCTAACCGGCTCATCAAAATTCAAATATGGCATTTGATCTTGCTTCTTATTGTTCGTTAAACAAATCTAAATCTAATAACTGAATTGTTGGGCCAAGGCCCAACCTACCGCTCTGTAACGGGTTGGAATTTATACAGAGATCTGTCCACAGGGTAGCCCTCAAGGGAGAAGGGAGCAGATCGTGCTAACTGATTAACTTCAATGCAAATTAAGATGAGCCGTGGCTCATGGCTGTTCCACTAATATCATGTATAATTGAAAATCATAATTTCAAAAAAATTATTGCCACGGTGATTACTCACCTTTGTTCCAGATCTTCCACTGATGAGCCATCTGTGCCAATTAAAATGTAGCTTTTTAGCCGAAGAGAAAATTGATGCAATACATCCAGGCCTGATTCTTCCGCTTTTTTGCACCATTGGTTTAAAGAATCAATCAGCTCCTTTTGAGAAGATACTCTTTTTAGCCAAATCTCTTGTAATGATAAACGATAATTATAAACAAGCCTTAATTGTTCAAAATGATGTAGTAAAAGTTGCAAATGGGAGTTCGTTGTTGTGATGTCTTGGCGTAAAAGGCGCTTAGCACCTTTAAATAAATGCGATTTTTTTTTATTTTTTTTATGGTTGCGTTTTTCATCTTGCAAAATGGGAACCGTTACCCATTTGTAGTAATCGGACATGATTTGAAAACGGTTCCTAACGACTGCTTTTACAGTATTTAAATCCACATATGATTTTGTGTTGTCTCTGACCAGTTTGGGCGGTAATTTTTTCACCTTAGCAAGTCCTAAAAAACATAGACAACGTATATAAAGCCAGCCCAAATCGAATTCCCACCATTTCACAGAAAATTTAGCAGAGGAGGCGTAGGTATGATGATTGTTATGAAGCTCCTCCCCACCTATTAGAAAGCCCAAAGGAAATACATTGGTTGATCTGTCAGAGCATTCAAAATTGCGATATCCCCAATAATGACCGACACCATTCACTACACCTGCTGACAGCGGAATCCAAATCATTTGTATTGCCCAAATAGTAATCCCGGGAATACCAAACAGCAGCAAATCAATTAAAAACATAAGTAATATACCCTTGTTGAAATAACGAGAATATAGGTTACGTTCAATCCAATCATTTGGAGTGCCATGAGAATACTTTTCAATTATATCTTTATCTTTTACGGCTTTGCGATACAATTCAGGAACTTCCCAGAAGACCTTTTTTATACTAAAGACCTGTGGGCTATGTGGATCGCCTTCAACATCTGTCATTGCATGGTGTTTACGATGAATAGCAACCCACTCACTGGTCACCATGGCAGTTGTTAACCAAATCCAGAAGCGAAAAAAATGACTCACTATTGGATGCAGGGTTAAAGAACGATGGGTTTGACAGCGATGTAAATAAAGAGTGACTGACGCAATTGTGATTTGCGCTAGAATAAAGGTTGCTAAAATATACCCCAAAAAAAAATAACAGTACACATCATTTTTTTCAAAAAAAATACAATAAGACTCAGATATCAATTCGGGCAGCATTTTAAGCTAAATAAAGGAATGCGGGTGGGGTGAAAAAAATACACTTAATAATGCCTTAAGTATTTCTTGTTAAAATATCAGTCACAAAACATATAAAGTGCATATTTTGCACCAATTCACTGGGAGTGAAACCTCATGCCAAGCCACGGAAAACAAGAAGCAAATAACAGCTTAAGTGAAGCCTACCAAGCCCTGCTGGTTGAGCGAGAACAACTGCTAGAGCAACGAGGCAAACTCTTGGGTGAAAAAGCGTTTATAGAGCTTGATGAAAAGTGTCAGCTTGAATATTGTAGCTTAAATAAACAGCTCATAGAAAATTACTGGAAAGGATTTGAAACAGCCAAAACAGATAAAACCT
>JAGXGR010000135.1 GCA_024636645.1 Legionella sp.
CACAGCCTTAATCCAAGCTAAAAAGCATATTTACCCACGGCTGCCCCATCTTGATTTGCATTGAAGTTAATCAGTTAGCACGATCTGCTCCCTTCTCCCTTGAGGGAGAAGGGTTGGGGATGAGGGTGGCTGGTGTGGTACAGTATCGAGTACATTGAGAATGCTATCCATCACGCCCTGAATATTTTTAAAAATTCAGTTCGATCAATCTGCGGATCACTTAATATACCAAAATGAGACGCAAACGAGTTAGAAACATCCTTATTCAATTTTTATTTATCTACTCAATTATTTTTAATAAAAACAGATAGGTAAATCAATTGAGTAGCCTATGTCAATCTGCTTATTCAACACCGTGCCACGCCAGCCACCCTCATCCCCAACCCTTCCCTCAAGGGAGAAGGGAGCAGATCGTGCTA
This sequence comes from Legionella sp., assembly GCA_024636645.1. Lineage (GTDB taxonomy): Bacteria > Pseudomonadota > Gammaproteobacteria > Legionellales > Legionellaceae > Legionella_D. Next base: position 420 of record JAGXGR010000135.1, read on the forward strand.
ACTGATTCACTTCAATGCAAATCAAGATGGGACAGCCGTGGGTAAATATGCTTTTTAGCTTGGATTAAGTCTGTTAACTCGATATACTTTTGAATTATGCTAGCAACCCGGTTGCCGTATGGCGAAATTTTCCAAGTACATTAAAACAGCCTGGTTTTTTATAATTCCTCAGCTGCTGATAACATTTGTTTTCTTTCTATGGCCTGCTGCCTCGGCAGTCATACAATCCTTTTTTTATTCCGATCCTTTTGGTTTGAATCGGCATTTTGCAGGGTTTTCCAATTATTGGGATTTATTGCAAAATCCAGCGTATGCTAAAGCGGTATGGGTGACCTTTGTCATCGCTTTTTTAGTCACCGGGGTGACGATGGGCCTTGGCTTGCTATTGGCGAATTTTGTTCAACAACGGAAAAAAAGCCAGCGCCTGTATAAATCCTTGTTAATCTGGCCTTATGCAGTAGCCCCCGCAGTCGCCGCTATTTTATGGCGATTTTTATGCCACCCCAGTCTGGGATGGCTGGCTGAGGCACTTCATTCTGTAGGTATAGAGTTTGATTATATCAATAATGCAGGCCAGGCCATTGCCGTGGTTGTATTCGCTGCCAGTTGGCAGCAGTTTTCCTATAATTTCCTTTTTTATTTTGCAGCGCTCAGGGCCATACCTCAATCTTTAATCGATGCCGCCATTCTTGATGGAGCTTCTGGCTGGCGCAGGTTTTGGCAAATTATTTTCCCATTATTGTCCCCTACGACTTTTTTTCTGCTGGTGATGAATTTGATTTATGGCTTTTTTGAGACGTTTGGCATCATACATGTCATGACGCATGGCGGGCCGGGAAACAGTACCACCAATTTAATCTATAAACTGTATGAAGACGGCTTTATCGGTATGGACGTTGGCAGTTCATCAGCGCAATCTGTCTTGCTTATGATAATGGTCATTGGCGTGACATTGCTGCAGTTTAAATACCTCGAAAAGAAGGTCCATTACGAATGAAAACCGTGAAGGATATACTCACCCATATTTTTTTATGTTCTTTTGTGTTTCTGCTTTTTCTGCCGCTTTATCTGGCCGTGGTTGCAGCCAGTCATAAAGGTTCGGCTTTGATGCATTCTCCTTTGCCCTTATTGCCAGGTACTGAACTGTTTCAAAATATGAAAACGGTATTGACCTCGGGATTGGCAGTGACAGGCGGTGCCCCTATAAGCTATATGTTAGTCAATAGCTTTATCATGGCGATGTGTATTGCCTTAGGCAAGATTATTCTTGCACTGTGCTCGGCCTTTGCACTTGTTTATTTTGATTTTCCTTATAAAAAAGCTTGTTTTGCACTGATTTTCTCAACCATGATGCTGCCTGTCGAGGTTCGTATTGTGCCCACCTTTCAAGTCATTGCCTCTTTTGGCTGGTTAAACTCCTATTTAGGGCTGACCTTGCCGTTGATGGCTTCTGCTACGGCCACTTTTTTATTCAGGCAATTTTTCAAAACGGTGCCCTCAGAACTGGTAGATGCAGCTAAACTGGATGGGGCAGGGCCGTTTCGTTTTTTCTGGGATATTTTGCTGCCCTTGTCCAGAACGCAGATGGCGGCTTTATTTGTGATTTTATTTGTTTATGGATGGAATCAGTATTTATGGCCTTTGGTGATAACAACAGAGACCGATATGGCCACCATTGTGATGGGGATTCGCTACATTGCCGGGGTGGCTGATCAAATCCCGCAGTGGCACTATATTATGTCAGTTGCATTGATAGCTCTGATACCGCCCTGTTTTGTAGTCATGTTCATGCAACGCTGGTTTGAAAAGGGGTTAAAGTAATGACGGCAGTCAATTTGGTCAATGTCAGCAAGCATATCGATTCAAACAAAATTCTCGATAATATCAATCTGAGTATCGAGAAGGGGGAGTTTATGGCAGTCGTCGGGCCCTCAGGCTGTGGAAAATCGACTTTATTGCGTTTGGTTGCAGGTCTTGATTCTTTAAGCAGTGGTGAAATATTGATAAACAATCAATGCGTCAATAAAACACCGGCTTCAAAGCGTGATATGGCGATGGTGTTTCAAAGTTACGCTCTTTATCCGCATATGACGGTGTTTAATAACATGGCCTACGGGTTGAGAATGCGTAAGTACAGCAAGGCTGACATCGTCAAGCGGGTAGAGGACGCTGCAAAAATGCTGCAACTCACAGACTTTCTTCAACGTAAACCCCAGGATTTGTCCGGTGGACAAAGGCAGCGTGTTGCCATGGGGCGTGCTATCGTACGTTCACCTGCTGTTTTTTTATTTGATGAGCCTTTGTCAAATCTTGATGCCAAGTTACGTACAGAAATGCGCCATGAAATAAAGAAATTACATCAACAATTAAAAACCACCTGCCTTTATGTGACCCACGATCAAACAGAAGCCATGACGATGGCAGAGCGTGTTGTCGTATTAAATCAAGGGATTATTGAACAGGTGGGCACGCCACAGGCGCTTTATCAAAGGCCGCGCTCTGTCTTTGTTGCAGGCTTCACAGGCCACTATCCCATGAATTTTTTTCCTGCTCACATGGATTCTGATGGAACACTGGTGCTTAAAGCCGGTCCATCCTATTCCCTGCCAGAGGGGTTGAATTTATCTGTACATCAGGAATTGATCGTTGCTATCAGACCTGAACATCTCCTGATAGATGCAGGACAAACCACGTCATCTATTACAGCCACCGTTGAGTATGTTGATGACATGGGAGCAGACAAGCTCGTCCAGGCCCAAGACAACAAACAGGGACAGCGAATCACCATAAGAGTATCTGCTGATACAGCCATTGAGAATGAAAGCATCTCAATCGTGTTACCGCAGGATAAAATCCATTTATTTGATAAACAAACCGGTTTGAGAATTGGAGATTAGCGATTATGAAAAAACAAAAAACCGCGCTACAGCCTATAGGTAAACCCATATTTGGCTATTGGCAGGCTCTCTATCGATCATTTTATTCCGATCGACTCTATGTTGATGTTGCCAAGCGCTGGCAGGGTTTTGGTTTTTTATACTTATGCTTTATCGTTAGTATTTTCTCCATTCCCCTGATAATCAATCTAATGTTTTATTTTAATGATTATTATGACAAGCAATTTTTTGAGCCTTTATCCAAAATACCGACATTGTACATTCAAAATGGTGAAGTGAACTTTGATAAACCGATGCCCTATTTGATTAAAGGGGATCAAGGCCAGGTTCTTGCAGCCATAGATACCACAGGAAAAATAACAAAAATTAGCGAAAAATACCCGAATATGACAATTTTAATTACAAAAAATGAAATTATCACACGAATACCCACGCCTTTTACTAAAACCTTTGCAGATGAGCGAGTTCAAGTGCTATCGAAAGATATGAATCAGGTTTTTAATGGCGAAGCCTGGGTGAAGTCCAGTAAGCTCAGTAATTTAAAGTATTTTTTTCTGGTGATGGCACCAGTCATGATACTTTTTTTCTTTTTTTCAATGCTGCTGGTGCTTATACCCGTGATTGCCTTTTTGGGGCAACAATTCTCATTGGTTTTCTTTCGCTTTAAACTTAAATTCAAACAAGCCAGCCGTCTTGCCATTGTTGCATCAACCCCGGGCATGGCCTATGCAATGTTCAGTATAATGACAGGTTATATCTATCGCGGTTATGGCTTTGTTTCAATGATCATTTTATTTATATACTTCAGTTATGGATTGATATATGTGAAAAGGGACAGTCAACAGGTTGCCCGCAGGTGAAGGAATGCATTCACTTTGCACATGGCAATGGTTTCCCAGCCTTATGCTATCAACAGATGCTCTCAGCTCTGGAGATAGAATTTGATTATTGTTATATAGACCGCATAGGCCATCAGTCAACATTTCCAGTGACTGAAAACTGGCATTATCTGGTTGATGAACTGATCGATAGTGTTCAGCGTCAGGCACAAAGGCCCGTGATTGCTTTGGGGCATTCCCTGGGAGGGGTTCTGAGTTTAATCGCCGCCATTGAACGGCCTGAGTTGTTCAAAGCAGTGATTATGCTTGACTCTCCTTTATTAGGCCGTTTTAAATCAAGCATGGTTCGTTTAGCTAAAGCATTGGGCGTTATTGATCGCATAACACCAGCTCATCGCACCCGGGGCAGAAGACAATACTGGCAGGACAAAGAACAATTGATGCAGTATCTTAAAACGCGGGATTTATTTAAAAATTTCAACGAGGCTTGTCTTGAAGATTATATTGATCACGGCATGGAAAAACATGAGGACGGCTATTATCTGCGATTTGACAAACATATTGAATATCAGATTTATCGGACGATCCCTCATATTTTACCAAAATATCAAGGCCAATTAAAAATACCTGCCGCATTAATTTATGGTGACAAAAGTACCATTGTCGATACAATAGATATTAGATACATGAAAAAACATTTTAATATCCGTTGTTTTGAAACAGAAGGCAGTCATGTTTTTCCTATGGAAAGACCGCAACGGGCGGCGCAGAGGATAATTACTGCAGCCCATGATATACTTGATATATAGACTTGATGACAACGCATAATATAAGGAGAGCAGCGTGTTGTATAATTTATTCATTATTGCAAGCATAGGGTATGCAGGCTATTTGTTATTCAAGCAGGCGGCCTTGTCTGTCTGGCTCATTTCTTTTGCTCTTTTTAGTGCACTGGTTTATAAATATGGCGACCCCGGTGTGCTGGCCCAGTCTCTGATGATACTGGTTCTTTTGTTATTCACCTTCAATCTTGTCACGCCTTTAAGACGGCGTCTGCTATCCAGGCATCTTTTCAAGCTGGTTTCCAAAGCCATCCCTACAATGTCTTCGACTGAAAGAGAGGCACTGGAGGCAGGAACTGTCAGCTGGGAAGGCGATATCTTCTCTGGCAGGCCTGATTTCAGAGCTTTACGTAATGCACCTGTCGTACACTTGACTGAAGAAGAGCAGGCCTTTATTGATGGCCCGGTCAATGAGTTATGCCGTATGTTTGATGATTGGGATATTACCCATAATCTCACCGACATGCCTGAGGAAATATGGACCTATATCCGGGAAAAAGGTTTTTTGGGCATGATCATTCCCAAACAGTATGGCGGCCTTGAGTTCTCTGCTACCGCGCAGATGTCGATACTGGTTAAACTTTACGGACGCTCGGTTACCGTGGCTACGTCTATCTCTGTACCCAATTCTCTTGGTCCCGGTGAGCTGCTTTTAAAATACGGGACAGAAACCCAGAAAAAACATTATCTGCCAAGGCTTGCAAATGGTCAGGAAATTCCTTGTTTTGCTTTGACAGGTCCAAGTGCTGGCTCAGATGCAGCATCGATACCCGATACTGGCGTCGTTTGTCGCCAGGTGTTTAACGGCGAAGAAATCGTAGGCATCAGATTAAACTGGAATAAACGCTATATTACATTGTGTCCGGTGGCTACAGTGATTGGCCTGGCATTTCGTCTTTATGATCCAGAGCATTTAATTGGTAATGAGACAGATATAGGCATCTCTTGCGCACTGATTCCTGCCCAAACCCCAGGGGTTATAAAAGGTCGACGCCATTTCCCCTTAAATACAGCCTTTTTGAACGGGCCCACGCAGGGGCATGATGTTTTTGTACCTCTGGATTACCTGATCGGCGGGGTGGCTAAAGCCGGACAGGGCTGGCGGATGCTGATGGAATGCCTGAGTGCGGGACGTGCTATTTCCCTGCCTTCAAGTGCTTCAGGCGGCTCCCAGATGGCATCCATGGTATCGGGTGCCTATAGCCTTGTGCGCAAGCAGTTCAATCAGCCTATCGCCAGATTTGAAGGCATAGAAGAGCCCTTGGCGCGTATTGCAGGCAATACCTACATTATCGATGCCGCCCTGACGATGGCTGCAGCAGCTATTGATCATGGTGCCAAGCCATCGGTTGCGGGTGCCATTCTTAAGTACCATACCACCGAGCGCGCAAGACTCCTTGCTATGGATGCAATGGATATTCATGGCGGAAAAGGCATTTGTCTTGGGCCTGAAAATTATCTCGGTCGCGGCTATCAAAGTGCGCCCATCAGCATCACAGTAGAAGGGGCTAATATCCTGACCCGAAATTTAATCATTTTCGGACAGGGTGCCGTTCGCTGCCATCCCTATATTTTCAAAGAACTTGAAAGCGTCAGAAATAATGATTTGATCGGTTTTGACAAAGCTTTCTTTGCACATACAAGTTTTGTTTTATCGAATATGTTTAAATCCATGATCTTTGCGGTGACAGACGGCAGATGGTCAAAAGCACCGGCAAGCCGCGTCAAGCGCAGCTATCAGTTGATACATCGCTATAGCAGTAATCTGGCATTTATGGCAGATTTTTCATTGGCTGTCATGGGAGGGGATCTCAAGCGCCGGGAGCGCATTTCAGCGCGACTGGGTGATATGTTATCTACCTTGTATCTGGCTTCTGCGGTTATCAAAAGGTACCATGAAGATCATGAGCCTGAAGCAGATTTACCCTTGGTTGAATGGTGTTGTGAACAATTGATGTATGAATGTGAAGAAGCATTAAACGGGGTTATCAGAAATTTCAGAAAACCCTGGGCTCGCGTCATGTTAACTCTTATCATCAAACCCTTTGGGCTTAAACGAAAAAAGCCGCACGATAAATTGGGCCATCAAGTGGCTAAAATCATGACCAAACCTTGTGAAACAAGAGACAAACTGACACGTCTGGTTTTCAAAGAACCTCTCGAGAATTGCCCGGCAGGCAGACTTGAGCGTGCATTTCATCTTGTATTTGCAACAGTTGAGTTGGAAAAGAAAGTCATCAAGGCGGTTAAGTCTGGAGAGATAAAAAGCCTTAAATTTATGGACCAGATAAAAGAAGCCTGCGAGCTGGCTATCATCAGCGCCAATGAAGCGGCATTGTTAATTGAAGCAGAGCAGGCAAGGCAAGAAGTGATTGCTGTGGATGATTTCAGCCATGAGGAGTTAAGGAGAGAACCTGTAAAAAAGCCTGATGAGCATTTGGCAAATGCCAAAATGCCTTCAGAAATAATCTAAAACATTTTTGTATCTATTCACTACATATTTATAATCTGGGTGAAAAGTCAGATTTGAGCGCAGATTGAACGAATAGCATGCTGAAAAGCAGCCCGGATGGAGGCGTTAGCCGTAATCCGGATTGCGATGGTGATTTTGGCAAGTCATTTTCTTCGATTGATGTTCCGTCCCGTAATACGCTGCGCTCCTTACGGGGTACGGAGCTATGTGCTATCCGTGTAGCCCGGTTGCTTGCAACCGGGACTTGATGATATTCCAGCGTTTGGCTGCAAAACCTGGCTTTATGAGCGGTTTATTTATAAGATGAGGTGCTGGTGGCTCATTAGGCCTCACATTGAATTATTATAGACCCAGTATCCCGGTGCCTTATTATTCCCAAAAAAAACCATGATGATCAATGCCTTACCACTTATTTTGCGCTATTTTTTGCTTGTTGAGAATGATAATCACTTCTAATTGCATGATTTATAATGATATTTTTTTATAAAATACCTTAATTTGACTGGTTTAATTTTTTTTAATCGCATAAAATACCCGTGATATGGTTAGTAGGTAGATCTTTGCTATGAAGTCTTTGTCCCGCGATGTTGTTTTAACGCTCATTATTAAACTGTCATTGTTATTTATATTGTGGTTTGTCTGTTTCAAAGGCGTTGAAAAACCTTCAAAAAATGCTCAACAATGGTTATTGGGAGGCGCTGTCACTTCCGAGAGCAGATTATCTATCGATGCATACCGTACGCATGACGACTGACGCTTTTTAATGGCGCCAGTTTGTTGATTGGATTCAATTTAAAAAAATTGAATCCGCATGAAAATATTTATTTGTAGAGGTAATTTATGATTCCCGGTACTGATGTTGTGGATTTATCCCGCCTGCAATTTGCTCTGACCGCACTCTATCATTTTCTGTTTGTTCCTTTAACCATAGGCTTGTCGATTATGCTGGCCATTATGGAAACGGTTTATGTGATGACCAAACGTGAGATTTGGTTAAAAATGGTTAAATACTGGGGCGTATTGTTCGGCATCAACTTTGTTCTCGGCGTGGCTACCGGTTTAACCATGGAGTTTCAGTTTGGAACCAACTGGGCCTATTACTCCCATTATGTGGGCGATGTATTTGGTGCACCCCTGGCGATAGAAGGCTTGATGGCTTTTTTCCTTGAAGCGACCTTTGTCGGATTGTTTTTCTTTGGCTGGGATAAGTTAAGTAAATTTCAACACATGTGCTGTACCTGGCTGCTGGCTCTGGGTACCAATTTATCTGCCCTATGGATATTGATAGCCAACGGATGGATGCAAAATCCGGTGGGTGCTACGTTTGATTATCAAACCATGCGCATGGAAGTCAGTGACTTCATGGCGGTCATGTTTAATCCTGTCGCTCAGGCCAAGTTTGTTCATACCATCAGTGCAGGGTACGTCACCGGTGCTATTTTTGTGTTGTCTATCTCCGCTTATTTTTTATTACGTGGACGAAACATCGCCTTTGCAAAACGCTCAATGACCGTTGCGGTTTCCTTTGGCCTGGCTTCGGCGCTGTCTGTGGTCGTTTTGGGTGATGAAAGCGGTTATGTGGCTAATAATAACCAGAAAATGAAGCTGGCTGCGATGGAGGCGATGTGGCACACCGAAAAGCCACCCGCAGGTTTAACGCTGTTTGGCATTCCAAACGAGAAAACACAAACAACGGATTATGCTATTGAAGTGCCTTACGCCTTGGGATTGATAGCCACACGCTCGATATCACAACCGCTGGAGGGTATTGCCGAGCTGGTTGAAGAAGGTAAAACCCGAATACATGAAGGTATACTGGGTTATGACGCACTGACGCGCCTGCAAAAAAATCCCGGAGACAAGCAGGCAAAAGCAGATTTTGAGGCCCATGGAAAGTATTTAGGTTACGGCCTGTTATTAAAAAAATATACTGAAAAAGTAACCGACGCTAATGAAAAGCAAATTTCCCAGGCTGCCAATGATCTTAAGCCGCATGTGATGCCTTTGTTTTTCTCATTTCGTATCATGGTGGCCTGCGGATTCTTTTTCATTTTCTTGTTCGCTGCCGGTTTTTATCTCTCTCTCAAACGGCAATTGCATACCAGCCGCTGGTATTTATACCTTGCATTCTTTTCTTTGCCCCTGCCATGGCTTGCAGCTGAACTGGGATGGATAGTAGCCGAATATGGCCGCCAACCCTGGGTTGTTCAGGGTATATTGCCGACCATGATGGGAACCTCTTCTATCAATGCATCGCAAGTGATCACCTCGCTGGTAGGGTTTATTGTTTTTTATACGGTGCTGGCAGTCGTTGAGGTCTATCTGATGATTAAATATATACGTCTTGGCCCTGAGAATATGGCCCACTAGGAGAGAATTGTCATGATTTTAGATTACGAAACATTAAGAGTCATTTGGTGGGTTTTGCTTGGTGTATTGTTGATAGGCTTTGCCATTATGGGTGGTTTTGACCTGGGTGTTGCCATGTGGTTACCCTGGCTTGGAAAAAAGGATGTTGAACGTCGGATCATCATAAATAGCATCGGTGCGACCTGGGAGGGCAATCAGGTATGGTTTGTTTTGGGCGGCGGCGCTATTTTTGCTGCCTGGCCCATGCTGTACGCCTTGTCTTTTTCAGGATTTTATCTGGCGATGCTTATTGTTTTACTTGCATTGATATTACGGCCGGTGGGCTTTAAATACCGCTCGAAACTGGCAGCTCCACGATGGCGTTCCACCTGGGATGGCTGTCTGTTTATCGGCGGGATTGTTCCGGCCTTGATTTTCGGCGTAGCCCTTGGCAATGTATTGCAAGGCGTACCCTTTTATATTGATGAAAGTCTGCGCCCATTCTACACCGGCAGCTTTCTGGACCTGTTAAATCCTTTTGCCCTGCTCGCAGGCTTGCTTTCCGTGGCGATGTTCGCGATGCATGGCGCCTTTTTCCTGAATGTAAAAACCGATGGACTCGTACAGCAAAGAGCAAAAAAAGCCGCCATTGTAACGGCCTGGATGACTGTATTTTTATTTCTAGGTGCTGGGGTTTGGGTGTATTACGGCATAGACGGCTATGTATTATCATCTATAGTGCCTCATGATGGGCCTTCCAACCCTTTATACAAACAGGCTATCCACCAAGCTGGCGCCTGGTTTATCAATTATCAGTCAGCACCTGTGACCATTGCAGCACCGGCACTTGGGGTCTTTGCTGTGATGATGGCCGGCTTATTGATTCGCTTTGAAAAGCTGGCTTTTGTTTGCAGCTCACTCGCTGTATTTGGGATGGTAGCGACAGTGGGGGTGACCATGTTTCCTTTTATTCTTCCCTCATCAACGCATCCGGCTCAGAGTTTGATTGTCTGGGATAGTTCTTCAAGTCAATTAACTTTGATGATTATGCTGGGAGCCACCGTGATATTCATGCCCATTATTTTGGTTTATACCGCCTGGGTGTATCGCGTGCTTCGAGGCAAAATTACTGAAGATACGATTAACAGCAATAGCGAAACGGCTTATTAGGAGAGCAGATATGTGGTATTTTTCCTGGATTTTAGGTACAGGTCTGGCTTGTACCTTTGCAGTATTAAATGCAATGTGGCTGGAGTTGAGGTATGAGGATTCTATAAAAGAGGGTCAAGCCAAAGAGAAGAACTAGTACCGTTTCTATTTGGTTTTGACCGGTGGATTCGAGCGGCGAACGATAGGGCGCGTAAATTTAAACAAGGTTGTGTTTGTTAACGGTCGGTACTATGCTCTTGAAATCCTGGTTCGCAGCTCTTGGCAACGACAAGTTAGCGATACCAGGAATAGCTTTTGATGCTCTGATAATGTGAGTAATATAATTTTAGGAGTAGTCAATGGACGAGCAGCCAATGATTCAAAACATTGAGGAAACGGTTTCTAATGCAGAGCAGGCAATCAATAAATCCTTATCGGTTTTACAAGAGATTGCAGAAGATTATCCGAATGCAAATTTTTCTGAGAACAGTGTCATTGAAGGCGCGCACAGTTTGCAATATATTCTCCAATACCGATTAGATACCCAGGATGCCTTGGCTCTTGTAAGACAGATGGATCAATCTGTCTTACAGATTCTAGGTATTGAACTACAGGCGTCGCCAGGAGAGAATCTTGAGAGAATGGGTTTTGCAGTGGGTCAGGAGGATTTGCATCAAATTTTATTTGCTTTAAGTCGACTGGCAGATGCCTTGCTTCGGGTAGCTTATCAATATCAAAATAAAAAAAGAAGTTATTTAGAACGTAAGAATAAGAAAAACGTCAAATCACATTCATATAGCCAGTTTAATACTAAATTGTATAAAGCCACACAATATCAAAAACAGTTTGCAAAAGAGCTGTTAAAATCCCATCTAACATTGCAAATGCTTGTTAAAATGGAAGCCATAGGCCCGGTATTTGATCATATTTCTGCTTTAAAAGGGCCTATATCGCGGTTTTATCAAGCCATACAAAGCGGTTTGAGCCAATCGCATCACCTGTATCAAAAAATAAATCAAGGATTGAAGCTGGATAAGTCTTTAGCCGGGATGTTAGAAAATATTAATGTGGTGATGAAACAATTGCCCTTGCCTAATCAGCAGCAATTGTTTCACCCTGTAAAATTGGAGGAGACCAGCGAGCAATTAGAAAAAAGGGCATCCAAAAAACGTCTGGGACATTTTTTCAGATACTGATGCTTTCCTGGCCACCCAAAAAGGTATCAGGATTCCTCAAGCGCCTCATCTGGCATTGTGACATTCAGTTCAAGTACTGCATTATCACCCAGTCTCTCCAGGCTGACATTGACCTGATCCTTGTTTATCGGAATGTATTTAGCGATAACCGCCAAAATTTCTTCCTGTAATTTTGGAAGATAATCCGGAGTGTTTCGTTGAGAGCGCTCATGAGAAATAATAATCTGCAGGCGCTCTTTTGCAACGGATGCGGTTGAGGCTTTTTTTCGCAAATAGCTGAATATACTCATGCTGGCATGTCCTCCTTGTTCTTGCCGAAGATTCGGCGGAGCAGACCTTTGCGTACGTTGCTGACAAATCGCATAGGTTTTTCTTCACCAAGAAAGCGAGCGATGGCATCTTTGTAAGCCGTGCAAGCGTCGCTTTCTTCATCCAGAACAACCGGCGTGCCGGTGTTTGAAGCTTTTAAAACGGCTTTTGATTCGGGTATGACGCCTATCAGAGGTATTGCAAGAATGTCGGTTACATCCTCCACAGACAGCATCTCGCCTTTTTCCACGCGTGCAGGATCGTAGCGTGTAATCAGCAGATGCTCTTGAACCGGCGTCCGATTTTCAAGTGCACGTTTGGATTTGCTGGCTAATATACCCAGTATGCGATCGGAGTCTCTGACAGAAGACACTTCCGGATTGGTCACAACAATCGCATGATCAGCAAAGTACATGGCCATTAAAGCCCCTGCTTCGATACCTGCAGGAGAGTCACAAATGATGTATTCAAATTCTTTCGACAGATCATTTAAAACTTTATCTACGCCTTCAAGGGTCAAGGCATCTTTATCACGTGTCTGTGATGCAGGAAGAATATAAAGATTGTGGGTGCGCTTATCTTTTATTAAAGCCTGATTCAGGGTTGCATCGCCGTTGATGACATTCACGAAATCATAAACAACGCGGCGCTCACAGCCCATAATGATATCCAGGTTTCTTAAACCGATATCAAAATCAATAACGACTGTTTTATGACCCAGCATGGCCAGGCCGGAAGATATTGCCGCGGAAGAAGTGGTTTTACCCACGCCGCCTTTACCAGATGTTACCACAATGATAGTAGCCAAGGTCTGTCCCTTCCTTATAATAAATATTATTTTAATCCAGTTTACACGCTTCATTCAGTACATTTCAAGACTAATATGGTTTATTTTTCTATTAATGTATAATCAAATCATTTTTCATTTCCGGTATTATCACAGCGATTGCATTAAGTGACTAAATTACGGTCGAAGTATCCGATCCGCGACCGTTAGTGCTGAGGGATCGTCATTTTTTTTTGTGCACTTTGTTATTCCCTGACGGGCGCGGCTCGGAAGAGCCTACGTTTTAATGCAATTGTCGCGGGGTATATTAAACCAATGTTTTAATTTCTATTAAAATGCTGTAGACTACTCGGTTAACTTAACCGTTATAGAGATCAACCCATGTCTTTAAAAATGTCCTCTCAAGCCTTAACCTTCGATGATGTCCTGCTTGTGCCTGCACATTCTATCGTATTGCCCAGAGATGTCTCCCTTCAGACACGTTTTACAAGTGATATTCAGTTAAATATTCCTTTGGTTTCGGCCGCTATGGATACCGTGACTGAGGCGCGTTTGGCCATAGCCCTTGCACAGGAGGGCGGCTTGGGGATCATTCATAAAAACATGAGTGTCATTTCACAGGCCAACGAGGTACGTAAGGTTAAGAAATTTGAAAGCGGCATGGTGAAAGATCCGGTGACGGTAACGCCTGACATGACCGTTGGTGAACTGCTGGATGTCATGGCAAAGCATAATTTTTCAGGGGTACCTGTGGTCGATGGTGAGCATTTGATAGGCATCGTAACCAGTCGGGATATTCGATTTGAAACCAATTTATCCTTGCCCATCTCTGCTGTGATGACCCCCAAAAGCCGCTTGGTCACAGTCAAGGAAGGTGCCAGCCGCGAAGAAATACGCAGTTTATTGCATAAGCACCGGATTGAAAAATTGTTGGTCATTAACGAAGATTTTAAACTTCGTGGTCTGATTACGGTTAAAGATATTCAAAAAGCCAAGGAAAATCCCTATGCCTGTAAGGATAACTCTGAACAGCTAAGGGTTGGTGCAGCCGTCGGTGTAGGTGATGGAACGGATGAAAGGGTTGCCTCACTTGCTGAGGCAGGGGTGGATGTCATCATTGTTGATACCGCCCATGGTCATTCTCAAGGCGTATTGGACCGTGTCAAATGGATTAAAAAACATTATCCTGATATACAAGTGGTAGGCGGTAATATTGCAACGGGCGCTGCCGCGACAGATCTGCTGAAAGCTGGCGCTGATGCCGTTAAAGTGGGTATTGGGCCTGGGTCAATCTGCACCACCCGAATCGTTACCGGCGTTGGTGTTCCGCAAATTACAGCCATAGCCAACGTCGCCGATGCCCTCAAGGGCCGCATTCCGGTCATTGCCGATGGCGGCATTCGTTTTTCCGGGGACGTTTGTAAGGCCTTGGCTGCAGGGGCCAGCACCGTGATGTTAGGCTCCATGTTTGCCGGAACCGAAGAGTCTCCCGGTGAAATCGAGCGCTACCAGGGGCGGACTTATAAAAGTTATCGCGGCATGGGATCCATTGGCGCGATGGCACAAATTCAAGGCTCCAGCGATCGTTATTTTCAGGATGCCACCGCAGGTGCTGAGAAACTGGTTCCTGAAGGCATAGAAGGGCGTGTGCCTTATAAAGGTCTTGCACAAACCATTATTCACCAATTATTAGGCGGGTTGCGTTCGTGCATGGGATATACTGGTTGCAGTGATATCGATAATTTACATAAAAAAGCCGAGTTTGTTCAGGTAACCAATGCCGGTATGCGTGAGTCGCATGTTCATGACGTGAGCATTACCAAACAAGCCCCTAACTATCAGGTTGATAATTCATGACAGGCGATATAAAAGAAAAACCGCTTTTAATTCTTGATTTTGGTTCGCAGTACACGCAGCTTATCGCTCGAAGAGTGAGAGAAATGGGCGTGTATTGTGAAATTTTTCCTTACAGCATTGAGCAAGCTGATTTTGAAGCCCTGCAACCTTGCGGCGTGATTTTTTCAGGCGGTCCCTCCACCGTAACCCAGATTGAAAATCCAAGAGCACCTCAATGGATATTTGACAAAAACATTCCTGTACTGGGTATTTGCTATGGCATGCAGACCATGGCAGTGCAGTTAGGCGGTGAAGTTCAGATCTCAACCTTGCGTGAGTTTGGCTATGCGGAGCTTAAAATTCATGGCCATAGCCGTTTGTTAAGCAACATTGAAGACAGAACAAATGCTTCTGGAGAGGCGCAACTTGATGTTTGGATGAGTCATGGCGATAAGGTGACAGCGATCCCGCCGGGTTTTAACATTATCTGTGAAACCTCAAACGCACCTGTCGCTGGGATGGCAGATGAAAAAAGGCATTTTTATGGATTGCAGTTTCATCCGGAAGTCACTCATACCGTACAGGGTCTGCGCATTTTACAGCGTTTTGTGGTGGATATATGCAAGGCGGCAACGGATTGGACAGCGCATCATATCATTGACGAGTCAGTAAAAAATATAAAAGAAAAAGTAGGGAAAGAAAAAGTACTTCTTGGTCTTTCAGGCGGGGTGGATTCATCGGTCGTTGCGGCCCTGTTACATAAGGCCATTGGTGAGCAATTGATCTGTGTCTTTGTGGATACCGGGCTGTTACGTCAAAATGAAGCAGAGCAGGTCATGGCCATGTTCGGTCAACATATGGGAATAAAAATAATTGCCGTTAATGCTGAAAAACAGTTTTTGTCCGCCTTGGAAGGCGTCACCTGCCCCGAGGACAAGCGCAAAATTATCGGCAGGACTTTTATTGAAATTTTTGATGAACAAGCACGTAAAATACCCGAAGTAAAATGGCTGGCGCAAGGCACGATTTATCCTGATGTCATCGAGTCTGCCGGTGCACATGCAAACAGTAAAAGTTCTATGGTTATCAAGTCTCATCATAACGTAGGCGGTCTGCCAGAAACATTGAATTTAAAATTACTGGAACCTGTCCGCCAGTTATTTAAAGATGAAGTACGCAAGATAGGACTTGAATTGGGTTTGCCCTACACCATGGTGTATCGCCATCCCTTTCCAGGTCCTGGCTTGGGTGTTCGTATTTTGGCTGAGGTAAAAAAAGAATATGCTGAAATATTAAGACAGGCTGATGCTATTTTTATTGAAGAATTAACTGCTGCTGATTTATATCATAAAGTGAGTCAGGCTTTTGCTGTCTTTTTACCTGTAAAAAGCGTCGGGGTAATGGGTGATGGCAGGCGTTATGATTATGTGATTTGTCTGCGTGCCGTTGAGACGATAGATTTTATGACTGCAAAATGGGCCTATTTACCCTGGGATTTTTTAGATAAGGTTTCCAGCAGAATTATTAACGAAGTGGTGGGTGTATCAAGAGTGACCTATGACATTTCTGGAAAACCGCCGGCGACAATCGAGTGGGAGTAATCTCAAGCTTTGATAAGTAAAGCCTGGGGTGCAGAAAGTATTATGCACGGCTTGTGATTTTAAAATTCATTTAGAAAGGTCTTTATAATGAACGACAAGGACTGGATGAGAAAAGCCTATCAATTAGCCCTGCAGGCCGAAAAAGAAGGTGAAATACCGGTAGGGGCTGTATTGGTGGGTGAGGATAATCAACTTCTGGGTCAGGGTTATAATGCCGTGATTAAACACAGCGATCCCACTTGTCATGCGGAAATTATTGCTATCAGGGAAGCGGCTAAACAACTTAATAATTACCGGCTTTTAAATACAACGCTTTATGTCACCCTGGAACCCTGCCCCATGTGCGCAGGTACGCTTGTAAATTCCCGAATCAAACGTCTGGTGTTTGCTGCCCGTGATTTTAAGAGCGGTGCTGCAGGGTCTGTATTTAACCTGGTGCATGCATTTTCTTTAAATCATAAAATTATTGTCGATGAAGGCATCATGCAACATGAGTGTGCGAATTTGCTAACCGGCTTTTTCAGGAATCGTTAGGCTACCTGCTCAGTTCTTTCACTATGGCTTGTTTGAGCGATTCGCGTTCTTTCTCATTGAGCATCTGTCCCTGGGCATTGCTGATATAAAACATATCTTCCACACGTTCCCCGGCGGTTGCAATTTTAGCACTGTGCAAATTGATTTTAAGCTGAAAAAACATGCGGCTGATGCTCGCCAAGAGACCGGGTCTATCGCTGGTAATTAGAAAAAGACTGGTATATTTATTCAGCGCATCCTCGTTAAAAATAACTTGAGGTTTGATTTTAAAATGCGCTTGCATACGCGACAATCTACGCCTGGTAATGACGGGCATTTGCGATGGAGCAGCGCTTAAATGATTGAAAAGGGCTTGCTTTATTTTGCTTGAACGTTGCTCATCAATAAATGCCTGATTTTGATCATCCAGTATGATATATGTATCAAGATCGTAATCATTAGCACATCGGGTAATGGCAGCTTCCTGAATGGTCAGATTAAAATTGCTTAAAACCGTGGTGGTCACGATAAATCGCTCGTCTTTATGAGGCATGTAAATGAATATTTCTGTCCCCCCCTGGCTATGATGAGGCAGGATCAGAATTAATGGAAAGGTTTCACAAGTCAAAATGGCCTCGGTATGGCGAGCAATCATTTCAGGTGATTCATGCAAAAAATATTTGCCTTCAAAATGGGACCAGATGTCTCTAATGTCTTGTGCATTAAATCCTTTTCTTGTTAACACATCAAGAGCCATGTGTTGGCGGATTTGGATTAAGCTTTTTTCATCCAATAGTATTTTTTCTTTTTGTAAGGCCTGATTGGTTGCGCGATAAAGCTCTTTCAGCAATGAGTCCTTCCAGGCATTCCAGAGATTGGGGTTCGTACCGCAGATGTCAGCGACTGTCAGCAAATACAAATAATCCAGATAATAGGCCTCTGGCAACAGATGGCAAAATTGATTAATGGTTTTAGGATCATAAATGTCTTTTCTCTGAGCAGTAATGGACATCAATAAATGGTTTTTAACCAACCAGACCAGTAAATTGCTATCCTCCTCACTTAAATAATGCCTTTTAGCAAAGGATTTTGCTTCAATAGCGCCTAGTTCGGAATGATCGCCGCCTCGACCTTTGGCAATATCATGAAACAAAGCGGATAGAAAAAGAATTTCCGGTTTTTTCAGTTCAAAGATAATTTTTGCGCACAAGGGAAATGTCGCACGGTATTGCTGACTTCTGAACCTTGCAATATTACGAATCACAAACAAGGTATGTTGATCCACCGTATAGACATGAAATAAATCATATTGCATTTGGCCGGTGACCGCTGCGAAGCAATCAAGATACCTTGCAAGAACACCATAACGATTCATTCTTTGAAGTGCTTCATAAGGGTTGTCTGCTTTCAATATGTCCATGAAAATATCTGTCGCGGCCCTGGATTGTCGGAATGATCTATCTATCTGGTACAGGGATTGACGAATCAAGCGTATGGTTCCTGCTCTTACGCCTTTAATTTCAGGTTTTTTTGCAATCCATAAAAATAAAGACAGCATGGCATGAGGGCGCTGTCTGAATAATTTGATTTTTTTGACTTCAATATAATTCAAAGACAACTGAAATTCATCGTCAAGCGGTACCAGCTTTTGTTTTTGAGGATGAATAATGGCTTCTGCAAACCATTGCAACAGCACTTCATTGAGCTCACGTATACGTTTGATAACTTTAAAATAGGCCTTCATGAATTGTTCAATAGCAAGCGATTGGCTATTATCATGGTAGCCAAAAAAACCGGCTAATTTGACTTGATAGTCAAAAATCAATCGATCTTCTTTTTTTTCGGCCAGAATATGCAGCGCAAAGCGAACTTTCCATAGGAAATGTTGGCAATTGATAAGCTCTTCATATTCTCTATCGCTAATAAAACCGCTATAAATGCCTTCTGCCAGTTTTTTAATATTGAAATGACGTTTTGAGATGCTGAGTAGTATTTGTAAGTCTCGCAAACCACCAGGGCCGTTTTTTACATTAGGCTCCAGATTATAGGCTGTTTCACCATACTTCTTATATCGTATTTGCTGTTCTTTTTGTTTAGCATAAAAATAGTCATCGCTCGGCCACATATGCAAAGGATGGGTTTGATAAATCAATTCTTCCATTAAATGGCCCCGGCCGCAGACCAGATGCATATCCATGATGCTGGATATAACGGAGATATCTTCAGCTGCCAACTCAGCACAGGCGGATACCGTCGTCAATTGATGACTGATTTCCAAGCCGATATCCCAGCAGCTTTGAATAAATAACTGGGCATTTTGCAGATTTTTCTCGCTGAGCGTATCGGTATGAAGAAGCAGTATATCGATATCAGAATGAAGTTGTAATTCACGCCTGCCATAGCTTCCCAAGCCCATCAGACAGAACTGATTATCATTTTGTAAGTCATATTTCAGAAACAAGCGGATTAATAAATCATCAATATAATTAACCAGCTTGCGTGTGATGTGATTGATGTTACCGTGCTCATGTAATTCTTTGCACAGTTCATCCTTGAACTGCTTTATGGATTGCTTTAACTGCTGGTTATCGCTCTTCATGACGTAAGGTCAGGATTTCAACACCCTCATCGGTAACTAACAAAGTATGTTCCCATTGTGCCGACAGACTGTGGTCTTTGGTAACAACGGTCCACTGATCAGGTAAAAGACGGGTATGGTGTTTGCCTATGTTAATCATGGGTTCGATTGTAAAGGTCATTCCCGCACGCAGTATCTCGCCTGTTTTTGGTGTTCCATAATGAAGAACCTGAGGATCCTCATGAAAAATACGCCCAATACCGTGACCGCAATAATCTCTGACCACAGAGCAGCGGTTTTTTTCAGCGTGTTGTTGAATGGCATGACCAATGTCACCAAGATGCACGCCAGGCTTTACCAAATCTATGCCTATCAATAAACATTCCTGTGCAATTTTGACAACATGCTTTGCTTTAACAGATGGTGTGCCTACAAAAAACATTTTACTGGTATCACCATGATATCCCTCTTTGATAACAGTGACATCAATGTTAATTATATCACCCTCTTTAAGATGCTTTTCTCCGGGAATACCATGACAGACAACATGATTAATTGAAGTACAAATGGATTTTGGGAAACCATGATAATTCAGAGGCGCTGGTATGGCCTTTTGTTCATTAACGATATAATCATGACATATGCGGTTTAACTCGTCCGTACTGACACCGACTTTAACATAAGGTTCTATCATTTCCAGAACTTCAGCGGCCAGTCGACCTGCAACGCGCATTTTTTCAATTTCTTCAGGAGTTTTTATAGTAACAGCCATACACTTATCTTCCGCAAATAAAATGAATATATCATAAGTGACAGCCAACAAAAAGACTGTCAGTCAGCGAGCCGGTCTTAAAACCAACATCCACTGACTGACAGGTTTATCAAAGAAAATAAAAATTATTCATCTGTAGATGTATCAGTATCGTCTAGATCCATCATCTGTGTTGAATCACTGTCTTTATCATCTTTAATCATGCATTTATCCATTATTTCCTTTTTAACAGTCTCAGCTTTTTTGACTTGCTCAGGTGTAAGTATGCCATAGGCCGCATGCTTCATCTGAACTTTTAGTTTAGTCATCGAACCGACCAGTTCTTTCTTTTGAGAAATCAACTGATCAAGCTTGGCTTCATCAAGTTTATCGGCTTTGGCCAGATCTTTCATCTGCTGACGAAGATCTTTCATTTCATCATGTTTTGCTTTAAGTTGATCTTTATATTGTTTTTTGACGTCTTCGAGCTTCGTTTTTTGCTCGTCAGTCAGCTCCAGTTTTTTCATCATTTTTTCTTTCATGTCTTTGTAACAGGGACATTTTGGATGCATATCAGCTAAAACTGGTTGGCTGATGAACATTGCAAGCGCCATTGATGAAATCCACATTATTCCTTTATTCATGATAACTTCCTTATGTTGTTAAGTTTATAATTAGCTGTACACATTGATTCTGATTCTTTAAAAAATTTTACAGCTTTAAGTTCCAATCGCCGTAACACGTGACGTATTTAAAGTAACAAAACCAATCGTAATATGATTATAGCTTAATTTATTTTTTTTTGTAGAATTAAGTGCTTTTAAATTGAAGAAAATGGATGAATGTGATATAAATAACGCGCATTAAAATACACACACGTTTCGACACATATGGCTGGGTCCTGAGTTTGGGTGCCATATGGGAAGCGTGGAGGCCTAACCCTGGAGATAATAATGAATGTAAGTATGAGAGAATTACTGGAAGCGGGTGCCCATTTTGGTCATAGAACCCGTTACTGGAACCCTAAAATGGCTGAATACATTTTCGGCTCAAGAAATAAAATCCATATTATAAATCTTGAAAAAACAATGCCAATGATGCAGGACGTGATTAATTATGTAGGACGTCTGGCTTCAAACAAGGCCAAAATTCTTTTTGTCGGCACAAAGCGTGCTGCTCAGGAGAGCATCCGTGAACACGCAAAACGATGCGGCATGCCTTATGTAGATCACCGTTGGTTAGGTGGTATGCTGACTAACTACAAAACAGTTCGCCAATCTATCTTTCGTTTGAAAGAATTAAAAGAAATGCGTGAAAAAGGACTGTTTGAGTCAATGATTAAAAAAGAAGCTCTGATGCTGACCCGCGAGCTGGAAAAACTGGATCGCAGTCTGGGCGGTATTGAAAACATGGGCGGTTTACCCGATGCATTATTTGTGGTTGATGTCGGTTTTGAGCACATTGCTGTTGAAGAGGCCCGTCGCCTGAAAATACCCGTTATCGGTATTGTGGATACAAATAATTCACCCGATGATATTGATTACATCATTCCTGCCAATGATGACTCAATGCGCGCCATAGACATCTATGTACGTTGTATTGCTGATGCCATTCTTGATGCCAAACAAAGCAATACAGTTGGCGGTGCTTCTGAAGAAGTTGAGTTTGTAGAAGCATCCGAGCCTGCCGCAAAGAAAAAAGCGGACAAAGCACCTGAGCCCGCAAAGAAAAAAGCGGATAAAGCAGGCGAGTAAATTATTTGATCAAAGAGGGGCATTGACATAAGCCAAGGCCCCTTTTTGCTATTTGGAGGATAGAAAACATGACGATTAGTGCTGCATTGGTAATGCAACTACGCGAGCGTACAGGCGCTGGCATGATGGAGTGCAAGAAATTTTTAGTTGCCGCAAATGGCGATATTGAATTAGCTATTTCTGAAATGCGCAAGGCAGGCCAAGCGAAAGCTGATAAGAAAGCGGATCGTGTTGCGGCAGAAGGTGTCATTGTCGTTGCCCGTTCTGAAGATCAGAAAACAGCAGTTATGATGGAAGTTAACAGCGAAACAGATTTTGTAGCACGCGATGAAAATTTCACTGAATTCGCATCAAAAGTTGCTGAAACTGCTTTGGAAAGCGCAACGAATGATATTGAAGCCTTGTCACAGGAAACCCTGGATGGCGAAAAAACCATCGAAACCGCGAGACAGGAACTGGTGGCTAAAATCGGAGAAAATATTAAACTCCGCCGCATGGCTCGCTTAAATGCCGAAACGGTCGTGGGTTATTATTTGCACGGTTCACGAATTGGCGTGATGGTAGCACTTAAAAATGGTGATGAATCATTAGCCAAAGACATTGCCATGCACATTGCTGCAAGCAAACCGATGGTTGTCAGCCGTGATCAGGTTCCTGCTGAAGCCATTGAAAATGAAAGAGAAATCTTTACCGCGCAAGCGCGTGAAAGCGGCAAGCCGCAAGAAATTATTGATAAAATGATTGAAGGCCGTATCAATAAATACATTGATGAAGTCAGCCTTCTTGGTCAGCCTTTTGTTAAAGATCCCAATGTCAAAGTCGGTCAGCTTCTAAAAGAAAAGAATGCAGACGTTCAAAGTTTTATACGCTTTGAAGTGGGTGAAGGCATCGAGAAAAAAGAAGATAACTTTGTTGAAGAAGTGATGGCACAGGTTCGTGATATATAATGAATGATAGCAAACAGCCACAAATAAAATACAAACGCATATTACTCAAATGCAGCGGCGAAGCGCTCATGGGTAAAGTTCAGTTTGGCATTGATCCTTCCGTTCTGGATAAAATTGCCAAAGATGTAGCTGAATTAATCCAAATGGGCGTGGAAGTCGGGCTTGTTATAGGTGGTGGAAATTTATTTCGTGGCAAAGTCTTATCAGAAGCCGGTCTTGGTCGTGTGACTGGCGATCATATGGGTATGCTGGCTACTGTAATGAATGCTTTGGCCTTACGTGATGCACTGGAGCGAATTGATCTGCCAGCCCGCATCATGTCGGCAATACCTATGCTGGGTGTTGTCGACCCTTATCATCGCAGGAAGGCTATCACCCATCTTCGAAACGGGCATGTGGTTATTTTTGCAGCAGGCACGGGTAATCCTTTTTTCACCACGGATTCTGCAGCCTGTCTCAGAGCCATCGAAGTGGGTGCTGATGTTGTATTAAAGGCTACAAAGGTTGATGGTATTTATTCAGAAGATCCCATTTTAAATCCACAAGCTACCCGTTATGATTATTTAACCTATCGAGAAGTGTTAAACAAAGGCTTGAAGGTCATGGATGCTACGGCAATTTGTTTGTGTCAGGAGCATGGCATGCCTTTACAGGTATTTAATATGTCCGCAACAGATGCCTTAAAGAAAATTGTCAGAGGTGAGCGTGTAGGAACAATTGTAGGAGCAAATCATGATCAATGAGATTAAACAAGATGCTGAAAAACGGATGAAAAAGGCAGTTGAGTCTTTACAGGTTGATTTGAGTAAGATTCGTACTGGTAGAGCCAATGTCGGTATACTGGATCATGTGGTGGTTGATTATTATGGTAACCCCACGCCCATTAGCCAAATTGCTACTATTTCTGCTAGTGACGCCAGAACCATTTTGGTGACACCCTGGGAAAAAAGCATGGTATCAGCGGTTGAAAAAGCGATTCTTACCTCTGATCTGGGTTTAAATCCAGCAACAGCAGGGAGTGCTATTCGCGTCCCTATGCCGCCTTTGACAGAGGAACGCCGTAAAGAGTTAATCAAGGTCGTTAAAGCAGAGGGCGAGCAGAGCAAAGTTGCTATTCGTAATATACGTCGCGATGCTAATAACCAGTTGAAAGATTTAGTAAAAGAAAAGCAAATATCCGAAGACGAAGAACGCCGTGGAACGGAAGTTATCCAGAAATTAACAGATAAAAACATTGCAGAAGTGGATGTTCTTTTAGTTGAAAAAGAAAAAGATTTAATGCAAATTTAAATTTACAGCGATTAGCTGATGTTTCTTAAACTGTAATATATTGATCAACCGATAAGGTAGCCCGTAAGAAGCGATAGCGTATTACGGGGATCGCGATGCTAATCGAAGAATGGATTTCAAAATGACCATCGTATTCCCGGATTACGGCTCCGCCTCCATCCGGGCTACGAAGAACCTGTAGCCCGTAAGGAGCGAAGCGTATTACGGGATGAGATCTACTCTCGAAAATCAAAGCCCAATTACTAACGAGAAAACTCTGGCGCTTCGGCTTTTCCATCATGAGCATGCCGATTTTTTATCGGCCGCTTAAAGAAAACAGGCCCTTCACTTGCTTCTTTTTGATCCCTCGATTGATTCAACTTTTTAATAACTCTTTTTATCCTGGAGGATGCCCCTTGTTCGAAATCATTTGACCAATCCTCGACAATGACGGTTCGATTTTTTATTCGTTTTTTAATAAAACCTATCTCAACGCGTAACCCCCTCACTTTTTGCTTTTGCACCGATTGTTCATTGGTAGCATTTTGTTTTAAATGCTCAGTAAATTGCCTGTCAGCTATTTTAATTTTAATCTGCAGCACAAGATCCATGGCATGTTTTTGAGCTTCAATGATGGAACCGGTTAATTCTTGCCTTAAAGGTTTATTTTTCGAGGCATTGGCAAGTTTTGCTTTCTGCTGCTGAATTGATTTTTCAACCGCTTCCAGTTGCATTGTTCTATCTTCAATAAAATCATTTTGTTTCGCCAGGATTTTTATACTGGAGTCTATCACATTAGTAGTTATGCTCAGTTCTTGAATCGCTATCCTCAGTGCTTGTTGCTTTGATTTTAATAAAATAGTCAGCATGTGTGGAAAGTTATCGGCAACGTATTCGATAAATTTTTGATCTACAGGGATCTTATCTGACTGGATAATCTGTGCTGAATAATCATTAAGAAAAGCTACATCGTCCATGGTTTCACTGATTGAAAGGACAGGTCCTAGCATCAGTCCCAAATTTTTAGCATCCATGCCATTCTCCTGCTGGAAACCTGCAGTAAGGCGTATGATTTGAATATAATTGTATAAGCTTTCAGCTAAATGAATGTTATTTTGTTGTTCGGAATGCACTAAAGCCATAAGCAGTTGGTCTATACCGGTGGACGCGTTGCCGGTTTGCAGATCGCTGATAAAATGTTGGAAAACCTGATTACTGAATTTGTCGTCTCTATTTAAAAGCACGTGCTTTAATGCACCAATGTAATCATGAATTGTCATGGAGGTGATGCGCTTTTGCTCAGATTTTAAAATATGAGCAATCAAGAATTCAACATGATGCATATTCCCTGACTCGCGAAATACACCGGTCTCTTTTAAAAGATGGCTACTGCTGAAAATCATCTTGTGAATTTCATTGACTACGGTAAAAACGTTACTGGATGAAAATTCCATTTTCATACTCCTTTTAAATCCATAAATGTATAGGAATTATGCTCCCTAGCTCAACACAAAAACCAACCTGTTACGATTTTAATATTAAGTTGAGGGCCGTTTAGAGGTATCTATTGTTTAAATGTGACATTGTAAATAAATTGCCCTATAAAATCATACCGGGCAATGTTTAAATATTCAACGTTTTATTGGTTAATTTCTGATTTAATCTCATGAGGTTTTTATAGGAGTGATCTCTGCCAAACATCCCCAGTCTGCGTCCCAAATTAATTTTTTAATGTTTAAACTTTTTGATAGTTGTTCTACAAGAAAGGGAAGCGATCGGTTTTTGCAGGTAAAAATAACCATATTTGAACTGGCTGGCACCGGAATAGTGACAGTGCACCCGTTAAATTGATTTTTTATTTTACTAAAGATGATAAATTGCTCTTCTGGTGCGGCAAGATTGACGCCGAGAAAACCTTTGTCTTTCAGACGCTCATCGCAGCGCTTAAAAAACAACGCGTTATTACATTCTTCAGGAAATTGATTACTGTGATATAAATCAACCAATAAATGCTTAAATGATAATTCATAGTTCTTAAGAAAGTCCAGAGCATCTTGATAGACGATATCTAAAGAAGGAATGCTGTTTGCCATAAAATATTTATCAGCGATATAAATAACCTCCGCATTATTGTCTACTGAAATTAACTTATAATTGTCGATATATTGCGAAAGATAATGCGCAGCCCCCGCACCTCCCAACCCTAAAATACAAGTATCACCAGGGTTTGCGCGTGCCAGGGCGCACAGTGGTGTCAGATATTTTAAAACGGGTTTTTCAGGATGCTTTCTATCAATGGCGGACTGGATGGCTTTGCTGTCAAACCTTAACCATCGATAAAGAAAATTCTGATAAACACGCGCACCACCCGGTCCTTGAAATATACATCGTCCTAATGTTGTTTTCAGCATGATTTATACTTGAAAGGGATAAATAGATCCTAATTTCAAAAGTTGACTTAATTCATCAAGCGCTCTGAAATTTTGATCAATTAACAAAGGATCGGTTAAATCATCTGCATGCAATTGGTCACGATAATGACGAATAACCCATGCGTTTAATTTTGCAAGCAAATCATCGTTGATCAACACACCCTGATGCATAGCGGCAAGTTCGTTATCGTTCAAGACGACCCTCAAACGCAAGCAAGCCGGGCCGCCGCCATTACGCATGCTCTGTTTAAGATTCAGATACCGCACACTGTTTAGCGGATTTGAAGTATCGCTTATCAAGTCATCAATGACTTGTTTGACCTTTTTGTTTTCCTCGCACTCTATAGGCGCGATTAATAACATGTCGTCACTGTCGGGCAAGCTAATTAATTGTGAGTTAAAGAAATAGCTGCTGATGGCATCGCCAACAGCCATTGCACTTGATGGAATTTCTATAATATTTAAGGGGAATTTGGCTTTTTCTCTTAATTGTATCAATAACGCCGTTTGATTAAGAAAAGCTTCTTCATGAACCAGATAGACAGATTCATTGGCTACGGATATCACATCGTTGTGGAAAACACCTTGATCGATGACTGCAGGATTTTGACAGGCAAATATGACCTGCTCTGGATTGAGAAAGTGGCTTCTTGCAATGGCAGAAGAGGCTTCCAGGGTTTGTCTTGCAGGATAGCGTATGGGAATGGGGTTGTTTTTATTGCGGGCGAGGGCGTGTTTTCCGTATACAAATAGATAGATGGCCTCTTCATGATGGCCTGCACATAAGCGATTATGGTTCGCAGCCCCTTCATCTCCCGTTACCGCAGAGCGGGGTAAAATGGGATGATGGTAAAAATAATGATCATTTTTGAAAATGCTTTTCAGCAATGCACTGGAAAAGTCGGCCTCTTGAGAGCGGTGTAGATTGCTGACCAGATTTGCGGCTGTAAAATGAACCCGGTTATCCGTTGTATCAATGCTTGCTGAAACAGTGGCGGCATTGGCAGCCCACATGGAAGAGGCGGAGTAGGCCGCAGACAAGAGATCGGGCGCTTGTTTTGCAGCTTTTTCTATTTGCCGGGCAGGACTTCCTGTAAATCCCAGCTGATGTAATAAATGAAGGTTTGGTCTTTGATGAGGAGGCAGTATGGCCTGTACAAGCCCTTTCTCATACAGCAGGCGCATTTTTTCCAGGCCCTGCAAGGCAGCCGTTTTGGGATCTGCTTTTCTCAATGCATTGCTTTCAGAGGCAATATTACCTTCTGAGAGACCCGCGTAGTGGTGCGTCGGTCCTACCAGACCATCCATGTTAATTTCAAATGCTTTAGTCATTTTCCAGCTCGACACCAGGTAACAGCTGCTCAGGTAAATTGAGGTGCTCTTCTTCCTGGCTGGCTATAGGGTAAGCACAATAATCAGCTGCATAAAAAGCGCTGGGGCGATGATTGCCGCTTTTGCCAATACCGCCAAAAGGGAGATTGCTCGCAGCCCCTGTGGTTGGGCGATTCCAGTTGATTAATCCCGCATTCACGCGGTGAAAAAATTGCTGGTATTGCTCGGCATTATCACTTAATAATCCTGCTGATAAGCCGTACTTGGTTTGATTGGCCAGTTTCAGTGCCTGCTCAAAGTCAGTATAACGGTACACCTGCATCAAGGGAGCGAATATTTCTTTATCTTCCGGCTCGTTTACCGCGGTCATATCGATAATGCCGGGTGATAATAAACCGGTGTTATCTTTTAATAAATCCATTTTGAGAAGGGGGTTGCCGCCTTGTTCTATTAATTTTTCCTGTGCCTTTAGATGTTGTAAGGCATGATCAAAGGCAATCACAGGGCCCATAAAGGGTTGAGGATCTTTTGTGAACTCAGCAACATCCAGTTGTCTGGCGGATTTAATCAATTGAGCCAGGAAGTCATCACCAAAGTCATTGTCGGGAATGATGAGCCGGCGTGCACAGGTGCAGCGTTGTCCTGCGGTAATAAAGCCGGACAACAGCGTATGATAAACCGCAGCAGTCTGGTTGTTGATTTCACCAATAACCAACGGGTTATTGCCCCCCATTTCCAGCGCAAGAATCACCTCCGGGCGCTCGGAAAAACTGCGATGAATGGCCTGTCCGGTTTGATAACTCCCTGTAAAATACACGCCCTGTATATTCTTTTGCAGCAGTGCCTTGCCGCAATCAGCCGTTCCCTGAAGGCAATTAATGACACCCGGGGGAATGCCGCTGTCCTGCCAGCAGCGCATGATAAATTCCGCCACCGCAGGGGTCAGCTCACTGGGTTTATACAAGACAGTATTCCCCGCTAGAAGCGCAGGAACGATATGCCCGTTGCTTAAGTGGGCTGGAAAGTTAAATGCGCCCAGCACAACAACCACGCCATGGGGTTTGAAACGCAGGCTTGTCGTTAGGTTTTCCTGTTTTGTCTGTCTGCTTCCTGTTCTTTCTTTATAAGCTTGAATAGACAGCTTGACCTTGCCTATGACGGCGCTGACTTCGGTTTTTGATTCCCACAGCGGCTTGCCTGTTTCCAGAGAAATAAGCCTGGCTAAGCTATCTTTTTGTACTTCGATTTGTCTCGCAAAGGCCTGAATGATTTCACAGCGGGTATCAAAGTCCAGTGCAGACCACTTTGCCAGAGAGGATCTGGCTGCCGTGAAGGCTGCATCGATATGTTCATCGCTGGCTGCCGCTCCCTGCCACAGCAACTGCCCATTGGCTGGATTGACAGAGGTCATCGCTTCACCACCGGATGCCACCCATTGCCCATCAATAAACTGTCCCTGACTTTTTAATTGCTTTACTGATTCCATGTTAAACACTCACTTAAATTGGTTTGAATCATCAATGTATAAAGGGGATATACGCAAAGAATCACCCGCTTTTACCTGTAAAAGCTCTGCATTTTCCTTGCTTATCATGCATGACTTCTGATGATCATTGAAAACAACATGCCCTATGGTTGCGCGAAAATCCATGCGTGTATTAGAAAGAATATAGCGCTTGGAGCTGACTTCATCAATCGTGTTTTTAATGACCATCAGCCTGCTTGCAGATATGGTTTTAATATCTTTTAATGGGGCTTCGATAGTGGGTCCCACATCAAAAATATCAACATAGTTCGTATGGCGAAATCCTTCACGCAATAAAATATTTAAAGCAGGTGCGGTCGATGGATGCGGTTGGCCGATGACCGACTGGGCTTTTTCAGAAAGCAGTTTGACATAGATGGGATTTCTTGGCATTAAATCGGCAATAAACTGTTTGTTTGTTGATAGTGTCAGGCAATCAGCTTGTTCAAAAGGCATCTGGAAAAAATGGCAGCCCACATTATCCCAGAAAGGGGAGTGTCCTTTTTCATCCGAAACACCACGCATTTCAGCAATGACCGTGGGTGCAAAGCGCTGGGGATAATGCGCCATAAAAAGAAATCGGGCCCTGGATAGTAGCAAGCCGTTGCCACTGTGACGAAAATCAGGGGTAAGAAAAAGCGTGCAGATTTCACTTTTACCCTGGTTGTCATTCACCAGGCTCAACACTTCGTAATCACTCCGAATATTAAGACTATGACAGATACGCGTTCTTTTTGAGAGTTTGTAGGAATAAAAAGGAAGCTCGTGACCTATGCGGGCTTCAACGGCGGACGTACCTACTATCTTGCCGGTTTGGACTTCCTCCATAATAAAAAGATAATATTCTTTATTGGGCTGCTGAACATTTTTTTTAAAGGAACGTTGCGCCCATTTTAATCGTTTATCAAGTAAATCCTTGTCTTTTGGAAGCGTTGTCATGCCAATGCCGCTTTCCTCTGCCAGACGGTGAATGGCATCCAGATCAGATGATTTGGCACTCCGAAATAGCATCATGCTCTTAAATCCTCAAGCCCTCCACGAGCTAAATCCGTCAGCAAAAGCGCGCTTAAGGCAGCCCTTTCACTGAGGCTGTTTAAAATGATAAATTCTTCCGAGCTATGGATATTACCGCCTCTGACGCCCAAGGTGTCGAGAACCGGTAAACCGTGCTTGGCCAGATTATTGCCATCGCAACAACCGCCGCTGTCTTTCCAGTCGATACTTAAACCCAAATGATGTCCCATATCCTGTAATCGATTAAACAGGCGCTCTGTGGCTTTACAAACCCGTTTCACAGGCCTTGAGAAACTGCCTTCCACTTGCAGCGAGTAATCCGGGCGTTTAAGTTTGGTCAGCAGGGCATTTAACTGTTGCCTGACCCATTGCTCATCTTCAGGGAAGCTGATGCGAACATCAAGTTTAGCCACCGCTTTATCTGGAACAACGTTCAGGGCCGCCCCTCCAGATATTAAACCGACATTAATTGTTACACCCTCACGAAGTCCATTAAGCGCATGTATTTCAGTAATGACTTCAGCCAGATAACAGATGGCGTTACGACCTTCAGAAAATGAACGTCCTGCGTGTGCGGCTCTTCCTGTTGCAATAAGTGTTAATTTACCGCTGCCTTTGCGGTTTTTGGCGAGCGTGCCTTTTGTTGTCATGGCCGGTTCATAGACCAGAGCGGCTTGATAATTGGCGGCGATTTCATCGAATAGTACAGCAGAGGCCGGGGAGCCTATTTCTTCATCAGCATTAATCAGCACATCCCAACCCAGCTGTGAGGCGAACGCCGTTTGTTCAAATGCTTTGAGTGCATGAAGCATGACAATGAGGCCGCCTTTCATGTCGGAAACCCCGGGACCATTAATTTCATCGTCATTAAGGTATTTCATCATTTGGAAAGGATGTGCCGCACTATAAACGGTATCCATATGACCACTGAGTAAAATACGACGTTTTAAATCGGGCCGCTTTTGAATTAATAATGCATCACCGCAACGTTGTTGAACGTTTTCTCCTGCCATATTGATAGAAGCAAAGGGCGGCAGTTGACGGATTTCGACGCTATCAGCAACAGGCGTGAAGCTTTTTTGCAATGTATCAAGCATTTTTGCAAGCCCTGGTAAATTGTCGCTGCCAGAGTTGATTAAACAAAACGTGTGCAGCTCATCAACCATTGTGCTTTGGCTGGCCTTGATAGCGTCAATCATGGCTTTCAGTGTATGTTCCATACATCTCATCCCTGTCTAAAGGCTCAAACATTATCGGAAATCCATGCTATTCGCAAGATTTCTGTTAGAATAACTTTCCTTTTTCTATGCCTTTTAAGAAATATATGATGAAAACAGACCTGGAAAAAATAATTAATTATTCTGAGGTAGATGAGGAATGGTTGCCTATTTTGAAAACTGCTTTGGGTCAGGTTGATTCTGATTATTTATCTGAGCTTGTAAATCATCAGGATTGGCTTCCTGGTTTATCGAATCTGTTTGCAGCTTTTAGCTTGCCACTGTCTGAAGTCAGTTATATTTTATTAGGTGAGTCGCCATACCCCAGAGAGGAATCTGCTAATGGTTATGCGTTTTGGGATGATTCAGTGGGTTCATTGTGGAGTGAAAAGGGCTTGTCCAAATCGGTTAATCGAGCGACTTCTCTCAGAAACTGGATAAAAGCACTTTTAGTGGCAAGAGGCGATTTAAGTGATGATCTTTCACAAGAGGCCATCGCAAAGATTGATAAGTCAGGACTGGTCCAGAGAGCGGATGAATTTTTTGAGGGGATGATGAATCAAGGGTTTTTATTGTTGAACGCCTGTCTTGTCTATGGCAAAGGAAACCTTAAATACCATGCTAAAAACTGGCAGCCTTTTATATACTCGCTGCTCACTCAACTGGAAGTAAAAAAACCTTCGGTACAACTGGTTTTATTTGGTAAAATTGCAGATAATATCCCAAAAACCAGCTTAAATGTCGCTTTGAAAGCCGAACACCCTTTTAATTTGAGTTTTATTAGGAACCCGGACGTGTTAACGTTTTTTAAACCTTTTGACCTACTGGCCCGTAATGAATGAATCAACGATAGATAAACAGGAAATCAGCAAATTTGAGCAGCACGCCAATGAGTGGTGGGATCCTGCCGGTCCTTTAAAAACTTTGCATGATATTAACCCTTTAAGATTGAAGTTTATTGCTGAGCATCAGCATTTAGAGGGGAAAAAGGTACTTGATGTAGGTTGCGGCGGCGGCATTTTAACAGAGGCTATGGCGGAACTTGGTGCATTTTGTACCGGCATCGATGCAGAAGAGCAGGCCATTGCCATGGCAGCCGCGCATGCTTTAAACAATAACCTTGAAATTGATTACAGGACCATGGCAATTGAAGGCATGCCAGTTGAGTCCTATGATGTTGTCACTTGTATGGAAATGCTGGAGCATGTGCAAAATCCGCAGGTTGTTATTCAACATTGCGTGCGATTATTAAAACCCGGTGGGTTTCTGTTTCTTTCGACTATCAATCGAAGCATGAAGGCCTATGCCAGTGCCATCATTGCAGCTGAATACCTTCTGGGCTTATTGCCGAAACAAACCCATGATTATGATAAATTTATCAAGCCCAGTGAGCTGGCCAGAATCCTCCGGCCACTTGATTTGGACATCATTGATCTCAAGGGAATGAGCTACAATCCCTTATCAGGACAAGCCAGTTTCTGTTCTGATGTATCGGTTAATTATTTAATGGCTTGCAGATTGAGCGAACCCGCTGGCGAAGCATCCGAGCCGCGACCTAACCACAACCGGGCTGCGATCTAACCGAGCCGCGACCGTCAGGAAGCGGAACAGTTGAAGTAGCGGAAAATTAAGAAGCCAGTTTTATTTTTTCGATTGGTCTCATTTTCTTGAGCAAGGATTGCTATGTCGTATTTTATAACAAAAATTGAACAGTTAATAGAGGATTTTTACTGTACCACAACTTCAACTGTTCCGCTTCCTGACGGTCGCGGCTCGGATTTGCGGCTTAAATTCTAAACTTCTTTCCGTTTGGCATACCGTTCCTGAAATTTTTGATAGGCATATTTCGCCTGCTCTTCTGTAACCACATCCACTTCATTACCATAGATATCTACTCTCGCGGCATCTGCTTTTTGGGCATTAAGA